>NZ_CP077941.1:2125526-2429173 GCF_019722725.1 Vreelandella profundi
TGATTAAATTACTCGAAGGCACCCAGGGCATAGGCGTGGTACTCGCCGAAACCAATCAGGCCGCTGAATCGGTCATTCAGGCTTTCATGGGTATGAAAGCCAATATCATGGTGCAGGAGTACATTAAGGAAGCACGCGGCGCCGATATTCGCTGCTTTGTGATCGGCGATAAGGTCGTAGCGACTATGAAACGCCAAGCGGCTGACGGGGAGTTTCGATCCAACTTACACCGCGGCGGCACCGCCAGCGTGATTCGGATTACTCCGGAAGAGCGCTCGACAGCTATCCGTGCGGCGAAAGCCATGGGACTGCGGGTGGCGGGCGTTGACTTACTGCGCTCAAACCATGGGCCCGTGATTATGGAAGTTAACTCTTCGCCCGGATTACAGGGTATTGAGAACGCTACCGGTAAAGATATTGCGGGAATGATCATTGAGCATATTGAAAAAAATGCGGTTCCAGTACGTAAAGCCCCACCCAAGCCTAAAGGCTAAGGTGGAAATACAAAAATAATCCGTTTTGGGGTGGCAAATCATCGCTGCCACCCCCACAATCGGCGTCACCGAAGGAGGTAGACGCTCATGTTTCTCGATAATCGCCAAGTGGCGATGGACAGCGTATTGGAAGCGCTGGCCGATAGCATTGATTATTTCCAAGATAATATCGAACGCCTGCGCCCATCACTACGCGACGCTTTAAAGCCGCACTATACTGCGCGGCTCAAGCAAATGCGTACACTGCAGGATCTTGCCCGTGCGCATCTAAAAATGCTGCCGCGTGATGCGGACGTTGAACGCGATGATTTTCTGTGGCTATGGAGTCGCCTGAAAAGCTTTGTTGGCAACGACAGCCAGGTATTGATCAATGAGCTATTAGAGCAAGAGCGGGTATTGATGCAGGCTCTCTCATCACTCTTTACCCATCCGCTACCCGACCCAATCGAACCCGTGATTGATGAGGCCATGCAAGGCTGCCGTAAACTGATTCGCGAGCTGTATGCGCTGCAAAAGCGAAAAACGCACCGCTAAGGTTTGAGGCTAGGGCTTATCAAGCGCTCGTCTAACGACGGTAGGATAAGGTCTATTAACGTCCTTTTTGGCAACCTAATGGGCTCCGGCGATCCCAGAAAATAAGGCTGCCTGTTCCAGATATAAAGATCCCCTAGGGTGGCCACGCGCGCCGCCCACTCTCGCACCTTCAAACCCCACTCAACCCCTGCCGTTGGATCATCGGCCACACACCCAGTCACGTCCATCCCGAGTGCACGGCCAATAAACACCGCACGCGGTAGATGCCAGCTTTGGGTAATCAGCAGCGCTTTATCTAACTGAAACACATCGCGTGCGCGCGCCAGCGTGTCATAGGTGCTAAAGCCTGCAAAATCCATGGTAAGCCGTTCCGCCGCGACGCCGCGCCGATGAAGATCGCGCCACATTGCCCGCGGCTCATTATAGGCCTTGGTGCGATTATCACCTGACAGCAGCAAATGCTCGACCTGAGACTGTTCAATTAAGGCAGCAGCGGTGCGCATACGCGCGTGAAAGTGAGGATTGCGAACGCCACTGCGCGTCCAGTGAGACGTGCCAAACACAATGCCCACTTTGTCAGGTCGGCACTGCAGAGGCTGCTGCTCAATATAAGCGGCGGTGGTGGTGACCACCCATAAATTACCGGCTATAAACAGCAATGCCGCCAGCAGCAAAAGCGCTCCTAGCGACATTAATAAGCGCTTAATTGCTTTCAACAACGCGTTATACATCCAGCGCCCCAGCCGAAATTAAAACATGCCGAGTTCAAGCTTGGCCTCGTCACTCATCATGTCACGGCTCCAAGGAGGGCTGAAGACAATCTCAGTGTGCACTTTGCTAATCTGCGGTGCGCCAAGAATTTTATTTCTCGCGTCGGCAGCAATCACATCACCCATACCACAGCCGGGAGCGGTCAGCGTCATGCGAATAGTGGCAATGCGCTCGCCGCTGATTAGCCGATCAATACGGCACCCGTAAACCAGCCCTAAATCAACGATATTCACGGGGATTTCAGGATCGAAACAGGTCCGCAGCTGATCCCACACAAATTGCTCGATCTCTTCCTCAGACGCTGTGTCTGGCAGCGACGGGCGCGGCAACGCCTCAAGTCCTAAAGCGTCTAAATTGCTTCCTTCGACCAGATAGAGTCGCCCCTCAAAACCGACGCTCACCGAGCTGCCTTTCGCTTGCATTACGCTCACGATGCTATCTTCGGCCAGCGTTTCCGTTTTACCAAACGGTATGGCAATGGCATCCACATCACGCTGTAGTGGCAACTGTTGGCCTCGTTCGAGGCTCGCGACTTGCTCAAGATCCATAACTATCCTTAAAGAACTGGCCTTAACGCACCATACCAATGACACGGTTGAGTGCTTCAATAAAGCGATCCACTTCTTCCAGCGTATTATACGCAGCAAAGGAAGCACGGCAGGTAGCATCAACGCCAAAATGGGCGAGTAGCGGCTGCGCGCAGTGGTGGCCCGTACGAATAGCGACGCCCAGCTGGTCAATCAGCAGGCCAATATCTTGGGAGTGTGCGCCGTCGACAACAAACGAAAGTACGCCGGCTTTTTGAGGCGCAGTGCCTAAAATACGTAGCCCATCAATACAGCCAACGGCTTGCGTAGCGTGATCGAGAAGCTGCCCTTCCCACGCGCCAATGGCCGTGATGCCAACGCTCTCAATCCACTCCAGCGCTTTGCCAAGAGCGATGACTTCGGCAATAGCCGGCGTACCCGCTTCAAATTTATGCGGAATAGCAGCAAAGGTTGTACCCGCATCAAACGAGACGGACTGAATCATCTCACCGCCGCCCTGCCAAGGGGGCATGGCCTCCAGCAGCGCCTGCTTACCGTACAGCACGCCTACGCCGGTTGGCCCATAAACTTTGTGGCCCGAAAAGGCATAGAAGTCGGCATCGATCGCCTGCACATCGACCAATTGGTGAGGCGTAGCCTGGGCGCCGTCAATTAAAATGAGCGCGCCATGCTGATGGGCTAACGCGGCCATTTCCTGCACGGGATTAATAGTTCCAAACGCATTGGACACGTGATTAACAGCAACAAGCTGGGTGCGCTCACTGAGCAGTGCGCGGTAGGCTGCCATATCCAGCGCGCCATTGGCTTCAACGGGAATGACCTTAATGGTAAAGCCAATCTCAGCGGCCAGCAGTTGCCAGGGCACAATATTAGAATGATGCTCCAACATGGAAATCAGCACTTCATCGCCAGGGGCAAGATGCTTACGCCCCCAGCTCTGAACGACTAAATTGATCGCCTCGGTCGTGCCGCGAGTAAAGATAATCTGACGCGCATCTTCCGCGTTAAGAAATCCCTTCACCCGGTGACGAGTGCCTTCAAACGCCGCCGTCGCCTCATCAGCTAGCGTGTGCAACCCGCGGTGAATATTGGCGTTATAGCGTGAGTAGTAATCGCTAAACACGTCAATCACCGACTGAGGCGTCTGACTCGTCGCCGCGTTATCTAGATAGATCAGCGGCTTGCCATGCACCTGACGCGTCAGGATTGGAAAATCTTGACGCAGTCGCATGACATCAAACGGCGCTTTCACACGCGTAGACTCAGTAACGGTATGTGGCATCAATCACTCCTGGTATAGCCCTTGAGAGCGGGTGGTTAAGCGAGTGGTTGAACTAGTCGTTGAGTGCGACGGCGGCTTCAACAAGCCCAGCAAGATTGAAGCGCTCTGGTAGCTTACCGGCAACGGCTAGCTCGACGCGCTCTGCAATCTCATCCAGGGTTACTTTGTCCAGCACTTCACCGGCAAACGCGAGCGTCAACAGTCCACGCGCCGTGGCTTCATCAATACCGCGCGTGCGCAGTGCGTAAATAGCATCTTCATCCAGCTGGCCCGTGGTCGTGCCGTGAGAGCACTTAACGTCGTCAGCGTAGATTTCAAGCTCAGGCTTGGCATCAATGTGAGCGCGATCAGACAGCAGCAGGTTTTTATTGCTCTGAAAGCCTTCAATTTTTTGACTATCGCGCTTCACATACACTTTGCCGTTAAATACGCCGTGGGCGCGGTCGTCCAAAATACCCTTGTAGTTCTCATTAGAGAACGTCAGCGGCGCATTGTGGTTAACCTTGGTGTGGTTGTCGACGTGCTGACGACCCTGTCCAAAGAACAAGCCATAGAAATTGGTTTCTGCCCCTTCACCATTCAAATCACTGATGAGGTCGTTACGCACCAGCGCACCGCCCAGGCTCAAGTTGTAGGAGGTATAGCGCGTATCGCGCGCCTGCTCGACGTGAATGCTCGCCACGTGCAGATCACCCAGCGGCGCTTCTTGAAGCTTGTAATGCGCCATTATCGCGCCACGATCAAGCATGAGTTCGGCAACCACGTTAGTGAAGTTAGCCGCATCGCTTTCGCCTGCGTAGTGCTCAATCAGCGTCGCTTCGCTACGGCCACCGGCTGTAACCAGCACTCGAGGATGACTCATGACCGGTTTACCCGCACGAGACAGAAACTGTAGAAGAATCGGCTTCTCAACGATCGTTCCCGGCGCAATACGTACCACCGCGCCCTCTTCCATAAACGCCGTGTTCAGCGCAGCAAAGGGTGAAAAATCCACGCCAGTGAGACGGCCAAGCGGGCCACCTACCGCTTCATGATTTTCAGCAAGTGCTTTGGAAAGCGGCAGCACCTGCACGCTTGAGGGCAGCGATCCAACGTCCGACAGTGCTGACGAAAAAACGCCGTCAACGAAGGTCAAGCGGTAGGCATCAATTGGCAGCGTCAGGGCAGCGGCACTGGCTTGTGAGAACTCAGCATTATCCGCAAGCGCAAAGTTGCCCTGCGCAATTGAGCGCACATCCGTATACTTCCATTCTTCATCACGGCGGGTAGGAAAGCCCAGCGCTTCAAAGCGCGCAGCGCCGGCCTGGCGACGGGCAGCAATCCACGTCGGCTCCGCTTTATAGCGAGCGCTGCGCGCCTTCAGCGTATCTAAAAAGATTTGTGTATCGCTCATGCAACAGACTCCTCGATACCTTCATAGCCGTTGGCCTCAAGCTGCTTGGCCAGCTCAGCGTCGCCGGTTTTCACGATGCGACCATCGACCAAGACGTGAACTTTATCAGGCACGATGTAATCAAGCAGGCGCTGATAATGCGTGACCAGCAAGATGGCGCGATCGTCAGCTCGCATGCTGTTGACGCCATCGGCGACGACCTTCATCGCATCGATATCGAGACCTGAGTCTATTTCATCCAGCATGGCAAGCTTGGGCTGGAGCACCAGCATTTGCAGAATCTCGTTGCGCTTTTTCTCGCCGCCCGAAAAGCCTTCGTTAACGGCGCGCTGCAGGAAGCTTGCATCCATTTTCATAAAGCCTAGCTTCTCTTTCACTAGCTTCATGAACTCAGGTGCAGGCATTTCACCTTCACCGCGCGCGACACGCTGGGCATTCAGAGCAGACTTCAGCAGGTAAATATTTTTAACCCCTGGAATCTCAACCGGATACTGGAAACCCAACAGCAGGCCGGCCTGGGCACGCTCCTCAATCTCCATTTCCAGCACATCTTTGCCTTCAAAAGTAATCGTACCCTGGGTAACTTCGTAGCCGTCTTTACCGGCGATAACTGCCGACAGTGTCGATTTACCCGCGCCGTTCGGCCCCATGATAGCGTGCACTTCACCCGCGTTAATGGTTAGGGTGAGGCCTTTAAGAATTTCTTTGTCTTCGACGGTGACGTGTAAATCTTTCACTTGCAACATATTGATTACCTTTTGATTCTGGCGAGTCGCCGCGGCGACACTCATAAATTAACTAGGATGAACAGCGAGACGCTTAGCCAACTGCGCCTTCCAGGGTCACGTTCAGCAGCGCTTCGGCTTCTACAGCGAACTCCATGGGCAGCTCTTGGAAAACGTCTTTACAGAAACCATTGACGATCATGCTCACCGCATCTTCTTCTGAAATACCGCGGCTCTTGCAGTAGAACAGCTGATCTTCACCAATTTTTGATGTGGTCGCTTCGTGCTCAATGGTCGCCGTGCTGTTGCCAATTTCCTGGTAAGGAAAAGTATGCGCTCCGCACTTATCACCGATCAGCAAAGAATCACACTGGGTAAAGTTACGCGCGCCTTTGGCACGTGGCCCGATTTTAACCAGACCTCGATAGGATTGGTTGCTCTTGCCCGCCGAAATGCCTTTAGCGACGATATAAGAACGGCTGCCTTCGCCAATGTGAACCATCTTGGTGCCGGTATCCGCCTGCTGGCGACCGTTAGTCACTGCCACGGAATAAAACTCGCCGATACTGTCTTTGCCGCGCAGCATACAGGAAGGGTATTTCCAGGTAATCGCGGAGCCGGTCTCGACCTGCGTCCAGCTAATCCGTGAACGATCACCGCGGCAATCGCCACGCTTAGTGACAAAGTTATAAATACCGCCTACGCCATTTTCATCGCCGGGATACCAGTTCTGCACGGTGGAATATTTGATATAAGCATCATCCAGCGCAACAAGCTCTACGACTGCCGCGTGAAGCTGGTTTTCATCGCGCATCGGCGCGGTGCAACCTTCTAAATACGACACTTGTGCGCGGCTTTCACAAATAATCAGAGTGCGTTCAAACTGGCCGGTGTTAGCCGCGTTAATACGGAAGTAGGTAGACAGCTCCATCGGGCAAGTGACGCCTTCAGGAACAAACACAAAGGAGCCATCGGTAAACACCGCTGAGTTCAGCGCCGCAAAATAGTTGTCCGCCACGGGAACGACCGTGCCCAAATACTGTTTGATCAGCTCTGGGTAGTCGCGAATGGCTTCTGAAATCGAGCAGAAAATAACGCCCGCTTCGCCCAGCTCTTTTTTGAACGTTGTGGTGACGGAAACGGAGTCAAACACCGCGTCTACCGCAACGCCAGCAAGCGCGGCGCGCTCATGCAGCGGAATACCCAGCTTTTCATAGGTTTCGAGCAGCTTGGGATCTACCTCATCCAAACTCTGCGGGCCATCTTCAGGGCGTTTTGGCGCACTGAAATAGGAGATCGACTGGTAGTCAATCGGCGGATAATCAAGATGTGCCCAGGAAGGAGCTTTCATCTTCAACCACTGGCGATAGGCATCAAGGCGCCACTCCAGCATCCATTCCGGCTCGCCCTTTTTATTCGAAATAAAGGCGATGGTATTTTCATCAAGGCCAGGTGGCAGGGTGTCGCTTTCAATATCCGTTACAAAACCATCTTTGTATTCGCGACGAACCAACTGTTCCATTTCTTCGCTTGCCATGGTGATACCCTCCGGGCAGTTGGGTGGCGAGTTCGGCTCGCCGTCAAAATGAGTAAGGCCTGTTTTACGCCGCTAATAAGAAGCAGGCGCTGTCGACAGGCTGATCGTTTGAATAGGCAGTTGCACCGGCAGTTTGATCGGCGCTGTATCAGCCAGATGTGCGAGCGTTACGCTTTCTAGCAACGTTCGCATTGCCAGTGAAACCCGCTGCCAGTTGTCTGCCACACCGCAAGTAGCCACAAGTTCGCAGTCGCCTTCTGCCTGACTGCATTCGGTCATGGCGACAGGGCCTTCGATGGCCGCAATAATGTCAGCGGCGGTAATCTGCGACGCCGGTCGCGCTAGGCGATAGCCGCCTTGCGATCCTCGCTGGGACACAAGTAAACCGGCGCGCACCAGCATTTTGAGCGTTTTGCTCACCGTCGGGTGTGGCAACTGCACGGCATCCGCTAACTCTGCCGCTGCATGCGATGCCTGAGAGTGACGGGCAATTTGCGCCATCACCACAGCGGCATAGTCTGTCAGCCGAGAAAGCTTGAGCATGTCACTCCCCTTCATGTACTTAACACGCAGCCGATCAAATGAACGCCACGTCAATTGAGGACCATTTTAGTCCTGTATAAATTTGATGTGAAGCCCTTGAGCAAAATGGTTAGCAATTTGCGCGAAATATAAGCACGTTCGGCGCTGATAGCATCAAAAACAACAATCATTATCATTTAAAAAAGCTATTAGTGTCTTTTACACTCACCCATGGTTTTGCACATGACCTTCGGAACGCAATGCTCAGCATGGCTACCAGATGATTGGGAGTAAAAAAATAGCCTCTTGAAATCAAGAGGCTATTTTTTAATAACATTTGGAAGCAGTGAGCTTAGGCCTTTTTAACAAACTCAGATTTCAGCTTCATCGGACCGATGCCATCAATTTTACAATCGATGTCATGATCACCTTCTACCAGGCGGATGCTTTTGACTTTTGTGCCTACCTTAACGACCAGTGAGCTGCCTTTTACTTTTAAATCCTTAATCACCGTTACGCTATCGCCATCGGCCAACGCATTGCCATTGGCATCACGCACGCCGGATGCGTCATCAGCGCTCTCTTCTTCTGCTACCTTTGACCACTCGTGACCGCACTCCGGGCACACGTATTGCAGCCCATCATCGTAGCTAAATTCAGAGGCACAGGCAGGACAGTTAGGAAGATCACTCATCAGACGACTCCATCACTCAGCAAACACGAGAGCGCATATAAGCTCTCGTGTATAGGGATTCAGAAAGCGATGGAGCCTACACGGCCTACGCAAAATGTCCAGCCGCTAGCAAATCAATCGCGCTGGTAAGTACCTACCAAGCGATTCATGCCCAGCAGGTGTGGCTCTATCTCGTTGAGCAACTCAGCTTGGGTTAGCCCTGCTGGAAGCGACGTTTGATGATCTAACGCCAGCACCCAGAAATAGTAGAGATGTTGGCCATGCCCTTCTGGGGGCATCGGGCCACAGTAGCCGCTATTGCCGCGATCATTCACGCCTGCGGTGCCCACGGCCGTGTTCTCCGTTAATTCTTGAATATCTCCAGGTAAGTTGTAGAGCACCCAGTGAATAAAGCCATAGCTGCCTTCCTTAACCAAAGGGGCGTCCGGATCGTGGCATATCACTGCAAATCCTTTAGTTCCTTCAGGGGCATCTTGCCAAGCTAGCGCAGGAGAAACATCTTCACCTTCACCGGAGTGTTTGGAAGGAACCGCTTGGTGATTAGCAAAAGCTGCGCTGGTAACTTGCATGGTTGAAAGTGCAAAGGCCATCGTTCTCTCCTGAATAATCTTAATAATAGTGGCGTATTAGCGATCAAGCTGCATTGAGTGACGTTGCCACCACTGCTGGGCGATAGCGACGTTATCAGCGTTATATGCAGGGTCTAGCACCACTCCCAGCTGAATATACTCACCGCTGGTTCGAACCATAAGTTGCGGGTCCTGCGTAGCGAGCTGCAGCGCATAGAGCGCCAGCGTCAGCTCATACGGGTCGGCAGTATTCAAACGAGTAAACAGCAAAGAAATCGCGGGAAGACCTATTTCGCCCAAACGCTCGGCGGCAATATAATAAGGCCGCCGGTCACCATAGCCACCGTAGCTGGTCACAAAGCGCCTATCCGCTAAACGGCTAACGTAGTAGGACGCCTCCTCTTCTGGGCTGATAAACAGAGGCGGCACCCAGTCACTTGCCATCCCGGTAACGGGCATCGTATTCATGCCCGTCTCGCTTGGCACAGGCTGCGCGGTGGTTTGCGGCGCCTCACTCTCGGGCTGAATGGGGGAAGGCGCCGGACGCTGCCCGCCGGCACAGCCTGCTAACATCAGGCTCCCCCCTATTCCTACCACCCACATCCGTAGTGAACTTCGCTGCATTGCCAGGCATCCTATGCTAGTGCTTAAGTGGGCCAGCGGCCCTGTTTTTGTAGGCGGCGTTTTACCCACCTATCGTAAAAGGCACGAACGCCCGGTTTTATTCCTGGCAGGCCAAGAACCCAGGCGACAGGCACCAGTAATGAAATACGCTTCATTAGTACACGATAGGCATCAATGCCTTCTATCAGCTCGCCCTGCGCAGTTTCGATATGCAGCGAGCGCAGCGCCATGGCAGGATCAACGCCCTTATCTCTTAGCGCCTGCTCATTCTCGCTGACATCAAGCCAGCCGATGTCATCCGCCTCTTGCCCTAACCAACGCTCATAGCGGCGCCGCTCTTTACGGCAAAGCGGACACTGCGCGTCGTAAAAAATGTTGATAGATGTCTTACTAGGCATGATCAGCTCTCAGCGTTAAGACACTCGCCATGTTAAAACATTTAAGTAGTGTCTTCACTCTAGCAGTCTCGCCATAGTAAGCACTATATGCTTACGCGGCGGGCAGCATGGGCAGCCATAAAGCCAGGGCGATCAAGGCCGCCAACAGTACTGGCGGCGTAATCAATAAGCCAATCTTCATGTACTGGCCCCAGCCAATTTTGTATCCCTTGCCCGCTAGCACGTGCAGCCATAGCAGGGTAGCGAGACTGCCGATGGGGGTGAATTTTGGCCCCAGATCATTACCAATGACGTTAGCGTAGATCATTAACTCCTGAGTTCCCGCCGGCAATTTCGCCTGTTCAATCGCCAGCGCCCCCACCAGTGTCGAGGGCATATTGTTCATTACCGAGGCCATAGTGGCGGAAAGGAAGCCGGTGCCTAAAGTGGCGATAAAGTCACCCTGCTGCGCCAGCCACTCAAGCGCCAAAGCGCCATAATTCGTCAGCCCTGCATTACCCAGGCCGTAGACAACGAGATACATGCCGATTGAGAACAATACTATCTGCCAAGGGGCACCGCGCAGCGCACCCGTTACGGAAACGACTGCCCCCCGACCCGCTTGCCACCAACGTCCGGCAATAGCCATCAACAGGACAGCACCCGTTCCCGTCACAAACGCGATGGGAATTCCTAACGGGGCAGTCACAAAATAGGCAATAAGCAGCACCGCTAGCAATGGGAATGCTACGCGAAATACGAGGGGATCCTTGATGGCTGAAACCGGCACATCAAGATTTTCGACGCTATAACGTGTAGGAATGCGGCGACCAAACGCAATCCAGAGAACGATCATCGTTGCCGCCAGCGACACTAGGTTGACCGGCACCATAACCGCAGCATAACGATCAAAGCCGATATCAAAGTAGTTGGCACTAACAATATTCACAAGATTGGAGATCACCAGCGGCAGGCTTGCGGTATCGGCGACAAAACCCGTTGCAATAATGAAGGCGAATGCCGCAGGCGGCTCAAAGTTAAGGCGTAACAAGATAGCGATCACAATGGGTGTTAGCAGTAAGGCCGCGCCATCGTTAGCAAAGAATGCTGCAATGATTGCACCCAGTATAACGACTAACGGGAAGAGAAAATGCCCGCGCCCATTGCCCCAGCGCGCAACATGTAACGCCGCCCAGGCAAAAAATCCCGCCTCGTCTAGAAGCAGGGAAATGATGATTAACGCTACAAAGGTGAAGGTCGCATCCCAGACAATATCCCATACCACGGCGATATCGGATAAATGCACTACCCCCACAAGCAATGCGATTAGAGCACCGCCCAGCGCACTCCAACCGATACCCAGCCCTTTAGGCTGCCATATCACCAGAACCAGAGTGATGACAAAAATAGCTAGTGCCAACATGGAATGACCTTCGTCAGTGAGTGTTTGTTTAGCCCCATGGGGAATCTTTGCGCTTTCAGCGCGTATCGAATAAGCACTTGCACGATAAGTCGAGTGATTTATCAGAGCTTTTACTCTACGCGCACAACCTCACCGTCTTCTTTAGTAAATATCGCCGCCGGGCTAGCCAATAAATCGAGTACGCACTCTGAAGGCCGACACAGCCTTGCGCCTTTAGCTGTAACGACAATCGGGCGATTGATCAGAATTGGGTACGCGATCATGGCGTCTATCAGCTGATCATCGCTTAACGCTAGATTTTCTAGATTGAGCTCTTCAAACGGAGTGCCCTTACGACGCAACAACTCTCGCGGAGCAATCGCCATCATTGAAATCAGCTCAACTAGTCGTTCACGACTCAGCGGTGTCTTGAGATACTCGACCACTTCAGGCGTCTCGCCTGAGGCTTCGAGCATTGCTAGCGTATTACGGGAGGTGCCGCACGCGGGGTTGTGGTAAATCGTCGTATTCAACGCCTTTCACTCCTGACCTTCATTGATGGAACATTCATTGAATGTCGCCCAAAACGGCTCACACACGTCTGGATGGCCTGCACAGCAATCATGAATCAGAAAGTTAATCGTTTGCTGCATGTGCCTCAGACTGGCGCGGTAAATAATTGATCGGCCCTGCCTACGCGATACAATCCAACCCGCCCGCGATAGCACCGAAAGATGTGCAGACATCGTGTTATGTGGCACAGATAGCTGACGGGCAATGTCACCCGCAGGAAGGCCTTCGGGTTCATGACGTACAAGCAGCCGAAACACCTCAAGGCGCGTACCTTGAGACAGCGCGGCAAAACTATCGGTAGCGTTTTTAATTTCCATATGTCTAGAGTAATGGACATATTTCAATATGACAATTTTTCCTTTGCGTATTTTCCAGATCTGGCCACTCCAAGAAAAAGCCTGCGAGGCTGAATGAACAGCTCGCAGGCTTTATTTTTGTTTTAGTGCCTTTAACCAACGCCTATCCAATGTCATCGATGGCGAAGTCATCCACGTGAGTGCCAATAGCTTTGAGGACGAGGCTACCCGGGCACGTTATTACAAAGTGCGCCTGCGCGTTACCACCTCGGGCGAAGAAAATATGACTGAGTCCATGAAGCTACTCGCTGGCATGCCGGCCGAAGTGATGCTGCGCACCGGCGAAAGAAGCTTTTCAAGCTACATAGCTAAACCCCTAACCGACATGCTGGCCCGAGCCATTCGTGAGGATTAGGTTATAGAAGCGCTAACTGCCGCCAGGCTTTTGCCCTGAGTAGGTCGACCACTGCCCAGCGATAGAAGCATCGCTTCAATTGGCGTTTTCATAATGCCCGTCATCACTAGCGTGTTACACAAGGTGCCGCACGCCGGATTATGATAGATAGCTTTTTACAAACACTGACTCCTTTAAAAGCATCTTCAATCAAGTCTCTTCACACAAGCATTTGCCTATCTAGTAGAAAAAACTGCATTAGCCCAGCACTTAACGCTGAAAGTGGCATTGAATAACCCCGCCTAGCCTGCCTTACTGTCAGTAAGCATTTCGTGCGCATTGCAGGATAGGACGACGTTACTATTCTCTGTTCGCACAACCGCTATTATCCAATGCACGCATTCTAGGTAGCCATTATGCACAATGTCATTGCTTTATATGATGATCGCGTACTTGCTCACGAACCGAATATCGACGCCGAGTTCTTGCCCCATCGAATCGACAAAAGAGTTAGGAACCTGCTGGCAGGCCTTCCGGGGCCGTGGAAATATCCTGAACACCCTGGGCGGTTAACCGCTATCCAAGAGCTGCTTGAAAAAGCGCCCATCGAAGGACTTAAAATCGAAGGCGGCAAAGCGGCCACCCATGAACAGCTCGCCAGGGTGCATACCACGTCTTACTTAACCGACATTTTCAGCTTACGCGGTAAAAATGCCTGGCTGGATGTCGATACCACGGCCGTTTCGCCGGGCAGCGTAGATGCGGCTGAAGTCGCGGCGGGTACGGCGATTGCGGCGGTAGAAGCCGTGATGGAAAAGCGCGCTAAAAGTGCGTTTGCACTCGTACGTCCACCTGGGCATCACGCGGAGCCCGTTCGCGCGCGCGGGTTTTGCTTGTTTAATAATGTGGCCGTTGCGGCTGCGCATGCGCGAGCGGCACTGGGCTGTGAACGCGTACTGATCGTCGATTGGGATGCTCACCACGGCAACGGTACTCAGGATATCTTTTGGGCAGAACCCGACGTGATGTTTTTCGACATACATCGCGCCGCGCCTTTCTACCCAGGCTCAGGTCATCTTGAAGAAGTCGGTGCGGGGTTAGGCGAAGGCACCACTATTAACGTTCCTCTGCCCGCGGGTGCCGGCGATGAAGCATATCTCAAAGCATTTCGTGACATTCTGGCACCGGCTGCAGCGTGGTTTAAGCCCGACATTATTTTAGTGTCTGCGGGCTTTGATCCTCACTGGCACGATTTAGCACTTAACGTTTCCTACGCAGGATTTGGCGCGCTAACCGGTTTCATGCAACAACTGGCAGAGCAGCACTGTGAGGGCCGCTTAGTTTTTGTATTAGAGGGTGGCTACAACCTGGAATCATTAGCCAACGGCACCCGAGCCGTGCTGGCAGTACTAGCCGGCAATACCGTTCCTGTGCCCGACACCTGTGGTATTGCAGAAGTTGAAGCGGCGGCTAACTTTCATCGCACGGCCTTTCAACCCGAATGAAAAATTCGTTTAAATAACGACGCTTTAAAATAAAAACGGCACCTGATACGGTGCCGTTTGGTTTGAAACTAACAATGCGCTGATGCTGGCCTAGCCTTCATTTCAGCCGTTCAAACACTGTGGCTACACCCTGCCCCATGCCAATACACATGGTAGCGAGGCCCAGGGTCGTATCACGCTGCTGCATGACGTTAAGCAGCGTGGTGCAAATGCGTGAGCCTGAGCAGCCTAACGGATGGCCTAGCGCAATAGCGCCGCCGTTGAGATTGACCTTATCGTCAAGCGCATCCAGAAAGCCTAAGTCCTTGAGTACCGGAATGCCTTGAGCAGCAAATGCCTCGTTAAGCTCAACGGTTTCAATATCCGCGGACGACAGGCCCGCTGCTTTAAGCGCCTTCTTCGATGCGGGCACCGGGCCATAGCCCATAATCGATGCATCGCAACCAGCCACACCGGTTGATAGCACACGGGCGATGGGCGTTAAACCAAGCGCCTGCGCACGTTCATAGCTCATAACCGCCATCGCTGAAGCACCGACAGACAACGCCGATGAGGTGCCCGCCGTGACGGTGCCGTTACGTGGATCAAACACGGGTTTCAGGTTCGCCATAGATTCGAGGGTGGAGTCGCCACGAATAACCTCGTCACGCGTCACCATCACTTTAAAGCCCCGCTGATCATGGCCTTCTACGCCGATAATCTCATTATCAAAATAGCCCTTTTCCATCGCCGCCTGGGCGCGCTGATGGGAGCGCACGCCGAACTTATCCTGCTCTTCCCGCGAGACGCCGTGCATTTTGCCCAGCAGTTCGGCAGTTAACCCCATCATCATCGCCGCTTTGGCCGCGTACTTACTGGCCGCCGGGTTTACATCAACGCCGTGTGCCATGGGCACATGCTCCATGTGTTCAACGCCGCCGATGATGAAGAAATCGCCCATGCCCGCTTTAATATTCGCAGCGGCAATGTGTAGGGCCGTCATTGAAGAACCGCACAGACGGTTTACCGTTTGCGCAGGAACCGAGCGAGGAATGCCGGTCATTATTGCTGCGTTACGAGCAATATTCATCGACTGCTCAAGCGTTTGGTTCACACAGCCCCAGATCACATCGTCTACTTCTGACGGGTCTAGGTTGGGGTTGCGGGTAAACAGCGCCTGCATCGCAGCAGCGGATAGGTTCTCAGCGCGAACGTTGCGAAAAGCACCATGCTTGGCTTTCGCCATGGCGGTACGAACACCGTCAACCACCACAATATCTCTCGGACTCAAACTCATCTTTTATCTCCTATGCGTGGTGGTTAGGCTTGGTTGGCCGGCTTATCGCTGGAATAGAATAATTCGCCGCTTTGCGCCATCTGACGCAGCTTGTCGGTGGGCGCGTACAGCGGCCCCAGCTCGTCAGCCAAGCCTTCTGCCAATTTGACGAACGCTGCCACGCCCATGGCGTCAATGTAGCGCAGCGCGCCACCGCGGAACGGTGGGAAGCCGATGCCATAAATCAGCGCCATATCGGCTTCCGCTGGCGTCGCGACAATGCCATCTTCCAAACAGCGTACGGTTTCCAAGCACAGCGGCACCATCATGCGCGCAATGATGTCTTCGTCAGAAAATTCCTTATGCTCTTTCACCACCTCTTTAATCAGCGCGTAAGCGGCTTCATCGGTTACTTTCTTAGGCTTACCTTTTTTGTCTTCCTCGTAAGCGTAAAAACCTTTGTCGTTCTTTTGACCCAGGCGGTCATTGTCATACATGACCTGGATAGCGGTTTTGCCATCACGCGCCATGCGATCAGGGAAGCCTTCGGCCATGACGTCATTGGCGTGTACGGCGGTGTCTAAGCCCACCACGTCAAGCAAATAAGCCGGACCCATAGGCCAACCGAACTTCTCCATCACTTTATCAACGTGCTGGAAGTCAGCGCCCTGCTCGACCAGAAAACTAAAGCCGCCGAAATACGGAAACAGCACGCGATTAACTAAGAAACCGGGGCAGTCGTTAACCACAATCGGCGTTTTTCCCATCGCGCGCGCATAGGCCACGGTGGCTGCCACGGCGGCATCAGTCGTCTTTTCACCACGAATCACTTCCACCAGCGGCATGCGGTGAACGGGGTTAAAAAAGTGCATACCGCAGAAGTTTTCTGGACGCTTAAGATTCTCTGCCAGTCGATTAATCGAAATCGTTGATGTATTAGAAGTCAGAATGGTGTTTTCGCTCACCGCATCTTCAACTTCAGCTAGCACCGCGCCTTTTACCTTGGGGTTTTCAACCACCGCTTCGACAACGAGATCAACGTTCCCAAAATCACCATAGGAGAGCGTTGGTCGAATATTGGTCAGTTTCTCCGCCATCTGCTCAATCGTTAGCTTTTTACGCTCGACCTGCTTGGCAAATAGCTTGCGCGCTTCTTTCAGGCCTAGCTCAATCGCGTCATCCTTGATGTCTTTCATCAGGATGGGCGTGCCTTTAGACGCGCTCTGATAAGCGATACCGCCGCCCATAATGCCGGCACCCAGCACCGCCGTTTGTTTCACCGGCTGTGCCTGTTTCTCATAACGGCTGGCTTTCTTTTTAACCACTTGGTCATTAAGAAATAGGCCTACCAAGTTGAACGCCACGCTGCTCAGTGCAAGCTTGGCGAACGCTTTGGCTTCAATTGCCTGGGCACGGCCACGCTCTTCACCCGCCCCTTTCTGAATGACTTTGATGGATTCAACCGGCGCGGGATAATGCGGCCCGGCTTTTCCGGCAACAAAGCCCTTAGCGGTTTCAAACGCCATCATCTGCTCAATGGGGTTAAGCTTCAGCGGGCTGGTTTTTTCCAGACGGCGTGCTTGGTAATCCAGCTCGCCGGTATTGGCACGGTCTAGAATGTCGAACGCCGCTTCTTCTAACTGTTCCGCAGTGACAACCGCATCGACAGCACCTACTTTAAGCGCCGCATCGGCGCGGTTTTCGGTGCCACCTGCAATCCACTCAATGGCATTGTCTGCGCCGATCAAACGAGGCAAACGAACGCAGCCTCCCCACCCGGGCAGTATACCTAGCTTAGTTTCTGGAAGGCCGATCTTGGCGGTTTCACTCATCACACGAAAATCGGTGGTCAGCAGAACCTCACAACCGCCGCCAAGCGCCAGCCCGTTGACCGCCGTGACTGTCGGGAAAGGCAGGTCTTCAATCGCGTTAAAAATATCGTGAACCTTAAGGTTCATCTCGACGAGGTATTCTTCGCCTTTATCAAAAAGGGTGTGGAACTCGGTGATATCGGCGCCTACGATAAATGCGTCTTTACCACTAGCGATGACTAAGCCTTTCAAGCTGTTTTCAGCCTGAATAGCCTTCACCGCGTCAGCGAGCTCCGCGACAACAGCGCTAGAAAGCTTATTGACGGACTCATCCTTCAAATCGAAAGTGAGCATTGCGATATCATTCCCGCTAGGGGTGTCACGACGTGTCACCGTGATGGCATTGCCTTGGTAGATCATCCGCGTTCTCTCCACTTTTCGGGCTGGCTCTGAAAAGAGAACCTGCCACACTTTTATACGATTTTCATACGGCCGTTTGATTACCTTAGCTTGGTTGAGATGCCTAAGCACGTCAAGCCCTGACTTTCGGCTAATAAATCAATTAATCCAGGCCGGGATTCGCAGTAGATCAGCGCTAAGCCCGGCAGACTGTTAGAATCACCCATCTTTCATCATCCAGGTTACCTTGTATGGGCACACTGCTCACGCCTTCTCGCATTGCCTCGGCTCAGCGGCGTATTGAAAGTATTGTCGTACGCATAAAGCCTTGGAGCTGGTTATGGCCGCCGATGGCCTTTGCCGCAGGCCTGGGAAGCTTTTTTCTAGTAGATCGTCAGCAGTGGCTAGGCGCGGCGTTGGCGCTTGGGCTACTGTTCGCCTGGACATTGCTATTATCAGAAGGGTTAATCAGTCGCTGGCTATCTCACCGAGGCCACCCCACGCCGCCTCGGGGCGTGGCCACGTTTATTGCACAGATGATTCACCAAGAAACGCTTTTCTTTACGCTGCCGTTTATTTTAGTCACAACGGTTTGGAATAGTGGGCAAACGCTCTTTGCGATATTGGTTGGCGGCATGTCCTTGTTGTCTATCATCGATCCGCTATATTTCAAAGTAGCCGAACGCTGGCGCAGCCTCTACTTTATGTTTCATGCCCTGTGCGTGTTTCTAGTGTTGCTGGTCACACTGCCTATCATGGTACATCTGACCACCGGTCAGAGCTTGCTGCTAGCACTTAGCATTACTATTGTGGTGGCGCTGCCTAGTTTTTGGCATTTATTAAAGCGGCGTTCGCTGAAACGCTGGTGCCTGTTTTTTGCACTAACGTTAATACTCGTCTATGGCGCTTGGATAGGCCGCATATGGGTACCGCCTGCCAGTTTATGGATGACCAGCAGTGCACTGTCGCCCTCGTTCAATATTGAACAGCGGCTACCTCAAGGTTCAATAACGCTAACGCCGCAGGCGATTAGTGAAAACGGACTTTATGTTTATACGGCCATACGCGCGCCAAGGGGATTAAGTGAAACCATTACCCATGCTTGGCATCATAATGGTCAGCCCATGGACGTGGTGAAACTAAACATTAGCGGTGGGCGCGAAGAGGGGTATCGTGCTTGGAGTCATAAGCAAAACTTCCCCGATGACCCCACTGGCGATTGGCGCGTCGATATTATGACAGACAGCGGGCAGCGCCTTGGCTTGATACGTTTTGAAGTCTCAGAGGACAGCCAAATCGCCTCTAAAGCCGATGCACAAATACGCCCCAGCGGTCTAAGTGGATTGCGTCTGGGACATTTCGTGCCCGGCAGTTCTAACAATACCGAGGATGAATAAGCAGATTGATTGACTCAATATCTTGCATTCAGCGGCGTAGCTTATGACAATTCGCCTATACACACTTATTGGTAGCTAGTTGCTTATGGCTTCATCTATTGGTTTTCGCCTTTCTCGTTTGCCACATCTATGGCGCTCAATCCTAGATCGGCGACTTGCCCCGCTGGGCTTAACGCAAACCCGCTGGGTAACGCTCTATCACCTGTGGCGCTTGGGTGAGGGGCATCCCCAGTGTGATCTTGCCCGGGTTATTGGCGTGGAGGCACCTTCACTGGTGCGCACGCTAGGCCAGCTTGAAGAACAAGGGTTAGTTGAGCGGCGTGCCTGCGACAATGATCGACGCAGCAAGCGTATCTATTTAACGCCTGCCGCTATGCCATTACTGGAAAAAATTGACAGCGTTGCTAAAGAAGCCCGCAAAGAGATATTGCAAGGCCTAACGGATGAAAACCTTCAGCAGCTAGATGAGTGGCTGATCCTGATTGAATCAAACGGACTGGCAATTCAAGCGCGCGATCAGGATGGCTCTGAAGAAAACGGTCTTGAAGAAAACTGCCCTGAAAAAAATAATGCTAATGTCGACTGCACTCAAGAAGAGGTTCTTCAAGACAAGCCCACGTCGTGAGGCTTCGCCTCTCTGTTGCCAGGCTGCTGTTTAAAACCGAGCGGCCTGGTAATGGGCCGATCTGCATAGCCACGCAGCGCATCTCTTAATTGCTCGAACTCTGGCAAGTAGGTCGCAAATCGTTCCGCCGTTTGCGACTCCCACCACCATAGCGTCAACGTATATTCGGTAGATTGCACCACTAGCGCATCCAGTGGCAGGCGTTCCAGCAATGTTTTTAAAGGCGCCGTAGCGCTGTCGGGCAATGGGCGCAGTGGCGCCACTCGCCAGCGCCAACCGGCATGGAAAGGCGCTAATGCCTCGCTGGCATTGCTATCTCTTACAAGCAGAAAATCCGGCCCGGAGTCGTCTTGTGGATAGTGCCAGCGATAAGCAGGCATCGTGCCTTTAAAATGATGAAGTGGAGGCTTTTCCATCTTAATAGTCACGCCTTGACGGGCGATCTGCGAGCGAAGCAGCGCGTGGCGCTTTTGCCGCGGGCTCGGCTTTAACCACATCACGGGCGCAATGACAAACATCGCAATACCGACAATAATTAACCATTCCATCTCTACATTTCCTTCAACATAGGCCACACTAACTAAGCTAACCTAAAAAACCATGACATAGGTCGTTGTTAAGTAACGCTACGCCATCTAAAGTAAAGGCCATCATCATCGTACAAAGAGCCCCTTTGTAACCCACTGCCAAGGAGATACGCCATGAGCTATCACCACATTTTAGTTGCCGTTGACCTAACCAAAGACTCGCACAAAATTCTTGAGCGCGCCGTCGTCATTGCCGAGCGTAATGACCGAGCTAAAATATCCATCATGCACACGCTTGAACCGCTTGGTTTTGCCTATGGCGGCGATATCCCGATGGACCTTACCAGCATTCAAGACCAGCTGGATGAGCATGCTAAAAAGCGCTTGGCTGAAATTGCCGCTCCGCACGTGCCTGAACCCCATCAGCATGTGGTAGTGGGTATGCCCGACACCGAGATTCATCGCTTTGCCGAAGACCATGACGTGGATTTGATTGTCGTAGGCTCCCACGGCCGCCATGGCTTTGCCCTGCTGCTGGGCTCAACCTCAACCGGTGTACTTCATGGCGCCCAGTGCGATGTCTTAGCCGTTCGCGTCGGCAAGAAAGGTGAGAAAACCGACGAGTAATCAAGCCCGCTTTATCAAGAACAAAAAAGGCGCCCATGAGGCGCCTTTTAATTTATCGGGCCTACTCCCCTGCGGCCATTGCCTCAAGCTCCATCCAACGCTCCATCGCTGTTTCTAACTGCTTTTGCACGGCTTCTAGCTGCTGCAACTTAGCCGCGACGGCGTCGGCGTCCTGCTGATAAAACGCTGGGTCACCTATCGCGTTCTCTAACGTTTCTACCTCGCTCTCAAAACGCTCAATATCAGCGGGCAGCGTATCTAACTCACGCTGCAAATTGTAAGAAAGCTTGACGCTTTTTTTGGCAGGTGCCGCCGTGGCTTCAGGTGCTTTTTTAGCCACCTCTGAGGTCGGTTCAGTACGCTGACGTGCCGCCCCTTCCCAAGGCGCCGGCGGTAGCTTACCGCCCTGACGAATCCAGTCGGTGTAGCCGCCCACATATTCACGCACCACGCCCTCACCTTCAAAAGCCAGCATGCTAGTGACGACGTTGTCCATAAAGGTACGATCGTGGGATACCAGCAGCAGCGTGCCATCGAAATCGAGCAGCAGCTCTTCAAGCAGCTCCAGCGTTTCCATATCGAGGTCGTTGGTGGGCTCATCGAGGACTAATACGTTGGCAGGCTGGGTAAATAGCTTGGCAAGCAGGAGCCGATTGGATTCACCACCGGAAAGTGCTTTCACCGGCTGGCGTACCCGCTCAGGCGTGAACAAGAAATCCTGCAGGTAGCTCATGACATGGCGATCTTTACCGCCAACGCTCACCCGATCACTGCCCTGAGCAACGTTATCGTAGACCGTTTTGTCTAGTTCAAGCCCGGCGCGCAGCTGGTCAAAATAAGCCACCTTCAGATTGGTACCCATCTGAACGCTGCCCTCGGTGGGCTCAAGCTCGCCCAACAGTATTTTCAGCAGCGTGGTTTTACCCGCCCCGTTGCGTCCTAAGAAGCCGATTCGGTCGCCACGCAGTATTTCGAGATTCATGCCACGCAGCACAACGTCATCACCAAACCGCTGGGTAACGCCTTTCAGTTCCACGATACGCTTACCGGTGCGCTCACCGCGGTCTACCGTCAAGTTGGCATTGCCTTGGCGCTCACGGCGCTGGCTGCGCTCATTGCGCATGGCTTCTAAGGCCCGCACGCGGCCTTCATTACGCGTACGCCGCGCTTTGACGCCCTGACGAATCCAGACTTCCTCTTGCGCTAACTTTTTATCAAACTCGGCATTCTCACGCGCTTCAACTTCAAGCTCGTGCTGCTTGCGGGCTTGATACTCAACGTACTTACCGGGATAGCGACCCAGCTGACCACGGTCTAGCTCCAGAATACTGGTTGCCAGCTTAGATAAAAATGCCCGGTCATGGGTAATCAATAGCACGGCGCCGTTAAACGACAGCAGCTGCTCTTCTAGCCAGGCAATGGTGTCTAAGTCCAGATGGTTAGTCGGCTCATCGAGCAGCAGCAAATCAGGCTCAGCGACTAACGCGCGGGCAAGCGCTACGCGCCGCCGCCAGCCGCCGGAAAGCGCGCTCATTTGCGCCTCAGGCGGTAAGCCTAAGCGGGTTAATACGGTATCAATACGCTGGTGATACGACCAGCCGTCAATGGCTTCCAGGCGCGTTTGCAGCGTGGCCATGCGGTCCATATCAGGATCAGGATCATTGATAAGATGATCATACTCAGAGAGCAGCTCACCGGCTTCGGGCAACCCTTGGGCGACCATATCGAAAATAGTGAGGCCGGATGACTCCGGCAACTCCTGGGCGAGCACGCCGATTTTGAGACCAGGGGCGCGCCAGATGGAGCCATCGTCGGGTAAAATATCGCCCGCTACCAGTTTTAGCAGGGTGGACTTGCCGGTGCCGTTGCGACCGACCAGCGCCAGCCGTTCGCCTTTTTCAACCGTCAGATCGGCGCGATTGAGCAGTACATGGGTGCCATAGGCGAGTTGCAGCTGTTCGAGTCGTAACAGGGCCACGCGGAGTCCTCCTTAATCATAAGGCGCACAGTGTAACGCATGCGCGCGCCGAGGGGGTGGAACCTATGGAGCGAAAACTGACAGCGTGGTAACGTTTTGCCAATGCACAACAACAATTCGTCGATAAGACTCTTTCCATAGGCAGCCCGCCAGTGACGGTTACCGTCTCGATGCATTTTGTAAATGAGCTATTTAAAGGCTTACCAGTGACCGCAACGCCACCCACTCGCTATCTTGAACGGGCTGGGATCTCGCCCTTTTTACTCGCCGCGCCTCACGGTCGAGTAACGGTTGAGCAGTTTGCCGAGCTATACCGTTTGTTGGTAAATGAATTAGACGATGAAACGCCCGGCTTTTTTGCCCGCCCGCTGCGCGGTGGCACGTTAAAGCTACTGTGTTTAACGATGCTGGACGCACCTAATCTGCAGGTGGCGCTGCATCGCTACACGCAGTTCTTCCGCATTTTGCTTGATGACTTTGGCTACGTGTTTACGCTGGAAGGAGATCTAGCCCGCATGGCTCTGGTAGAGCATGCGCCCTTGGCGGGGAGCAGAACCTTAATTCATGAGCTGATGCTCAAGCTCTTTCACGGCATCGCATCATGGATGATTGCACGTAAAATACCGCCGATTTTAATGGAGTGTGCCTACGCCCTGCCGCCACACAGCGCTGACTATTTGTACTTTTATCCTGGCACTGTTCGCTTTGAGAAGCCTCAGACCGCGATTTATATTGATCGGGCTTGGCTTGATCATCCTATACGTCAAACCAAAAAACATCTGGGCGCCTTTTTAAAGCGCGCCCCGGCGGATTGGTTTTACGTCTCATTTGCGGATCGCCTGCTGGCGCATCGTGTGCGGGAACACCTTTCACGTGATCTCGTCAATGCAGGCACGGTGCACAGCGTCGCCGGAGCACTGAATATGTCAGCGCGCACATTAGCTCGGCATTTAAAACAGGAAGGCACTCACTTTCAGGCCGTTAAAGATGAGTATCGGCGCGATTACGCCGTTCAGGCGCTTACCTGCAGTCAAAAGCCGCTCATCAGTATTGCCGAAGCATTAAGCTTTGAAGACTTGGCCTGCTTTAGCCGCGCGTTTAAAACCTGGACAGGCAATTCGCCCGCCGCGTACCGTAAAGCTCGCACGGCGGGCAACCTTCACTGATCGCGCGACAGGTGCTTTAGACTTTAGACACTCTAAACTTTAGATACTCTAGACTTCGCTACGAATACGTTTTTTATCCAGCTTACCCACACTTGTTTTGGGTATTTGATCGACGAAACGGATCATGCTCGGAATAGCCCAGCGTCTGAGCTTTCCCTGCGTGACAAACTGCTCTAGAAATGCCTGTACAGCTTCCACCGTCGGCGGGTTGTTAGCGTCGACCGCTACGGCTAATGCAGCCGGGCGCTCTCCCCACTTGTCATCGGCGATACCGATCACGGCCACTTCGGCAATCCCTGGGCACTGGCTGATATAACTTTCAAGCTCTAGCGATGAGAGCCACTCGCCGCCCGTTTTAATAACATCTTTGATGCGATCACTAATGGTTAGAAAGCCACGTTCATCGAGTGAACCTACATCCCCGGTGTGTAGCCAACCATCGCGCCATAGCTCAGCACTGCGCGCCTCTTCTTTAAAGTAGGCCTGAGTCAGCCAGGGCGACTGGACGCGCACTTCACCGATGCTTTTACCATCTTGCTGTAGCGGCTCACCGTTGGCATCTACAACCTGCAGCTTAACCAAAGGAATCGGCAGCCCCGCTTTACAGCGCCAGGGCAGTTGGGTCGCAAAATCGGCGGCGGCGATATCCTGGGGCAAAATCCCGGCGGTCAGCATTGGGCAGGTTTCCGACATGCCATAGGCGCTGCGCGTATCAATGCCAAGTTCCCAGGCCTTGTTTGCCAACGATTGCGTTAGCGCACTGCCACCCACCAGCACCTTCCAACCGGTGAGATCAATTTGTTTTGAGGCAATCGCCTCAGCGCTGACCACCATATTTAATAGCGTCGGTACACAGTGTGAAAAATCGACCTTTTCACTAACCAGCAGTTTCACCAGCATTTCTGGCTCGTAGCGACCCGGATAGACCTGGGTAGCCCCCATCAGCGTAGCTGTATAGGGCACGCCCCAGGCATGCACGTGAAACATGGGCGTAATGGGCATATACACCTTGTCTCGATTCAGTAGCTCAAAACCTGGCGCTTGGAACGCACTCGCCTCGCTTAAGGTGTGTAATACCAATTGGCGATGAGTAAAAAACACCGCTTTTGGATTGCCCGTGGTGCCCGTCGTGTAGAACAAGGTCGCCACGGCGTTTTCATCAAAACTAGCAAACGCATAGTCAGTGGGCTGCTCACTTAACAGAGATTCAAACTCACCAACAATAGGAAGAGTGGTATTAATAGCCTGTGACGTTTCTTGGCAAAGCAGGTAGCCACGCACTAAGGGAAGCTTGTCGGCCAGCGGCTCAATCAGCGACATGAACTCTTCATGCACGATAACAAAGGCGTCTTCGGCATGCTCCATGGTGTAAAGAATTTGCTCCGGCGCCAGGCGTACGTTGACCGTATGCAGCACCGCGCCAATCATTGGAATCGCAAAAAAGCACTCTAGATAACGATGGCTATCCCAATCTAACACTGCCACCACATCTCCCGCTTTAACGCCTTGCGCAGTCAGTACGTGGGCCAGTTGATGGACTCGCTCGCGAAAATGCCCGTAGTCGTGGCGGCTTTGGTCTTGATATACGATTTGATTATCACCGGCCATGCGAACCCCCGCGTCCAGTAAGTCACCAATCATTAACGCGGGATTGATGGCCGACGCGGTTGCCGGTAAAATTTTTGGTGTGATCGTGGACATGACAACTCCTTTTCGCTTGTTCTTGTTGCGGCGAGCTTCATTAGCAGCGCTCAATTAGCAGCGCGATGCCTTGACCGCCGCCAATACACAGCGTAATCAAGCCATAGCGACCGCTAATACGCTCTAACTCATACAGCGTTTTGAGGATCAAAATAGCCCCCGTCGCACCCACCGGATGGCCTAGCGCAACCGCCCCACCGTTAGGGTTGAGTTTTTCCAGTGGAAAGCCCAGCGTCTGCGCCACCGCCATTGCTTGAGCAGCAAATGCCTCGTTTGATTCAATCACATCAATATCATGAATGCTAAGACTTGCCTGCTGCAGGCAGCGCTTTACTGCGGGAATCGGCCCTAAGCCCATAAGCGAGGGCTCAACACCCGCCATCGTGGCTACCCGTAGGCGTGCCCGGGGCACCAGCCCGCGCCGCGTCGCTTCATCACTGTGAGCAAGGACAAGCGTTGCCGCGCCGTCATTAATGCCCGACGCATTGCCTGCGGTTACCACACCGTCCTTTTGAAAGGCAGGCTTCAGCCGCGCTAAATCGCCTAGTTGGAGACCTTCGCGTACGTGTTCATCCTGACAGAAACGCACCGTCTGCTTACCTTGGCTTATTTCTATCGGTACAATTTGCGCATCAAAGCGGCCTTCCGCTATTGCTCGAGACGCCTTTTGGTGGCTTTCAAGAGCAAATTGATCCAGCTGCTCACGGGTAAACCCATACTGTTTAGCAATGTTTTCTGCGGTGCATCCCATATGGCCGCTACCAAAAGGATCGCTAAGTATGCCTAAGGTTAAGTCCTGGATGCCCATATCGCCCATACGCACACCGTTGCGCGCTTGAGGCGGTAGCAAATAGGCCCCGCGAGACATGGATTCAGCACCTCCCGCTAACGCCAAACGACTATCGCCTAAAACGATCTGCTGCGCGGCAGACACCACGGCCTGAACACCCGACCCACACAGCCGGTTAACGTTGAAGGCGCTGGCTTCTTTGGGTACACCAGCATCCAGCGCAATATGCCGCGCTAAATAGGCGTCTTGAGGGCCTGTGGTAATGATGTGGCCGAAAACAGAATGATCAATATCTGTCCCCTCAACACCAGAGCGCCGCAATGCCTCTCTAGCGGTTATCGCCCCTAGTTCAGATGGCGCCATGCTGGAGAGAGACCCGCCAAAACCGCCAATAGCGGTGCGCACACCCGCTAAGATCACGACATCATCCAGCCGCATAGGTATTTCCTCATGTCTTAACTAACTGATTCTTAGCAACGCTTTATTAGCGACTCGGTGAGTCCACTTTGCCAAGCAGCGAGCGTGCAATAACTTCTTTCATGATCTCTGAGCTGCCGGCATAAATAGTCTGCACTCGTGCGTCTCGATAAAAGCGTGAGATAGGATATTCCTCCGTGTAACCGTAGCCGCCAAACAGCTGCAGGCAACGGTCCACCGCTCGGCACTGCAGCTCACTGAGCTGCAGTTTTAAAATCGCGGCATCGGTGCTGCTCATTGTCCCTTGGCGGTATTTTTCGAGGCAATGTTCGAAGTAGGCGCGCGCCACGTCTAGCTGGGCCTTTATATCAGCCAGGACAAAACGGGTATTTTGAAAATCAGCCACGCGTTGCCCGAACGCGTGGCGCTGTTCTACATACGTTAAGGTGAGCGCTAACGCGCCCTCTACTGCGCCCAAGGCTTGAGCGCCAACGCCGAGACGTTCACGCGGCAGCTCCTGCATTAAATAGCGAAAACCGGCGCCCTCTTCGCCCAGCAAAGCACCATGAGGCAACTGAATATGATCAAAGCTAAGTTCGGCGGTATCGCTGGCGTGCTGGCCGATTTTTTTGATTGGCTTACCGCGTGCAAAGCCCGGCAAATGCGTATCGACTAAAAACAGAGAAACGCCTTTGGCGCCAGCGGAAGGATCTGTTTTTGCACACACAATCACCACGTCAGCAAACTGGCCGTTGGTGATAAAAATTTTGCTGCCGCTTAACTCCCAGCCTTCATTAGTGCGCTTCGCGCGGGTTTTCATCGATGCCAGATCGCTACCGGCATGGGGCTCAGTCATGGCAATAGCACCGAGAATTTCGCCACGGGCCATGGCTGGCAGCCACTGCTCACACTGTGAGTCAGTGCCTAACGTTTGCACATAAGGCATAACGATATTGGCGTGAATATTATAAGCGCTGGCTAAGCCACCAAACCCCTGGCGAGAAAGCTCTTCCAGCACGAGCTGGGTAATCGCAATATCGGCCTCTGACCCACCGTTTTGTTCATCCAGATCAATACCCAGCAAACCTGCAGCGCCTAACGCATGCCACAACGAACGGGGGATTTCGCCTGCGGCCTCCCACTGATCGTAAAACGGTGCTACTTCTTTCGTGAGACAGCGCTTAATCATGCTGTAGAACAGTGCGCTTGCTTCCTGGCCCACGCTCATGGCTTAAGCTCTTGACGTAGATGGCGCTTGAGAATTTTTCCAGCAGTGCTCTTGGGTAACGCATCGGTAAAGACAACGTGCTTAGGCACTTTATAAGGCGCCATTAACGTTTTGGCGTGATGGATCAGAGCTTCTTCGCTTACCGACTGGCCTTCTTTTAGAACCACCACGGCGGTGATAGCTTCAATCCACTTCTCATCCGGCTGGCCGATGACAGCCACTTCCGATACCGCAGGGTGCTTAAAGAGCCCCTCCTCTACTTCACGGCTCGCCACCAGTACGCCGCCGGTATTGATCACATCTTTAATGCGATCGACGACATAAAGATAGCCTGCTTCATCGAAGTAACCCACGTCGCCAGAATGAAACCAGTCTCCCTGGAAGGCTTCTTCAGTCATCGCCGCTTTGTCCCAGTAACCGTTCATAAGCTGGGGTGAGCGGTGGACAATCTCGCCATGTTCGCCGGAAGGTACGTCGTTCATGTCAAGATCGACGATGCGCGTTTCCACCGTCAAGATGGGCCGCCCGGCGGAAGCCGGCCTCGCGGCATGCTCTTCTGGACGCAGTACGGTCGCCAGCGGTGCAATTTCACTCTGCCCATAGCAGTTATAAAGGCCTACGCCCGGTATGCGCTGCTGCAGTTCCTCAAGTACCGGCACCGGCATAATCGAGGCACCGTAATAGGCTTTGTTGAGAGCGCTCAAGTCAAAGCGGTCAAATTCAGCATGGCGTAGCAGGCTGATCCAGACCGTTGGCGGGGCAAAAAATGACGCGATCTGGTAGTTAGCCATGGCGCTTAAACATAGCTCAGGAAGCGGTGCTTCAAGCAAATAGACGGAAGCACCCAATAACAGCGCGGGCATTAGAAAGACGTGCATTTGCGCTGAATGGTAAAGCGGCAGCGCAGCGAGCATGGCGTCATTGCCTTTAATATCCAGCTCGACCATGCAGGCCATATATTCGGCCATTAACGCTTGATGGGTCATCATGGCGGCTTTTGGCGCAGCGGTGGTGCCCGAGGTATAAAGCAGTTGAGCTAGGCTGGCACCATCGACATCAACGTCTGGCTCTTGGCTATGTTCGGCCGATGTGGCATGACTCAGCACGTCAAAACCGCCGGCATCACTCTCCTGCTCAGCGTGCAGCGTTCCCAACAGGGCTAAATTCAATCCCTCTGCCGCGGCATTCACTTTGTCAGCAAGGCTCATATCACTTAGCAAGCCCGTGGCACCCGACTGCTCAAGAATGTAGCGCAACTCTTCGCCGCTTAGCGCAAAGTTAATAGGCACGTGCACTAAACCTGCCTTGGTAGCTGCCAGCCAAGCAATCACATAAGCGTCAGAGTTTTTGCCATAAACGACCAATCTATCACCTGGTACGAGGCCTGCTGCCAGCAGGCCATTAGCCACCCGATTGGCGGCTTGACTGAGCTCACGATAGCGCCACTGACGTTCACCAAATACCAGTGCCAACTGATGCGGATACTTTCGAGCGCTGCGACTTAAAGCGGCCCCAATACTATTTTGCTGAATAATAGACGGTTCAGACATGCTAAATCCTCAAGTGGGTTGCCGTGAATGAACAACGCTTTAGCTCGTGACTAGCGGGCAAACACTTTCTGAAAGCGGCCGGAAGGCTTCTTCTGCAGGAATGGTACGAATGATATGGAAAAGATCATCCTCATCCTGCGACTCTTCAGGCGTCTTAACTTCGACTAGATACATGTCATGCACCATGCGGCCATCCTCACGGATGTAGCCATTGGTAGCAAAGATGTCGTTGATGGGCGTATCAGCCATTTGCTGACGCACGGTTTGTGTATCGTCCGTGCCCGTTGCTGCGATGGCCTCAAGATAATGGCGAGTGCTGGAGTAAAGCCCTGCATGAACCATCGTTGGCATACTGCCCGTGCGTTCGCGAAAGCGTTCAGCCCAGGCGCGGGTCTCGTCGTTTAAATCGTAATACCACGCTTTGGTAAACTGTAAGCCCTGTGCATTCTCTAGCCCAATACTGCGCACATCGGTACTAAACAGCACCATTCCGGCTAAAATCTGCCCTGCCTGGGTAATGCCAAACTCGCCAGCCGTTTGCACGGCGTTAATTGTGTCGCCCCCGGCGTTGTTTAAGGCAATAACATCCGCACCCGAGGCCTGAGCCTGGAGCATAAAAGAAGAGAAATCACTATTGGGGAACGAGTGACGAGCGCTGCCCACAATGGTGCCGCCATTTTCTGTGACGACTCTTGTAACATCAGCCTCTAGCGCATGGCCAAACGAGTAATCGGCACTCAGCAGGTACCAGTTTTTATGGCCCTCGTCGGTAATGGCTTTTGCAGTGCCATTGGACATCGCCCATGTGTCGTAAACCCAATGAATATGATTAGGCGAGCAGTGTTCATTAGTAATAGCTGACGACACGGCACCATTGACCAGCCCAAGCTTGTCGGCTTCTTCTAATAGGCCTACCGCAGCCAGGGTGACAGATGATGCCACTAGCCCGGTGACCATATCGACATTACGTTCGTCGATCCACTCACGCACTACGCTTGAGCCAACGTCTGGGCTATTGCGATCATCGGCACTAAATACCACGACATTGGCGCCGTTAACGCTTCCGCCGATATCTTCAATCGCCATCATGATGGCATCTTCGCCTAGCGGGCCAATAGGGTCGCGGTAAACGCCGGACATATCGGCTAAATAGCCGATTCGTATTTCATTATCAGAAATACCTTCAGCAGCAATAGAGTGGGAAGCACTGCTGGCCAGTACAATAGCGCTGGCAAGCGTGGAGACTGCAAAGCGGTGAAATATTGGCATCGTTATTAGACTCTCTATTGTTGTTATTAAATCAATGGCCGCGGAATTGCCGGTAATACCCTTAGCTCATCCTAGCCGTAAATACCCCGTTGCTGTTTACCTAACAAGCCAATTTTTTTGCAATTCGTGCCATTCGCGCGCTGTGATCGCTCTCAATACAGCATTAGTCGATGTACGCGCATACCGTTACAATGGGTGTTTTCGATCTGGCTAAGGAGCAACGTTTGGCTACTGCTGACACTGATGCGTTTTTACCCGAAGCACTGCAGTTTCGCCCTAGCGCTCCTTTAATAGATATTGGCGCCAACTTAACTCACGAAAGTTTTGGCCGTGACCTGGAGGCGGTTATCCAGCGTGCGCAGGCGGCACAGGTAAGTACAATGATCGTGACCGGCACTGACCTCGCTCATGCCGAACAGGCCATTGCACTCGCTAAACAACATCCTGGCTTATACGCCACGGCAGGCGTACATCCCCATGATGCCAGCCACTGGAATGACGATCTTTCGCGCTCTATGGCGGCGCTACATGCCATGCCAGAAGTGGTCGCAGTGGGTGAATGCGGGCTGGATTTCAATCGCAAATTTTCGACGCCTCAGCAGCAGGAACGTGCCTTTGAAGCTCAGCTGGCACTCGCCGTTGAAAGCGGTTTACCGCTCTTTTTACATGAGCGGGATGCGGGTCAGCGAATGCGCGAAATATTGCATGCATGGCGAGACGATATCAGCCAGGCGGTAGTGCACTGCTTTACGGCGGATCGCGATACGCTTTTTGGCTATCTCGACCTAGACTTGCATATAGGTTTAACCGGCTGGATCTGCGATGAGCGACGTGGACACCATCTACGCTCACTGGTTAGCGATATACCGCTGACGCGGTTAATGGTAGAAACTGACTGCCCTTACTTGCTGCCACGCAATCTGCCAGCGAAATTAAAAGGCCGTCGACATGAGCCCGCGCTGCTGCCTTGGATAGTGCGCGAGATTGCCCAGTGGTACGGCATCAGCGAAACAGCGTTAGGCACAGCCACGACCCAAATCGCACAGCGGTTTTTCCGCCTTCCTACGACGCCCTTAGAGGAGTAATAGCGTGTCTGATTATCCAGGATTTATTGCCATTGAAACGGGTGAAGATGATGGTCTACCGCTAGCCATCGCCTGGTCACTACCCGATGGTCGTGTAAAACAAACGTTGATTCAGCCGGATGATAGCTGGATTAAAGAAGACACTAATGCCTTGGGCGCCTATAGCATGGAAGAGCTGGAAAGCCTCGGCGTAAGCCCGCTTGAGGTGATTCGCGAGCTTGAAACCGATCACTTTTCCGCCACGCTATATACCAGTGACAACGGAGAGGAGGAAGCGGCGCTTGCGCGTCTATTCGACACCTATGGGCTAGACCCTTTTGTTGAGCTTGCCCCCGCCTCGGTGCTTTATCCATCGATCACTCCCAGCGAATGGCATCGCCAACGCCGCGAAACCTTTAGCGAACTGGGTCTGGAGCCGATGCGACCAGAACATGAGCTTGAGGTCATGCTGTCGATGCATCAGCGCCTAACCGACGACGATTAAACGCTGGCCGCCACGTCCAATTGATCTAACACAGCCCGCCCTTCGGCGATGGCGGCCGCTAGCGCTTTCTGGTTAGAGTAAAAGCAGTTAATAGCCACCAGAAAAGCGTTAGCGCGTATAGGCAGCCCTTCTTTCAAGTAGCTTTGCGCGCGAGACGCAACGCGCGCCATAAATGCGCCTCGATCCACTTCAACATCGCCGCCTAGATTATCGACGCTGATATTAAACGGGCGACCACAGGCATGCGTAAATATTGATTCAAGCGCCTGTGGCGCAATTTCAGCTTGCTCAAATAATGCCTGCTGCTCGGCATCACGGCCATCAGGACAGTACCAGTAGCCGTAATCTTCTTGCAGGCGCCGCTGCGAGCCGGCAATACACCAATGGCTGATTTCATGCAGCGCACTGGCAAAATAGCCTCGCGCAAAAATCACCTGGTTATAAGGTGTTTCATTATTCGCGGGGCGATAAAGAGGCTCATCATCGCCTCGAATCAGGCGTGTTTGATAACGCTGGCCAAAAACACCGTCAAATAGCGCGGTAATATCTTCAAGGGTCCAGCGCTCCTCGGCGTGACTCACATTGACCTCATTTGTCGTTTAATTTCCTGCATTATACCCGCCTGATGAACGCCAACTAAATACTAGGCGGCAAGGCTTAGTGATCCCTGCTAATCTATCGCATTTTTATAGCTTAACTCGCCAACCAGGAGCCAACCATTGGGCGATTTCACTCGACACGTTAAATCAGTGTACTGGCCGGAAACACGCGCCTTGATCTTTTTGGCACTGCCTATTTGTGGTGCTCAGCTGGCTCAGGCGGGTATGAGCGTTGTCGATGTCATGATGACGGGACGACATAATGCCACGTCGCTCGCGGCCGTCTCGGTTGGCTCCAGCCTGTGGATGCCGCTAATGCTATTTATGACCGGCACCTTGATGGGATTGACGCCGATTGTGGCTCACTTACTCGGTGGCCAGCGACAAACGGCCATTCGTCCGGCAGTCCACCAGGGGCTTTGGGTCGCCCTGCTGCTAGGTATCGTCGCGGCGTTGCTGCTTTGGTCAGCCGTGATGCCCATATTTGAATTAATGGACGTGCCGCCCGCTGTGGCGCGCGAATCTGCCGCCTATCTCTCTGCCGTGGCGTTTGGCATGCCTGGAATTGCGCTCTTTCAGGCGCTGAGGGCATTCTCAGATGGTATGAATCACTCTCGCCCGGCACTGTGGATTAGCCTGGTGGGTTTGAGCGTCAATATTCCCGCCAACTATGTGCTGATTTACGGCGGCGATGGCTTAGTCGAGCTATTCGGCACCTGGATTCCTGGCACCTTGCAGCAAATACCTGCGCTAGGCGCCTTTGGCTGCGGTATAGCCACGGCGTTCTCAATGTGGACGATGGCGCTGGCAATGGCCTATTACACGCGTCATGGGCGTACCTATAAAAGCGTGGCTATCTGGCAAGGGCTAACGCTCCCACAGTGGGCAGGCATTCGGGAACTAATCGTCGTAGGTGTCCCCATCGGAGTGGCTATTTTTGTTGAGGTGACGCTATTCACATTTATTGCGCTATTCATTGCAAGCTTTGGTGAAGTGACCGTGGGCGCCCATCAAATAGCGCTGAGTTTCACTACTATTTTGTTTATGCTGCCTATGTCGCTGAGCATGGCATTGACCGTACGCGTTGGAAACACGCTCGGCCAGCAGCGCTGGGCGCTCGCCCGAAAAGTTGCCTGGAACGGGGTTATCATTAGTGTGATCATCGCGGTCATTAACAGCACACTTCTCTGGTTCACGGCGGTACCGGTGATATCACTTTATACGTCGAATAGTGAGATACAGGCGCTGGCGCTATCTATCATTGCATTGGCGGCTATCTTTCAATTGTCCGACTCGCTGCAGGTTACGCTGGCGGGTGCTTTAAGAGGCTACAAGGATACGCGTATCGTTATGGTAATCACGGTGCTCTCTTATTGGATTGTCGGCTTAGGCGGCGGTCATTGGCTAGGATCTCAAGGAATTGGTGATATGGTCCCGCCGCTTGGGGTTCACGGTTACTGGATCGGCCTAATTGCTGGCTTAAGCACTGCTGCCCTATTGCTCGGCTGGCGGTTACAGCACATCAGCACTCAGGAGTAATCATGGCTCGATGGGCGCATGCTTGTCTTACGCTCGCGCTAAGCGCCCTACTGGCTGGCTGTGGCGACAGTCCCGCTGAGCAGCAGTGGCAGGCCTATCACCAGCAGCTTGCCGCTGATCTTGCACGGGCAGGTATAGACAGGGCAGATATAGACAGGACAGCTCCGGCCAATATTGGCGCGTTTCCTGATCGCAAAGATCGGCTCATCGATATTCCTGAAACGCGTGACAGCATACTCAACGTTTACGCTTTGCGTGAATGCCAAATCACCTCGCTAATCGCTGCACGTAATAATCAGCTTGGCCGGGTGGCGCCCCCTAGCCAGCAGTGGCTATATGAACGAACGCTATGGCAGCGGCTAAGTATCTGCTCCAATAGCGACGTTGCCGACCAGCTAAGCCTTGAAGATCAAGAGCGACTGCAGCAACTAACCGCAATAAAAACGTCGCAGCTATCTGCCGTTAGCTGGAACGCTATCTTTGACTCCAGCGAGTGGATAAAAAGCTTTTCGCGCTCAAGCCAGCCGTTAGCCAATGTCGATAAAACGGTTATCGCAGGCCATCTTAAGGCTATCGATTACTTGCAGCAAATGACCGATCACCAGTTTGATCTCGACTGGCAGCAAAGCTCATCAGCCCTTGAAAACCATCTTAAAACGCTACAAGAACGACCACTGACGGCTGAAATTTTGCGGGCGTTGCTACTCGCTACTCAGCGCTTAACCGAAGCCAATACGTTATTAACTCAGCAAAGCGATGAGCCCGTGCACTGTTTAACCCTTTGGAATCCTCAGCCACTGGAGGACTTAGCTAACACGGCGCATGAGTGGCTTACAGCGATCAATCGGCTAATCGATGCGCAGCAGGTCGACAAACCGGAGGCAATCCAACGTTATCAAGTACGCTGGCTTTCGCTGCAAGATCTGAGCGCTCCGTGGCAACAGTTTCAGCAGGTAAGCAGTGAACATATAGCGTTAAGAGCACGTTTCTCTGCTTGCACTACCAATTAAATTGCCCGAACCCTTACCCTTATGAGCAACTTGTGCTATTGGTGAATAGAAGAGGTGAAGAATGCGGCAAGCTAGCCTGCTTCGCCACTGTCATGACCACGCAGCATAAGGAGGGACACAATGGGCGCATCCCTGTCACCCCGCTCTGCCCAGGTCATCGACCTGGAAACCGTGCGCCAACGTCAGCAGGCGCAAAAGTGCTTAGTCCGTTTAGCACCTGAGCTAGATGGCATTGAGATGGTGTATAAGCTCGCTGCGAATCCTGACACCTATTACGGCATGCCGATTTTAGCCTGGGGGTTAAGAGAAGACGGCAACATTATCGGCCTAGTACCGTGGATGGAAACCTTAGCCGCCTGCCAAGATCTCAACAATGAAGAAAATGGCTACTTTGTTGGCTACCGTGATCCTGAAACGGAAGAGATTTTCGATGCCCCACCCGATCATAAGTTTCATGAGCTAATGGCGGCAGCGGAATACTTCGATTATGAGTCTTCAGGCGACGTCACCCTTATTCAGCAAATCCCGGATACACTAGGCACACACGCTTTGTGTATGAACCACCCAAACTCGCCCTGGCATATGAAGCCCGTATACGGCTGGCGCCTTTACAGTGACGGCAGTCTTGACGCGCTGCTAGCCGACGAGCAAAAAGCGGTAATGACGCCCATTCTACTAGGCGACAAGTGCCTATATAGCGCACAGGATCGCCACCAGACCGTTTATTTTTTTCAACGCCATATTGCTAACCGCATATTGGAAGAAGATCCAGCGACGCTGGATGCTCTCGCCATGATGGTCGTGGCAAGCGATTGATAGAGACGCCGCACATTGTCACTAATAGCGAGGCCAGTCGACCTGTGCCTCGCAACTTTCAATGATCAGTAAAATGAGAACTATGCCAAGCGTATAAAATACAGGTAGCGGCTCTCAGTTGAGACGTCTTGCTCAAGCAGTTCATGGCCCAGAAACTGACAGAATTTAGGCACATCACGCGTTGTCGCTGGGTCTGTAGCCACCACTTTAAGAACCTGGCCCGACGCCATATCGCGTACTTTATTATGCATCAACATAATCGGCTCCGGGCAATATAGCCCAGAGGTGTCTAACAACTCATCATAGCTGGGCAAGTTACCCGTTTTAGTAGCCATTGATATCCTCGATGCAGGAAGCAAAGCGTATGATTAAAATTATCATCGAACGGCGCATTATGCCCGGCCTAGAAGAAGAGTATGAGCAAGCGGCACGGGAGGCCATGCGCGTCTCTTTAGGCGTAAGGGGCTTTGTCGGTGGCGAAACCCTAGTAGAGCTTGGCCATACCGATCGCCGTTTAATGATTACTAAGTGGCGCGACATTCGTGCTTGGAAAGAGTGGCACTCAAGCGATGCGCGTACAATGGCTATGCAGCGTATTTTGCCGCTACTAACCGAAGATGAAACTATCCGTATTTACGAGCCTGGCTATTAAACTTAAAAGACCGCTGGCACTAGCTTCTTAGCCTTACATGCACAGTGACTTCTTCGCGATCATGGTAAAGATGACGACACGTTACCTTAGCACTGACACCCGCTTTTTCCAGCGACTCTTCCAACGTCGTTAAACAGCGCGTTACTTCATCCCAGCGCTTTTTCATAGGTAGCTTGAGGTTAAAGATTGCCTCTTTACACCACTTACGAATTAGCCAGCGCTCAACCATCGCCAGCACGCGTACAGGCTTATCGACAATATCACACACCAACCAGTCTAAACGCTGCGGTGGCTCCCAGGTAAAACCATCTTCTTTAAGATGATCAATCTGCCCTGTCCCCATAAGCTGAGGATCCATTGGGCCATTATCAATCGCATACACGTACATGCCGCGCTGCACCAGCTGCCAAGTCCATCCACCAGGTGCAGCGCCTAAATCAGCGGCCTGCATATGCGGCGCAAGACGCGTCTCCCACTCTTCGCGAGGAATAAATTCGTGCCATGCCTCTTCTAACTTCAACGTTGAGCGACTAGGCGCACGCGAAGGAAAACGCAGCCGACGAATACCGTTAACAAGCTCACTACGGTTACCCGGAAAGCTCATTGCCAGCTGCGCTTTATCACCATCGGTCCAAAAAATATGCAGCCGCCTAGCACCCGCACTTCGCCTTAACGCACCACGCTTTTTTAGCAAGCTTTCCAACGGCTTTTTAAGCGCCTTGATGAGCCCTGCCAGTGCTTTACCGTCGTTAGTGTCCGGCGTCTCATGCCAAATTTCTTCGAAGTTCCAGCCACTGGCTTTGACCTGCTCCAATATAGCGGTAAGCCGATCATCGCGTGATAGGCTCAGCGCAGGCAGTGCCGCCAGGCTCTGGCGGGCGAAAATCAGTGATTTAAAGGCAGCTTGACGGTGCAAATCATTCACCGGCTCGCCATCGATACGCGTTAGGCTTACCCACCCTTCTCCGTAAGATGCCTCACAGGGAACATCGAGCCGTTCTGCGTGATGTTGCAACTCGGCCAGCGCATCATTCTCAAACCCAGGACGACAGTAAACTAGCCACGAAGTGGGTACTATCTCACTCACCCTTTCACCTCAAACTTAGCATATAGACATGGCGGATTATTTCGAGTCTAAGCGATAACCCTTAGCGGCTGCATCATAGCATTTATGGCAGCGAGGCGGTCGGCAATACGCGCAGCTGTATTGTTAACGTTTTCTCACAAATTAAAAACAGATCAAAAAAAGAGCAAAAAAAATCCCCCGGGGCATAAGCCCTGGGGGATTTTTCATATAAGTGCCTGACGATGACCTACTCTCGCATGGGGAGACCCCACACTACCATCGGCGCTAAGCGGTTTCACTTCTGAGTTCGACAAGGGATCAGGTGGTTCACGCGTGCTATGGTCGTCAGGCGTAACTGGCTGTATATCATGCTGTTTGTGACTGCTTCATTTTTTTTCGTGCCGCCTGCCTGTCTCATTTTTATGAGTGAGCTTAGCCACACGCTGCGTATCCGGCTTTTTTGATGCACTTAACATCATTACGTTATCACTGTGAGCCAGACCCCTTGGGTGTTATAGGATCAAGCCTCACGGGCCATTAGTACACGTTAGCTCAACGCCTTGCAGCGCTTCCACACCGTGCCTATCAACCAGCTGGTCTCGCTGGGCCCTTCAGGAGGCTCTAGGCCTCAGGGATGTCTCATCTTGAAGGGGGCTTCCCGCTTAGATGCTTTCAGCGGTTATCCCGTCCGACCATAGCTACCCGGCAATGCCACTGGCGTGACAACCGGAACACCAGAGGGTCGTCCACTCCGGTCCTCTCGTACTAGGAGCAGCCCTTCTCAAACATCCAACGCCCACGGCAGATAGGGACCGAACTGTCTCACGACGTTCTAAACCCAGCTCGCGTACCACTTTAAATGGCGAACAGCCATACCCTTGGGACCGACTTCAGCCCCAGGATGTGATGAGCCGACATCGAGGTGCCAAACACCGCCGTCGATGTGAACTCTTGGGCGGTATCAGCCTGTTATCCCCGGAGTACCTTTTATCCGTTGAGCGATGGCCCTTCCATACAGAACCACCGGATCACTAGAACCTGCTTTCGCACCTGCTCGACGTGTCTGTCTCGCAGTCAAGCACCCTTATGCTCTTGCACTCAATGCACGATGTCCGACCGTGCTGAGGGTACCTTCGTGCTCCTCCGTTACTCTTTAGGAGGAGACCGCCCCAGTCAAACTACCCACCACACACTGTCCTCGATCCGGATAACGGATCTGAGTGAGAACGCCAATGATGCCAGGCTGGTATTTCAAGGTTGGCTCCCTTCGAACTGGCGTCCGAAGTTCAAAGCCTCCCAGCTATCCTACACAGGCAACATCAGCGTCCAGTGTGAAGCTATAGTAAAGGTTCACGGGGTCTTTCCGTCTAGCCGCGGGTACACCGCATCTTCACGGCGATTTCAATTTCACTGAGTCTCGGGTGGAGACAGCGTGGCCATCATTACGCCATTCGTGCAGGTCGGAACTTACCCGACAAGGAATTTCGCTACCTTAGGACCGTTATAGTTACGGCCGCCGTTTACCGGGGCTTCAATCAAGAGCTTCGCCTTGCGGCTAACACCATCATTTAACCTTCCGGCACCGGGCAGGCGTCACACCCTATACGTCCTCTTACGAGTTAGCAGAGTGCTGTGTTTTTAATAAACAGTTGCAGCCACCTGGTATCTTCGACCGGTTCGGGCTAGGAGAGCAAGTCTCTTCACCCTACGCCGGCGTGCCTTCTCCCGAAGTTACGGCACCATTTTGCCTAGTTCCTTCACCCGAGTTCTCTCAAGCGCCTTGGGATTCTCACCCTGACCACCTGTGTCGGTTTGGGGTACGGTCGCACATGATCTGAAGCTTAGAGGCTTTTCCTGGAAGCGTGGCATCAGTGACTTCCTGACCGTGGTCAGTTCATCTCGTGTCTCGGCTTTAAGATCCCGGATTTTCCTAAGATCTCGGCCTACTCACTTTCACCAGGACTACCAACGCCTGGCTCACCTAGCCTTCTTCGTCCCCCCATCGCAACCATGTCCGGTACGGGAATATTAGCCCGTTTTCCATCGACTACGCCTTTCGGCCTCGCCTTAGGGGCCGACTCACTCTGCTCTGATTAGCATCGAACAGAAAACCTTGGTCTTCCGGCGAGGGAGTTTTTCACTCCCTTTATCGTTACTCATGTCAGCATTCGCACTCGTGATACCTCCAGCAGACTTCTCAATCCACCTTCATTGGCTTACACGACGCTCCTCTACCGCTCATTCCGAAGAATGAACCCGTAGCTTCGGTACCTGGTTTAGCCCCGTTACATCTTCCGCGCAGGCCGACTCGACTAGTGAGCTATTACGCTTTCTTTAAAGGATGGCTGCTTCTAAGCCAACCTCCTAGCTGTCTAAGCCTTCCCACATCGTTTCCCACTTAACCAGGATTTCGGGACCTTAGCTGACGGTCTGGGTTGTTTCCCTTTTCACGACGGACGTTAGCACCCGCCGTGTGTCTCCCACGCTGTACTCACCGGTATTCGGAGTTTGCCTCGGGTTGGTAAGTCGGGATGACCCCCTAGCCGAAACAGTGCTCTACCCCCGGCGGTAATACGTGAGGCGCTACCTAAATAGCTTTCGAGGAGAACCAGCTATCTCCGAGCTTGATTAGCCTTTCACTCCGATCCACAAGTCATCCAAATCTTTTTCAACAGATCCTGGTTCGGGCCTCCAGTTGATGTTACTCAACCTTCACCCTGCTCATGGATAGATCGCTCGGTTTCGGGTCTATATCCAGCGACTGTGTCGCCCAGTTAAGACTCGGTTTCCCTACGGCTCCCCTATACGGTTAACCTCGCCACTGAATATAAGTCGCTGACCCATTATACAAAAGGTACGCAGTCACAGAACAAGTCTGCTCCTACTGCTTGTACGCACACGGTTTCAGGATCTATTTCACTCCCCTATCCGGGGTTCTTTTCGCCTTTCCCTCACGGTACTGGTTCACTATCGGTCAGTCAGGAGTATTTAGCCTTGGAGGATGGTCCCCCCGTCTTCAGTCAAGGTTTCTCGTGCCCCGACCTACTCGATTTCACATGATCAGATTTTCGACTACAGGGCTATCACCTGCTACGGCCAGACTTCCCAATCTGTTCGTCTAATCAGTCACATGCTTAAGGGCTGGTCCCCGTTCGCTCGCCGCTACTAGGGGAATCTCGGTTGATTTCTTTTCCTCAGGGTACTTAGATGTTTCAGTTCCCCTGGTTCGCCTCTTACACCTATGTATTCAGTGTAAGATACTGACCTTATGGTCAGTGGGTTTCCCCATTCAGAAATGTCCGGGTCACAGGTTGTTGCCACCTCACCGAACCTTATCGCAGGCTACCACGTCTTTCATCGCCTCTGACTGCCTAGGCATCCACCGTGTGCGCTTCATTGCTTGACCCTATAACCCGAAGGAGTCTGGTATCTCGCAATGATAACGTTCATTTGCCGGATACGTATAAAACGTATCACAATTTAAGAACTCACCTTGCGGTGTGTTCTTGTCAGCATGATATACATTGTTAAAGAGCGACTGCTATAAGCAGTGATAAGTGTTCTTTCACATTAAAAGAAGAAGAAAAGAAGAGACCTTTAAAACGTCAAAGGCTATTTTTTCTTTTTAATGTAAAAAAGACAGAGACACTTATCACTGCGTATCAACAGCATTTTGATCAGGTAATTCATTGTGGACGCTTACTGACTGTGACGCATCGTTTAAGGAGGTGATCCAGCCGCAGGTTCCCCTACGGCTACCTTGTTACGACTTCACCCCAGTCATGAACCACACCGTGGTGATCGCCCTCTTGCGTTAGGCTAACCACTTCTGGTGCAGTCCACTCCCATGGTGTGACGGGCGGTGTGTACAAGGCCCGGGAACGTATTCACCGTGACATTCTGATTCACGATTACTAGCGATTCCGACTTCACGGAGTCGAGTTGCAGACTCCGATCCGGACTGAGACCGGCTTTAAGGGATTCGCTGACTCTCGCGAGCTCGCAGCCCTTTGTACCGGCCATTGTAGCACGTGTGTAGCCCTACCCGTAAGGGCCATGATGACTTGACGTCGTCCCCACCTTCCTCCGGTTTGTCACCGGCAGTCTCCTTAGAGTTCCCGACATTACTCGCTGGCAAATAAGGACAAGGGTTGCGCTCGTTACGGGACTTAACCCAACATTTCACAACACGAGCTGACGACAGCCATGCAGCACCTGTCTTATAGTTCCCGAAGGCACAATCGCATCTCTGCAATCTTCTATAGATGTCAAGGGTAGGTAAGGTTCTTCGCGTTGCATCGAATTAAACCACATGCTCCACCGCTTGTGCGGGCCCCCGTCAATTCATTTGAGTTTTAACCTTGCGGCCGTACTCCCCAGGCGGTCGACTTATCGCGTTAACTTCGCCACAAAGTGCTCTAGGCACCCAACGGCTGGTCGACATCGTTTACGGCGTGGACTACCAGGGTATCTAATCCTGTTTGCTACCCACGCTTTCGCACCTCAGTGTCAGTATCAGTCCAGAAGGCCGCCTTCGCCACTGGTATTCCTCCCGATCTCTACGCATTTCACCGCTACACCGGGAATTCTACCTTCCTCTCCTGTACTCTAGCCTCACAGTTCCGGATGCCGTTCCCAGGTTGAGCCCGGGGCTTTCACAACCGGCTTATAAAGCCACCTACGCGCGCTTTACGCCCAGTAATTCCGATTAACGCTTGCACCCTCCGTATTACCGCGGCTGCTGGCACGGAGTTAGCCGGTGCTTCTTCTGCGAGTGATGTCTTTCCTAATGGGTATTAACCACTAGGCGTTCTTCCTCGCTGAAAGTGCTTTACAACCCTAAGGCCTTCTTCACACACGCGGCATGGCTGGATCAGGGTTGCCCCCATTGTCCAATATTCCCCACTGCTGCCTCCCGTAGGAGTTCGGGCCGTGTCTCAGTCCCGATGTGGCTGATCATCCTCTCAGACCAGCTACGGATCGTTGCCTTGGTAGGCCTTTACCCTACCAACTAGCTAATCCGACATAGGCTCATCCAATAGCGGGAGCCAAAGCCCCCTTTCTCCCGTAGGACGTATGCGGTATTAGCCTGGGTTTCCCCAGGTTATCCCCCACTATCGGGCAGATTCCTATGCATTACTCACCCGTCCGCCGCTCGTCACCCAAGAAGCAAGCTTCTCTGTGCTACCGCTCGACTTGCATGTGTTAGGCCTGCCGCCAGCGTTCAATCTGAGCCATGATCAAACTCTTCAGTTTACAATCATTGTGATCCTTACTTGTCATCCGAGGACAACAAAAGCGGAATCAAACTTGGCTCAAGGTTCAAACGAATTCATTCAAAACGGATTAAAAAGGCAATGCCTTTAAAATCTTATTGCTTGAGTCGCTTGCCTTGATATTGGGTGATTTGCCACCAACATCAGCAAGCGCCCACATGAATTACCTGATCAAATTGTTAAAGAGCGTTTCGCTGTGGCTATCGTGTTGTGATAGCGGGCCAACCGTTGAACTGTTTGGCCTCAGCGAGGAAGGCGTATTCTACGCACTTCCGAGCGTTTGTCAATCTGCAATTTTCGCGGCCAATTTGACGACCCAACAAAAACGCTAACCTACTGACAAACCGAAGTTTTTCAACTTCATTCACCGCTGGTAACGCTTGGCGTCCCCGGCAGCGGATGCGTACCTTACGGCTTCACAGATAAGATTGCAAGAAAAAAAAGCACAGAGTAAAAAACGACAGAAAATCTCCCCTCTGCCGCAAACCACGATCAGGACAATGCCATTAGAAAACACTCATCAGCGCTTGCTTTATCGCGCCAGTATTAACGGTTAAATTTCAAAACCTAGCCCAAAGTCTTCACTAGAGATGGCCATCAGGCTCACGGCACCCGCACTTATCATTTGTGCGTGCGCACGAGTGCGCGGCAGCAGCCGCTGATAGTAGAAGCGCGCGGTGTTTACTTTCGCGGTATAAAACGCCTTTTCAGGCCCGTCCAAGGAACTCAACGCCTGCTTGGCCGCACGGGCAAATAGATACGCCAAGGTGACGTAACCAGAGTACATAAGATAGTCAACACTAGCCGCCCCGACCTCTTCACGATCCTGCATTGCCTTCATACCCACACCCATGGTCAGCTCACCCCATTCTGCATTTAGCTTGGCAAGCGGCTCGATGAATTCTTTAAGGTCGGGATTATCGGCCTCGGCTTTGCAAAACCTATGGATCTCTTTGGTGAATACTTTCAGCGATTCGCCTTGGCTCATAAGCACTTTACGGCCCAATAGATCAAGCGCCTGAATACCGGTAGTGCCTTCATATAGTCGTGTGATGCGTGCATCACGCACTAGCTGCTCCATCCCCCACTCTTTGATAAAGCCATGGCCGCCATAAATCTGTACACCCTCATTCGTGCTTTCAAAACCCACTTCGGTCAGAAAAGCTTTAACGATCGGCGTTAGCAGTCCAAGTAGAGTTTCAGCACGATCGTGCTCTTCCCCCGGCCGGCCCTTCTCAACAGTATCGAGCATTTGTGCTGCGTACAGCACCAGCATGCGCCCACCTTCCGCAAACGCTTTTTGCGTTAACAGCATACGGCGCACGTCCGGGTGAACGATAATCGGATCAGCTGGCTTGTCAGGCGCCTGCTTACCCGACAAACCACGCATTTGTAGTCGATCGCGAGCGTAGCTCAGTGAATTCTGGAAACTCGCTTCAATTAAACCAAGTCCTTGAATACCTACGCCGAGACGCGCAGCGTTCATCATGGTGAACATGCACGCCAGCCCTTTGTTGGGCGCCCCTACCAGGTAGCCTGTTGCGCCATCGAAGTTCATCACGCAAGTGGCATTACCATGGATGCCCATTTTGTGTTCGAGCGAACCACAGGTGACGCCATTACGCTCACCGACACTACCTTCAGCATTCGGTAAAAACTTAGGCACTACAAATAGTGAAATACCTTTAGAGCCTTCGGGCGCATCAGGCAGTTTTGCCAGCACCAAGTGAACAATATTTTCGGCTAAATCATGCTCACCCGCAGAGATGAAGATTTTAGTACCGGTAATTGCATACGCATCACCATCAGCAGGCACCGCGCGTGTCTTGATCAACCCCAAATCGGTACCGCAATGCGACTCGGTTAGGCACATGGTACCCGTCCAAACACCTTCAACCAACTTGGTGAGATACGTCGCCTTCTGCTCTTGCGTGCCATGATGGCGTAGCGCATCAGCAGCGCCATGAGAAAGTCCGGGATACATCCCCCATGCGAGGTTAGTCGCACAGATCATTTCCGAAAGTAGCATCGCCAGCGAAGGCGGCAGCCCCTGACCACCGTGCTCAGGGTCTGCGGCAAGGCTCGGCCAACCACCCTCGACGTATTGCTGATAGGCCTCTTTAAACCCATCGGGCGCTTTGACTTCGCCCCCTTCTAATAGGCAGCCCTCTGCATCACCACTTTGATTAATCGGTAGCAGCACCTCGCGGGCAAACCGAGCTCCCTCTTCCAAAATAGCGCTGATCACATCAGGCGATGTGTCATCGCAACTTGGAAGCTGTGCGTAGTGAGCGGGGTAATCAAGCATCTCGTCCATCACGAAACGCATATCACGAATAGGGGCCTGGTAGCTGGGCATCGTATTTCTCCTGAAAAGGGGGTTGAGAGCAGATACGCAGCTAGCGCAACGCTTTCAAACACATGTTTGAAAGTTAGCGCGTGCACTCTACAGAGTCAAGCAAGCGTTTTAATGTAGTCTTAAAACTCATTACAACGTTGGTCGCCAACTCAACAAGCTATTGCCTCTAAAAACAAAAACTCGCCAGTGATTAGCTGACGAGTTGACATGATTTGCTGGAAAAAACGTTACTGCATGCGAATGCCGCCATCCAAGCGAATCAATTCACCGTTAAGCATAGCGTTAGTAATGATTTGCTCCGCTAATTGAGCAAACTCATCCGGCCTGCCCAACCGCTTAGGGAATGGCACCGCAGCGGCTAGCGCCTGAGCGGCGTCATCAGGGATCTCACTCATCATCGGGGTTTCAAATACGCCAGGGGCAATTGCCATGACGCGAATAGCATGCCTTGAAAGCTCACGTGCGGCGGGAAGGCTCATTCCCACAACGCCCGCCTTAGAGGCACTATAGGCACACTGGCCCACCTGCCCATCGAAGGCCGCAATGGACGCAGTATTAATAATCACTCCCCGCTCACCGCTTTCATTAGGCGTATTTTTTGCCATCGCAGCGGCGGCAAGGCGCATAACGTTGAACGTACCCACCAGATTTATACTGATCGTTTTCTTATAGCTGTCTAGATCCGCTGGAATACCGTCTCGATCAACCAGCTTTGCCACGCTAACCACACCCGCACAATGAACCACGCCTGACAGCCCGCGCTCACCGCCTAGCGCAACGGCTGCATCCACCGCTTGCTGCATCTGTTCAGCAGAGGTGATATCAGCAAGGACAGCCTGCGCGCTTGCCCCCAGCTGCAGGGCATGTGCATTAACGCTGTCGCTTAAGTCGCACAGAACAACCCTGGCACCCGCGGCGACCAAGCGCTCAGCCGTTGCCGCTCCCAGCCCTGAGGCGGCGCCGGTAATCAAAAACGTACTGTCCTTAACCTGCATAACCGTATTCCCTATGTGGTTACATTGACTGACTTGCTTTGGATGCTTCTACCGCCTGGGCGCGCAGCTTAAAGCGCTGAATCTTGCCACTGGGCGTTTTGGGTAGCTCATCGACAAACTCTATAATGCGCGGAAACGCATGTGTCGAAAGCCGCTCGCGCACTCGCTGTTTGATTTCATCGGCAAGGGCATCACTGGGCTCAAAGCCTTCGCGTAGCACGACATACGATTTAATGACCTCGCCTCGAATTTCATCTGGCTGCCCTACGGCTGCCGATTCAGCGACCGCAGGATGCGTCATCACGCTGTTCTCAACATCCGTTGGCCCAACGCGGTAGCCTGCCGTGGTAATAATGTCATCATCACGACCGGCAAACTGAAAGGTGCCATCTTCGTTGCGAATCACCACGTCTCCAGTCAGGTAATAACCTTCCACAAAGGGGTTCTTTTCTTGCCAGGTGTATCCTGGGAAAAAGTGCGCTGGCGAATTTTTGATATCCACCGCCAGAACGCCGGGCTCACCTGCGGGAAGTTCGCGATATTCCGCATCCAGAGTGACTAGCCGATAGCCCGGCATAGGCACCCCCATAGCGCCTACGTGCTTTAAATGATCAAGCGCATGATGGTTATTGCAGGTCATCCCCGTTTCGGTTTGGCCGTAGTGATCCATCACCGAACAGCCGAGCGACCTTTCTACCCAGGTCACCACTTCGGTATTTAAAGGCTCTCCTGCCGAACTAGCCGCTCGCAGCTCTAACGTCTCATGGGCGTCATCAAACAGGCCTGAGGCCTTCATCAAGCGATAGGCAGTGGGCGCGGCGGCAAAATTGGTAATGTGGTGGCGCTTCATAAACGCAAGCGCCCCTTCGGCACTAAAGCCTGCTTCACAGAAATGCGTGGTTACGCCCAGCAGCAGCGGCCCGGTAATCGCATAGTAAAGGCCGTAGGCCCAGCCTGGATCAGCCATATTCCAGAAGCGATCATCGCCACGTAGATCGATGGCGAGTTCCATATAGATCGCAAATGCCGTCATGCCCGCCAGCGGAACAGCCACCCCTTTGGGCTTGCCCACCGTGCCAGAGGTAAACATTTGCAAGAATGGCTCATCAGGCGAGAGCCTTGGCGGACTTTCGCGCATTGACGCGTGCGTCAATGCAACTTGCCAGTCGTGATCCTCGGCGTGCTCGCTGGTTGCGCCACCGACGGCTAACACCGGCGGGCACTGACTCAAACCATCAAATTTATAGCGATTGGCATGATCCGTTATCACCAGCTTGGTATCGGCACGCCCTAACCGGTAGTCCACGGCGTCAGGGCCAAACGCGGTAAACAGCGGCTGATAAACGGCACCTATGCGCCATGTTGCCAAGACAGCAATCAACAGCTGTGGGGATCGTGGCAGCATGCAGGCGATGCGATCGCCCTTGCATAGCCCCTGAGCCTGGAACCAACCGGCAAGCATCGCACTTTGCTTATCGAGCTCGGCGTAAGTCAGCGTATTAATAGCCCCTTGGAAATCTTCCTGAACCAACGCAAGTACGTCGCCACGCCCTTCACGCACATGCCGTCCACAGCAGGCCTCAAAGGCATTAAGAAAGCCGTCCTGATGGTCGTCTAAGCGAGCTATGACGCTATCGATAGAAAAGTTATCGCGGTAGTGCTGATAGTCGGGCAGGGAATCTGATGTGGCTGTCATTGTGGCTCTCTTGTGTTGTTGGAAATGAGCACGTGGCAAGCAATATAGGAACAGACAACGCTTAAAAAAATATCCGTTGACGTTAACGGAAGCTTTAAGATAAAAACAACGCTAAAAGCAATCGCCTTAGAGAGCAAGCATTCTGATGGTTTAAGGCACTAGACGTTGGTCGGGGCTAGCCAATGGTCTACAGCGGAATATCAATCAGCGGTAGGCATAATCATAGCGACAAGCTCGTCAGCGAGGTTATCGGGTGAGCGTGAGCCGTTGGGGTCGTACCAGCGAACGGTCCAATTCAGCGCCCCAAGCACAAAGCGCGACACAAGAAAACGATCACCATGGATTAGTCCTGAATCTAGGGCCTCGTCAATCACCGAAACCCACAAAGCCTCATAAGCATCGCGTAAGTGACTGAGATGCGCACTGGCCACAGGATCAAGCCTACGCCACTCAAAGAGCGCTACTACATGCGCATTGCGATCGGTAAATAAGGTTTCAAGATGGGCACGCGCCATGGTGCGTAAACGAATTTCCGGCTCGGCGGCGCACTCAGCCAAGGCTTTGCGTGCAATCGACAAGGCATTCTGGGTGCCGTCTTCAATAACGGCCGCAAGAATTTCCTGCTTATCTTTAAAGTGATGAAACAGGCTGCCGGATTTAATGCCCATTTCCTGCGCCAGCATACGCACCGTGGTGCGGTCGAAGCCTTCTTGGACGAACAGCTGAGCGGCGAGGCGCGTCAGTTCCTTGCGGCGTGGAGATGCATTCATTACATTCATGTCATTTACACTAGCGCTTGCTTGGTTACTCTGGAGAGAACCACAGCGCTGCCAACGGGTCAACGTATCACCCGCACTTGGCATGACAATCACAACAAACTGGAAGGAGATTGACCATGAGCAGCCCCACCGATGTTGTATTTCTAGCCGCCAAGCGCACGCCGATGGGCGGCATGATGGGCAGCCTTGCCACAATGACAGCGCCACAGCTCGGCGCAGCAGCCATTAAGGCCGCGATTGAAGCGTCAGGCATCGACCCCGCTGCGATAACCGAAGGAATTATGGGCTGTGTACTGCCCGCGGGCGTTAAACAGGGCCCTGCACGCCAAGCCATGCGCCAAGCCGGCATACCCGATGCCAATGGTGCCACCACCATTAATAAGCTGTGCGGTTCTGGAATGAAGGCAACCATGCTTGCCCACGATCTTATCAAAGCAGGCAGTGGCGATATTTTGCTGGCTGGCGGTATGGAGTCCATGTCTAACGCCCCTCACCTTCTGACCAAGGCGCGCGGCGGCTATCGGCTAGGGCATGGCGAGCTAAAAGACCACATGTTTTTAGACGGGCTGGAAGATGCTGAAACGGGAAAATTGATGGGCGTCTTTGCCCAAGACGTCGCCACTCAGCGCGGCTACACCCGCGAACAGCTCGATGACTTCGCCATCTCTTCTCTTGAGCGTGCCATGGCCGCAACGAATGCAGGTCACTTAACCAGCGAGATGGCCCCCGTGACCGTTACGACTCGCCACGGAGACAGCGTCGTTGAACATGACGAGCAGCCCTTTTTAGCCAAACTGGATAAGATCCGCCAACTTCGTCCTGCCTTTGCCAAAGACGGCACCATTACCGCGGCCAACGCCAGCTCTATTTCCGACGGCGCATCCGCCCTCATCTTGGCCAGCCAAGCAGCGGCCGAGCAGCACGGCATTAAACCACTCGCGCGCATGGTGGGTCATTCAACCCATGCCCGTCACCCTAGTGAATTCACTATTGCGCCGGTTGGTGCGATTGAAAAATTGATGAAAAAGCTAGGCTGGGGCGTCAACGATGTGGATTTATTTGAAATCAACGAAGCCTTTGCGGTCGTTACCCTGATGGCTATGGATGACCTCGGACTTCCCCATAGCAAGGTCAACGTTTTTGGCGGTGCCTGCGCCCAAGGCCACCCGATTGGCTCAACGGGCTCACGTATTATTGCAACGCTGATTCATGCGCTACGCAGCACTGGCGGTAAACGCGGCATCGCAAGCCTGTGTATCGGCGGAGGTGAAGCGACAGCAGTCGCCGTTGAATTAATCGACTAACCGATGGCATATAACCGATTTTGATAAGAGCCAACGCCTCTTGCTAATAGAAAAGACGTTGGCTTAAGACTGAGCAAAGAGCTCAACAGCGCAGATTACTTTCCCCGTAACGGCTAAAATTTAGCCAAAACGCCCGGTAATATAATCGTGCGTGCGCTGATCCCGTGGGTTAGTGAAGATAGTGTCAGTACTGTCCACCTCCACAAGGTCTCCCATGTGGAAAAACGCGGTGCGGTCAGCAACGCGGGCAGCCTGCTGCATATTGTGCGTTACCATCACAATGGTATAACTCTCGCTAAGCTCATCTATCAACTGTTCAACTTTCGCTGTAGCGATTGGATCGAGCGCCGAACAGGGCTCGTCCATCAAAATCACATCAGGGCTAACGGCCACGGTTCTGGCAATGCATAAACGCTGCTGCTGCCCGCCCGATAAACCCGTGCCGGGCTGATCAAGGCGATCCTTAACCTCGTCCCACAACCCCGCACGACGCAGGCTGCTTTCAACGATATCGTCTAACTCTGCCTTACGCTTTGCCAGTCCGTGAAGACGCGGCCCATAGGCAATATTTTCGTAGATCGATTTAGGAAACGGGTTAGGCTTTTGAAACACAATGCCGACCTGAGCCCGCAGCAGTACGACATCACGATCCGGAGCATAAATATCGTTATTATCTAACGTTATTTTGCCTTCAACTCGACAAATATCAATGGTGTCGTTCATCCGGTTCAAGCAGCGTAAGAACGTTGATTTACCGCAGCCCGAGGGGCCGATAAAGGCCATTACTTCATTCTCGTAAATATCGAGATCAATCCCATTAATGGCCTGAGCGTTGCCGTAAAACACCTCGACGTTTTCAGCGCTCATTTTCACTTTATCTTTTGCCTTACTGGTGCGGCTCTCACCGTTACCCACACTCACCATAGGCGAAGGTATATTAGGCTGTGTAGAAGTATTCACTTACCACCTCGTCTCGAATTTTTTACGCAACCAAATCGCTAATGCATTCAAACTAAGCATCAGCCCTAGCAACACGATAATGGCCGCTGATGTGCGCGCCTCAAAGAAATTGCGCAGCTCATTGCCCTGCCAGAGGTAAATCTGTACGGGTAACGCCGTTGACTGCTCCAGCGGCGTACCCGGGACGTTGGCCACAAAGGCATTCATGCCAATCAGTAATAGCGGGGCCGTTTCACCTAACGCTTGGGCAATACCTAGAATAGAGCCAGTTAAAATACCTGGAAGCGCTAGCGGCAGAACATGATGAAAAACGGTCTGTACTTTCGATGCCCCAATACCTAACGCCGCTTGGCGTATAGAAGGCGGGATCGAACGCAGCGATGCGCGCGTGGTAATAATGATCGTCGGCAATGTCATTAACGTTAGCACCAATCCGCCGACTACCGGTGCCGATAGCGGCAAGCCGAAATAGCCAATAAAGATGGATGCCCCCAACAGGCCAAAGACAATAGAAGGCACTGCAGCCAAATTATTGATGTTGATTTCGATCAGATCGGTTAAACGGTTTTGAGGCGCAAACTCTTCAAGATAAACCGCGCTCGCGACACCAATGGGCACTGACAGCAAAATAACCACCATCATCATGAACAGAGAGCCCATAAAGGCACCGGCTAAGCCCGCTGACGCCGGTGAACTGCGCGAATCTGTATTGAGAAACAGCGATGTGCTAAAAGCATTCTCAATGATGCCTTCATCACTGAGCCGGTCAGCCCACTCTCGCGTTTGCGGGCTAAGCTGCTGACGCGCATCCGGTAAGCTGCGATCTATATTGCCTTTGATCCATACATCCACATTGGCGCTGGCAAGCAGCTTGACCTCGACAGTTTGACCAAGCAAAGAAGGCTTTTCAATAAACTGGTCGCGTAGTGCAAAGCGCTCGCCAGAGGCCAATAACGCGCGCAGGTCGCGCAGCTGGCGAGATTCAACGCTCACGCCCAATGCTTCTTCCATCGCACTATCAATGAGCGACTGCCAATTGATTAGGCTGGCCTGCGTTAGCCATGCGCCATAGCGTTCATCAAATGCAAGCTGGTTCTCGCCATCTTCGCGTCGAGGTTTTTCATCCAGCTGTATGACCTCAGGGTCAAAATACACGTCGGTGTAAACCGTCGACTGCCAAAAAGCAGGAACACCTCGCGCCAGAATGCTCGCGAATAAAATGATTACCAGGGCCATTCCCGTTGTCACGGCGGCCAGCCCCACGCGGCGAAAGCGCGTCTCTTTGCGGTGTCGTTTCGCCAGCGATTTTTCGATCGTCATCAGGCGGTGCTGACGGCGCTGCTCAATCGTTATAGACATAGTCGCTTACTCGTATTGCTGGCGATATTTACGCACCACAACCAGTGCGATAACGTTCAAACCTAGGGTAATCACAAACAGCGTCAAACCAAGCGCAAACGCCACCAGCGACTGTGGGCTGGCAAAATCCATGTCTCCGGTCAGCTGATTAACGATAGTGACCGTGATGGTTGAAACCGCTTCGAAGGGATTGCCATGCAGCACGGGATTATTACCCGCGGCCAATACCACAATCATGGTTTCCCCAATCGCCCGGCTGGCAGCCAACAAAAAGGCCCCGACAATACCCGGCAATGCAGCCGGCAAAACCACCTGGCGGATCGTTTCAGACTTCGTCGCACCAAGCCCCAGCGCGCCATCGCGTAACGATTTAGGCACCTGAGTAATAATGTCGTCGGAAAGTGATGAGACAAAAGGAATAATCATAATCCCCATCACCAGGCCAGCGGTCAGCGCGCTGGTGGTGCGGATGTTGATACCGATGACATCACCGACACTCGACAAGAAAGGACCAATTACAATCAGCGCGAAAAAACCATAAACAATCGTCGGAATGCCCGCTAACACTTCAATCACCGGCTTAGCGATATTACGCAGCCAGCGTGGAGCGTACTCGGCCATGTAAATGGCTGTCATAAGACCAATGGGGATAGCCACCAAGAGAGCAATGGCGCTCACCATCATGGTCCCCCATAGCAGTGGCAGTAGTCCAAACTCGCCCTGAGCACTCGATCCAGCAGTATTGAAGCGAGGATTCCAAGTGGTTCCCAAGAAAAATTCAGCCGGGCTAATAAAGCTGAAAAACTTTAACGCCTCCCCCAGCATGGAGAGCACAATCCCTACCGTGGTAAAAATCGCCACGGCCGAGCAGGCTGCTAAGGCGAAAGTAATAACCCGCTCAACTTGGTTTCTAGCGCGCCATTGGGGTGAAATATGCCGTTTGGCATACGTCAAACCTGCCACGACTAAAACGGCCATTAGTGCGACTAGGCTTAGATTTTCATAGGTATGAAGGCGCGCCATATGACCGGCAGCCGCAAGCTCTTGGACACTTCCACCGCCGGCGACACCACGCCCTTCGGCTAGTGCAGAAATACGACGTAACGTTGTTTCAAGCTCTCGGCCGCTCATGCTAGCCACCAGTTCATGGGGCAACTGATGAGTAACGAGCATCTCAATAAGCTGGGGGGCTAAAAAAGACCACAGTAAAAACAGCACTAAGGCTGGCAGCCCACACCACAATGCAACGAGCACACCGTAGTAGCCCGGCCGCGAGTGCATCCTGACATCATTTTCTGCCGCAACCGCACGGCTTCGCGTCAACCCCAAGTGGTAAGCCAGGGCCATGATCACGAGCAGTGTGGCTATCAAGGCAATGTTGCTCATTATCTCTCCGCCTGTGATTTTCTACATTTAAGCGCCGGCATCAATGATCTGATGCCGGCGCGACTGCCAATCGAGTTAAGTGTTAATCGGTGGCAAGTAGACCCGAGTTTACTCTGGGCTAACCACAGTGCGGGCTTGGAACTGCTCAAGCGCCGTTGCGCGCTCTTCTTCATCTAGCGGGATGAGGCCAGCATCTTCCAGCGGGCTGCCGTAGCCTGACACCATGTCATTCAGGAAGTATTCGGTGTATTCCGCAAGGCCCGGAATTACGTCAAGGTGCTCACCTTTCACGTAGAAGAACAGCGGACGAGAAACAGGGTATTCACCCGAGCCAATGGTTTCCAAGCTTGGCGTTACGCCGTCAACGGTAGCCACTTGCAGGCGATCGCGGTTCTGGTCGTAAAAGCTAAGACCAAACACCCCAACGGCGTCTTCTTGAGCATCTAGACGCGCTAGTGTTTCAGTGTAATCGCCAGCAATTTCAACGATACGGCCATCGCCACGTAGGTTGACACAGGCATCACCCTCAACCTGGGCATCGCTTTCACAGCCAGGGTGAATGACTTTCTCTTCGAATACTTCACGGGTGCCGTGGTTTGAGGCGGGGATGACCAGCACAATTTCCTGGTCAGGCAGGTCAGAATCGATTTCTGACCAGCGGGTATAGGGATTATCCACCAGCTCGCCGTCTTGAGTCACTTGGGCAGCGGCAGCCTTGAAGACATGCTCAGGCGTCAGCTCAAATGCTCCGCGGTCTAGGCGAGAGGCAAAAACGATACCGTCGTAGCCGAACTTGACCTCAAGTATTTCATTGACTCCGGCCTCATTACAGCTCGCTACTTCAGCGCTACGCATGGCGCGTGAGGCATTCGCAATATCGATGGTGTTTTCGCCAACGCCTTGGCAAAACTGACGCAAACCACCACCAGAGCCACCAGAGCCAACGACCGGCGTACTGAACTGAGAAAAGGTATTACCGAATTCTTCAGCGACGATACTGGCAAACGGTAGCACCGTAGAGGAACCCGCAATCTGCACGGTATCGCGCGCCATTGCAGCAGCGGAAATGCCAGTGGCCAGGGCCGCTACTACTGCAACACCTAATGTCTTCTTAGTTACATTCATCGTCGTGTTCCCCTCTGGTTTAATATCCGGTTAGCACTTACTTTCCGGAAGAGCTGGCCCAATGGCCTTGCGCAAAGAGGAGTCTGCACACGATCGATTGCAGAAATATGACAGTGACACATTATTGCTATTTTTTTGACGTCACACTAAAAGCCCTATCGCTGCCAGTGTACACAGCGTTAGTGAGGCGCCCTGCAGTAGACGTCTATCTAAGCGATGCGCTAGCGTATCTGCCAACGCATTACCGATCAGCACCGCGGGCAAAAAAGTCAGCGCAATTTGAAAATGCCATAGCTGAATTTGATCCGCCAGCGCGAGCGTTATCAACGTTAATGTGGAGGTTAGAATAAAGAAAGCGGCCAGGTTTCCGCGCATTCGATCAGGCGGTAAACCGTGCATTAACAATACGATAGGCGGGCCGCCAATAGCCGCAACGGTACCAAAAATACCCGACAGAACGCCCGCTCCAAACAGCGTTATACGGTTCACCGGCAGCTGAAAGCGGCATAATGTGACGAGTACCGTAAACAACACGATAACGGCAATTAGCTTTTCTAGAATCACCATGGGCGCCACAAGTAACAGCCAAACGCCCAGCGCATTACCCGGCAGGCGCCCTACTAACGCCATTCCAATCGCATCCAGCCGCACCTCGTGCCAATAGTGGCGAACCATCATAAGCGAGACGGTCAGCCCAAATAACACTAGGATGACCGGCACTAAGCGAGGCTCCAACATCAACAGCAGCGGCGCTCCCACTACCGCCAACCCAAAGCCGGTGGCTCGCTGAACAAAGGCGCCAAGCATCAAAACTGCGGCACAGGCAAGCCAGGTATCTAATGGCAGATTGGCCCAGGCGAGCAGACTATCCATGCATGCTATTCATGTGTGCTGTTCATCCTCGCAGTTCATCCACCGCAGGCTTTTTCGTTAGCTTGCGTACGCCAATATTACCCAGCAGAGTAGCACTCAGCATGGTGAGAACCATCGGCCACAGATGCTCCACTTCAAACAGCCCAACCATGACACCCGCGAGCGCTCCGCAGGTAAATTGGATACCGCCAAGCAACGCCGTTGCCGTTGCGCTGATATGCCCAAAATGATCCAACAGTGCGGAAATAGCGTTAGGTGTAATCAATCCAATCATGCCGGTAAATAGCATAATGAGAGGAACCACAACGAACAGTGACGCCATATTCAAAGCGGTAACAAGCACCAGCCCAAGCGCGGCAACCAACTGCACCAGCAGCCCTAAGCGTAAATTTTGTTGCGGCGAGCGCTTACGCAACAGATGAATATTGACGCGATTGGAAAGCGCAATAACCAGTACGTTCACACCAAACACAAGAGGATAAGTGCCTGGAGACAAACAAAAATAGTCTAGATAAAGAAAGGGCGACGCGGTTACAAATGCAAATAGGCCGGCAAACGAAGAAGCGACGGCACAAATATAGCCCATTCCCTCCCGGTGCTTAAGCACGCTGGCATAGTTACGAATAACCTGCCGTGGTGACGCTGCCGGTAATGACATATCGCGTGTTTCAGGCAGGCGCGTACCTAAAAGCCATAGTAAGAAACCGGCATAGACCGCTAAAAATACGAAAATTAGCCACCACCCGGCCACATGAAGCAGCAAACTGCCCACCGCCGGTGCTACGAGCGGCGCCAGCATCATTATCATCGCCATAGTAGACATGACTTTGGCAGCCTCTCGGCCGCTAAAACAGTCGCGCACAATCGCGGCCGAATTGACCACGCAGGCACCTCCGCCAAGCGCTTGTATAAAACGCCAGAAGAGTAGCGTAGACAAACTATCCACCGTGGTAATCGCTAGGCTTGCCAGCATAAAAACGACTAAACCACCGAGCAGTACCGGCTTGCGCCCCATTCGATCAGATAGCGGACCAAAGCAAAGCTGGCCTAATGCAAAGCCAAACAAAAAAACGCTAATGGAAAGCTCAGTACGATGAATGCTAGCACCAATGCTCTCAGCAATGATGCCTATAGCGGGCAAATACGCATCAATAGCAAAGGGAGCAAGCGCAGTATTGGCAGCGACCAACAGTGCCACCCGGCGAGGATTAAGGTGCATGGGTCTCCTTAGGAGGCACAACAGGTGCGCACAGGGATAGATAGGCCGCTAAGCATAGACGATTTGATTACATTTGTCGGTATTTACACGCTGTTACCACTGCTTCGCCCAGCCTAAGCGTTCTAATCAAAGCTTGATGGATAGGGCGAAAAATTTAGATAGCAACAGATAAAGAGGCCAGCACGCGCAAGCGATCATAAAAAGCAGGAACACGACGGCTCAGCGTACTACGCAAACCCCGCTATTTTAGCCGCAGGGTCAGTTCAAAGGCGTGCTAGCAATGAGTTGCCGCACACTGTGATTCAAGCATCTCCACCAGCGGCTGAAACTGCTCGCGGTTATGCTCGTTCATGTGCATTAAAATGCGGTGGGCCTCAAGAATTCGCTCACGCAGGCCTTCTTCGTCTGCGGGTTCTTCTGGCAATTCTTCAAGAGAGTCACTGAGCGCGACCGGTTGCTGCAAAGGCGCTTCCATTAAGGTAAAAAAGCGCGCAAAGCCCATCACGTCCAGCATTTTTCGAACGTCAGGATTATCGACAATAATGGTTGGCGGCTGCTCCAGGCGTCCTTTGACAGCCATCGCTACCTTAGCGAGAAAGCCCAGTGCGGTGGAGTCCACGTTAGTAGCCTCTCGCAGGTCAATCAATACGGCGCGCAGCCCCGGCGTCTCGGCAAGACGTTGGGCTTGAGAGTCAAGCGTAGCGCATAGCGTCAAGCGCACATCGCCACACAGCTTTAAAACAAAAACACCAGTATCGAACGCCGCTTTAATGCGACCTTCTTCAATCAGCATGACCAAATCCGCTCACCATCATGATTGTAAGATCATCGGGTAAAGCATCACGCTCCTGATTAGCATCAAACTGCGCATCCCCTTTCGCCAGGAGTGCGTTAGTTCCTACTAATCGATCGCGCAACTGCTCAAGCGTTACACTCTCGCTTACTAATTGCTCAAGTTCCTTGAGCCGCGTGTCGAGCGTCTTACCCGGCAAGCATTCCAATACACCGTCTGAACATAGCCACAAACGAAACTCAGGCGGCAAGGAACAGCTCAGCGAAGGATACTCTACATCGGGGAAAAGGCCTACCGGCATTCCTTCGCCTTCTAAGCGGCTTAGCTTTCCCTCTACCACTAACAGAGGCATGGGCAGCTGAGCGCCGAGCGAATAGTGCAGAGTCTTTTCCTCATGGTCAATAACACCGACAAATAACGTCGCGTGCTTGCCAATATCAGTGCCCTGCAACTCACGGTTCATGGCCGTTAGCCAATCTGGCGGTAAGTTCTCAGGCTTTTGACCATCCCACTCACTGAGCCAGCGGTTACATAAATACTTCAAAAGCACCGTCACGAATGCTGATGAGGCACCATGCCCCGACACATCCGCAAAGTAAAAAGCGCTATAGCGTTCGTTATAGCGCTGATAATCAAGAAAATCCCCGGATAAATACAGCGAGGGAGCAAACCAGTAATCGAAATACACCCCGTTGATGACTTTAGGATGAATCGGCAGTAAGCGCCGCTGGATATGGCCTCCGCTCTGCTGATCCATACGCAGCAGCGCTAGGTGCGTCTCTAGGCTTTCATTTAGCTCAGCCAGGCGCTCGTGGTCGCGTTCACGCTCCAGGGCAAGATCATTAAGCTCAATTGCTTTACGAATCATCCGACGTAACAGCTCAGCATGGCGCAGTGGATGAACAATATAGTCCACCAGGCCAACATCAATCGCCTTAATAAGATCCGCATCTTGGCGCGAGTCGCTGACCACCAGCGTCGGTAGGCGCCGGGTTAGCTGCGACCACTGCTGCCTAGGTACCGCTCTGGCATGCGCAACAATAAGCGCAGTGCCAGCGGGTAAATGCTCAATACTCTCTGATGCAAACACCCACATGCCATCGCAGGTAATGGCTTCAGCCAGCGCATCGCGCCCACGACCCGGTTCATCGATGACCGCGATCAGCTGCTTAGAATGATCCATCATTAGCCTCAATCGGCGCTATTATCGCCATTAACGCCGTCATCACTAAGGTCGCTATCATCACTAAAGTCGCTATCATCAAAATCAAAGGCATCGGCGGCAAATGGGTCATCGCCCAGTTCTCCATCACTCACCTCAAATTGACGACTCTGTAAGAAAGCATCACGGATAAAGCTATAACGATCACCGCGGATCAACTCCTCCTGATCAAGCAAGCCTGCACGAACATCGATTACCCGCAGTGCAGTAAGGCTTATACGAGCGGTATCATCATCGACATAGGTGACCGGGTACGCAGCCATGTCGGCCGGTAAGCCGGAAGTGTCACGCAGCGTACTTGGGCCTAACAAAGGCAGTACAAGATAGCGCGAATCATCCCACCCCCACACTGCTAGTGTTTGACCAAAATCTTCTTTATCGGCGTTTATTTCCATCAAGGTGGCATAATCTAATAACCCACCAATGCCCACGGTGGAGTTAATCAAAAACCGTGACGTAGCAAGGCCCGCGTTTGCTGGTTTGCCCTGAAGAAGACTATTAAGCGCCGTTCTCACTTCGCCTAAATTGGAAAAAAAGTTACCTACTCCCGTTTGTACCGGATCAGGCGTCACCGTGCGGTAGCCTTGAGCGACTGGCTTCAGCGCATAGCGATCTAACACGTCGTTAAACGCAAACACTTTGCGGTTAAAGCCTTCCCAAGGATCATCAGGATTAGTGTCTTGCGCCACCTGCGTGCTGGCACAGCCACCGGTTGCCAATAACGCCACCAACAGTAGCGGCAATCCTCGTGTACGCCAGGTAAGCGCTGACTTTTCTTTATTTAACAACGGCTGCATGACCTTTTCCTTTATCAATTTCAGCGCCACGTTACCGGCGACGAACCACCACACTTCCAGCACTGTAACCCGCCCCGAAGGAGCAAATTACGCCAATGTCGCTCTCAACCAGCTCTTCGCGATGAAGGTGAAACGCAATAATCGAACCCGCAGAGCTAGTGTTCGCGTAGCGATCCAAAATAATCGGCGCCTGGGCGGCGCTTGGGTCGTAGCCAAGCACTTTGCGGGCAATCAAGTCATTCATATGCTGATTGGCTTGATGCAGCCACATACGCTTTAAATCGCTGCCACTCAGCTCCAAAGACGCTAAATGATCGGTGATCAATTTAGCCACCATTGGACAGACCTCTTTAAAGACCCGCCGCCCTTCTTGTACAAACAGCTTATCAAGGGCCAGCGGATCACTGTCCGTTACACGGTTGAGAAAGCCAGCGTTATTACGAATCGCATTGGAAAACTTAGTAACTAGGCGCGTACCCAGGATTTCAAACTGTTCATCGGCAGTGGCCATCGCGCTATTTTCTAGCACAATGGCGGTGCAAGCATCGCCGAAAATAAAGTGACTGTCACGATCTCGGAAATTGAGATGCGCCGAGCAAATTTCCGGATTGACCACTAGCGCGCGCTTAATGCTGCCAGACGCTATCGCATTGGCCGCGGTTTCCAACGCAAACGTCGCTGAGCTGCAAGCGACATTCATATCAAATCCGTAGCCACTGGTACCCAGCGCTTCCTGCACTTCTACTGCCACGGCGGGATAAGCACGCTCTAAATTCGAACAGGCAACGATCACAAGCTCAATGTCAGCAGGATCAACGCGCGCAGCGGCCAAAGCTTGGCGCGCAGCGGCAGTAGCCATTTCACACTGAAGTGAGGCTTCATCATTATTCCGCTGTGGCAGTTTAGGCCGCATACGCTGTGGGTCAAGTATACCCTGCGCATCTAGGACGTAACGATTCTTAATACCTGATGCTTTTTCAATAAATTCACTGCTCGAGTGAGCCAGTGGCTCATGCTCTCCTCGGGCAATTGCGTCAGCATGCTGATGATTCTCACCGTCTACCCAAGTATTAAAGGCCGTCACTAGGGCGGCATTATCAACGGCGTGTTCCGGCGTATAGAGACCTGTTCCGGTGATCACCACATGTGTCATGCCAATCTCCTTTTAGCGGCTTACCGACGTCATTTTCGGCGCAACCATAACGTTACTGTGTGCGTAAAATAGCGCTTTTTCCAGCAACTTTTTTTCGACACCTATTTTAGCCAACGCACTAGGTGCTAATAATTTCTTGCCAGCGCTTTTCTAGCCGTTTCACCGAAACCGGCATGCTGGTACCCAGCTGCTGAGCGAACAGTGACACCCTGAGCTCCTGTAGCCACCAGCCGAAAGCAACCAGCTCGGGGCCTTCCACCTGACCACGCCGCTCACTCTTACGCCGCGCATCAAAACGCGCCTCCAGCGCTTGAACATCGTGCATCATCATTTGATCACGGCCACGCTCCCGGGCAGCTTTTTCAAGGCGTAGAAGCGCCGCTTCGGTATAGCGCGGATATTCATCTAGCCAAGCGCCAGCATTGCGAATGAAGCCGGTATAAACCAGGCGCTGCATCTGTGCGCTGACATCGCTATACACCAGCGCAAGGGCAAAATTGAGTTTTCCCTTTAGCAGCTTACTAATCGCTAAATGGCCCTTTAGCGCGGCCTCTACCCGTAACAGTAGAGCGCTCGTCTCGTTAACAAGCTGGTTCTGAGTATCGTTGAGTCGTTGGCTCAACTCCCCGGCCGAGCGCGGCAGCGGATGCTGAGCCGCCACCTGAGTAAACACCGCCAGCAGCAGATCATCCACCAGCGCTTGCTTACTTCCCACTTTAGCAAACAGCAGCGCGCACTTCTCAACGCCAGGTAACTGCTTGATCGCTTTGACCTGCTCCGGCAATTTGGCAATAGCTAGCCGCGCAATGCCTTCCTGATGGGCGGCATCAGCTTTCGCAGGATGATCGAACAGCGCAACTTTAAACTCACTAGCTTGCGCTACCAGAGCAGGGTACGCCTCAACGCGAATACCTGCCTGAGTGGTAACGCGGGAAGCCGGTAACGGGGCCTCAGGCAGACCGGCAACGGCAGGCTCAATGCTGACCTGTTCGGCCAGGGCTTGAGCACCTGCGCTGGCCGCCGCTTCATAGCGCCGTTCTAGGGCGCGCAGATCGCGACCCTGACCCAGGGTTTCACCCGCGTGATCCACCACGCGAATATTCATAATCAGGTGCGGCTCAAGCAAATCTAAGCGCCAGTCTTCGAGCTGCACGCGTGTCGATGTACGACGGCGAATAAACTCCCCAAGAGCCTCGGTTAATGGGCGCTGATCAGGCACCAGGGTTTCCAGCGCAGCATCGACCCAATCAGGAATTGGCACAACCTGACGGCGAATACTTTTCGGCAGCGACTTCAATAGCGCAATGCACTTTTCACGTAATAGCCCGGGCACCAGCCATTCTAAAGCATGCACCGGCACCTGCGGCAGCATGGCCGCGGGAACGGTCAGCGTGATGCCGTCGTCTTCTGCGTCAGGGTCAAAGTGATAGCTAACCGGATACGCAACGCCGGCCAAGGTTAAATAATCGGGATACTGCATTTGGGTGACGTCGTCAGCATCGCGCGCTTTTAACGACTCAAGGTCGAAATGCAGTAACTCTGGATCACGCTGCTCGGCTTGCTTGCGCCAGTGTTCAAACCCTTTGCCGTTAACCGTTTCGGCGGGGATACGCGCATCGTAAAAATCAAAAAGCGTGTCTTCATCGACCAAAATATCGCGCCGTCGAGCGCGATCTTCTAGCGCCTCGACTTCGCTGACCAACGCTCGGTTGTGGGCGAAAAAAGCGCCTTTAGTCTGAAACTCACCTTCCACCAGCGCGCGGCGAATAAACAGCTCCCGAGACTCCTTAGGCGCTATTGGCCCGTAATGAACACGGCGCCTCGCGACAATCGGCAGACCAAACAGCGTGACCTGCTCAAACGCCACCACCTGTGCCCGCTTCATTTCCCAATGCGATTCGCTGTAAGTGCGCTTTATCAGATGCTGCGCCTGGGGCTCAATCCAGTCTGGGTCAATTTTGGCCACCGTACGGGCAAATAGCTTTGACGTTTCGATCATCTCAAACGCCATCATCCACTTGGGTGATTTTTTAGCCAGCCCAGAGCCAGGGTGAATCATAAACTTTCGGTTGCGGGCGCCAAGATATTCACGATTCTCAAGCAGCGTGCCCACATTAGAAAGCAGCCCTGACAACAACGCCTGATGCAGCTTGCCCGAGGTTTTACGCCGCATCTGTCGAGCCTGCTCTTCGCTCTCTTCTTCGTCACGCGGCAAGGGAGCCGGTACATCAATATCCATATCGCGCAGCAGCTGGCGCAGCTGCCGGAAGGTATCGTGCCACTCGCGCATGCGCAGGTAGTTGATGTAGTGCTCGCGACACCAGCGGCGCAATTGATTTCCGGACAGCGCCTCGCGGGCGTTTTCGATGCCGTGCCAAAGGTTCAGCAATGCGACAAAGTCAGAATCCGGGTCGTGCCAGCGCTGGTGCGCTTGATCAGCTGCCTGGCGTTTGTCCGCCGGCCGGTCGCGGGGGTCCTGAATAGCCAACGCCGAGACCACAATCAGCACATCGCGCAAACTACCCATATCGACGCCTGCTAACACCATGCGGGCTAAGCGAGGGTCAATCGGCAATCGCGCAAGCTTACGCCCCAGCGGAGAAAGGCGCTGCTGCTCATCCACGGCGCCCAGCTCGAACAGCAGCCGAAAACCGTCCTTAACGAAGCGACTGTCCGGCGGATCTACAAAGGGAAAAGCTTCTATATCGCCAAGCTTGAGGCCCAGCATCGAGAGAATAACCGACGCTAAGTTAGTGCGCTGAATTTCAGGGTCAGTAAAGCCTGGCCGAGATAAGAAATCCTCTTCGCTGTAAAGACGAACACAGACCCCGTCGGCAACTCGACCGCAGCGCCCTTTACGCTGGTTCGCGCTGGCTTGGCTCACCGCTTCTACGGGCAGGCGTTGAATTTTTGACCGATAGCTGTAGCGGCTGATACGCACAAGCCCAGGATCGATCACATAGCGAATGCCGGGTACCGTCAGCGAGGTTTCTGCAACGTTGGTGGCCAGCACAATTCGGCGCCCGCGGTGTGAGGCAAATACACGGTTTTGCTCTTCGTTGGAAAGGCGTGCATAAAGAGGCAGAATTTCAGTGCCTTTTAAGTCCGCGCGGCGCAGCGTATCCGCAGTTTCTCGAATTTCACGCTCGCCGGGTAAAAATACCAGCACATCGCGAGGGCCATGCAGCCAGCCTTTTTCACGCTCAATGGCCTCGATTTCTTCTACCGCATGCAGAATGCCCTCTTGCAGCGTGCGGTCTTCCTCATCGTCGTCATCACGCACCAGCGGCCGGTAGTGCACCTCAACGGGATAAGTCCGACCGGTCACTTCTACTACCGGCGCGGGCGTCTTAGCGGTGCCGAAATGCTGGGCAAAGCGCGCCACGTCGATGGTCGCCGAGGTAATAATAACTTTCAGGTCGGGCCGCTTGGGTAATAAACGCTTCAGATAGCCCAGCAGAAAATCAATATTCAGGCTTCGCTCGTGAGCCTCATCGATGATGATGGTGTCATAGCGCAGCAGCAGCGGGTCGTGCTGCGTTTCAGCCAGCAAGATACCGTCCGTCATCAGCTTGACTAAGGTGCTGGGCGTACTCTGATCACTAAAACGTACCTGATAGCCGACCTGCTCGCCCAAAGAGACGTTCAACTCTTCGGCCAAACGCCCTGCTACGCTTCGGGCGGCAAGGCGCCGTGGCTGAGTGTGACCAATCAAACCACGGCGGCCACGCCCCAGCTCTAAACACATTTTTGGCAGCTGGGTAGTTTTGCCTGAGCCTGTCTCCCCCGCCACCACGACGACTTGATGGTCACGAATGGCGTTAAGAATATCTTCTCGCCGCTCGACTACCGGCAATTCAGGCGGGTAGTTAAGCGCGACCTGCTGCGCCTGACGCAGGCTTAGCAGCTGCTGAGCGCGGCTGATCTCGCGCTGCACCTCATCTAAACCGCGGCTGATAGGTTTGTTATCGCGCAGGCGACGGCTCAAACCACTCAGGCGTTTCTCCAGCCTCTCGGTATCGCGCAGCATCACATCGCCCGCTGCCTGTGTCAGCGATGCAAGGCGTTGGCTATCGGTGGGGGCTGTGGGGGTGTCAGTGGTCACGATTGAGTAGGCTTCCATTCGCTTGAGTGGCACAAAAAATCAACCCGCTCAAGTGAGCGGGTCGTAAGTACAGCCTCATAGTGTAACGCTTTCATTAGCTCGGCGCCTAACACAGCGCCTGTGTGCGTTAAGCGCTTACGCCTTTGGGGCGTCTTCGTCGCGCAGCTGGCGGCGCAGCACTTTGCCCACGTTCGTTTTGGGCAGCTCATCACGAAATTCGATAACTTTAGGCACCTTATAGCCGGTGAGCTCTTTTTTACACCAGTCACGCAGCGTTTTTTCATCAAGCTGGCTATTTTTGCTAACGACAAACAGCTTGATCGCCTCACCAGAGTTTTCATCCGGAATGCCTACCGCAGCCGACTCAAGCACATCGGGATGGCCAGCTACGACATCCTCAATTTCATTGGGATAGACATTAAAACCAGAGACCAGAATCATGTCTTTTTTCCGATCAACAATGCGGATGTAGCCATCATCTTGAAGTATGGCGATATCACCGGAGTGAAACCACCCACCTTCATCAATGGCCGCGCGGGTGTCATCCTCGCGCTGCCAGTAGCCTTTCATCACCTGCGGCCCTTGCACACACAGCTCACCTGGCTCGCCCATCGCTACGTCGTTACCGTCGGCATCGACGACTTTGACTGCCGTACCCGCCACGGGCTTGCCAATCGTGCCCAGCTGGATCGCATCGGTAGGATTAAAGCTAACGATAGGCGATGTTTCAGTCAGCCCGTAGCCCTCGGCAACCGGGCAGCCGGTCGTTTGCTCCCAGCGCTGAGCGACGGCCTTGGTCAAGGCCATACCGCCAGAAATCGTCAGTTTTAATTTAGAAAAATCTAGCTGTTTAAAATCGTCACGGTTACACAGAGCATTAAACAGCGTATTAAGGCCAATGAAGGCGGTAAAAGGCAGCCCTTTGAGTTCTTTAATAAAAGCATCCAAGTCGCGAGGATTGGTGATCAACAAAGAGTGGTTACCGGTCTCCATCAAAAACAGGCAGTTAACGGTAAAGGTGTAAATGTGGTAGACGGGTAGCGGCGCGATAACGAGCTCTTCGCCATTACTTAAGTGTGCCCCTATCGCTTCACGTGCCTGCAGCATGTTAGCGACCAGATTACGGTGCGTCAGCATTGCCCCCTTGGGCGTGCCCGTCGTGCCTCCCGTGTACTGGAGGGCCGCTAAGTCATCGTGTGTCTGCTTGACCTCGGTATGACTTAACGAAGCGCCTTTTTTCACAGCCTCTCGAAAATCAGTCGCGCTGGGCAGTGAGTAGGCAGGCACCAGCTTTTTGACGTGCTTAACTACTGCGTTGATTAACCAGCGCTTGGGAACATCGTGTAAATCCCCGAGCTGCGTCACCACAACGTGCTTGATATCCGTTTTATCGAGCACTTTCTCAAGCTTGTCCGCCATGTTGGCCAGAATAACAATCGCTTTCGCGCCGGAGTCTTTGAACTGGTTCGCCATTTCCCGCTCGGTATAAAGCGGGTTGGTATTGACCAACACAAGGCCTGCGCGCAGCGCGCCAAAGACTGCCACGGGGAATTGCAATACGTTGGGCAACTGAATGGCGATTCGGTCACCGGGAACCAGGTCAGTTTCGTGCTGCAACCAGGCGGCAAAATTCCCCGACAGGCGGTCAAGGTCGGCAAAGGTCAGCGTTTTTCCCATACAGGAAAAGGCAGGCTTATCTTTAAAACGCTCTACTGCGGAATGAAAAACATCGGTGACTGAATCATATTGATCCAATCCTTCAAGCGCTGGGCCACGTAAAACGGCGGCGTTGGCGTGTTCACTCATGGGCAATCTCCGCTATCCGTGTCGGCGAGATCACCGACCTTGTTGTTGTCGCGAGGTTGAGAGAACCAACGATATACGACGCGTAAAGACCTGTAAAACGATGGATTAAAACTTACGTTTCAATCTTAGCCGGACGCCAAACATGCTTTATTCATTACTCTCCCTCACCTGCTACTTTAGCAACTCATTCATTTATGGACAGTATCGCGCCTGAATTTCTCCATCGCGCCAGACTAATAGCTCGCCAGGCACCATTTTCTCCCAGGCTTCATTATGGGTAAGTGGCTCAGTGGCAATGACCGAAACAATATCATCGGGAGTGGTATGCTCAGCAAAATTAACCGTCATTTCAGCATCTGACAGCTCAGCATCGCCAAACGGCGCACAGCGGGTAATGTGCGCAAGCTTAGTAGTACAGAATGTATATAAATAGCGGCCATCAGAGAGCAGCATATTGAATACGCCCAGCGCTCTTAGCTGCTCACACAGCTGGTGCAAGCATTCCCACAGGCTTTCAGGTGAATCGGGCGGGGTAGGAAAGGCGCGTCGTAGCTCGCCCAGCAGCCAACAGTAGGCATGCTCGCTATCGGTACTGCCCACCGGGGTGTAACTGCCTAACGGTAGGTTTTCCCAGCTGCTTAACTGGCCGTTGTGCGCATAACACCAGGGGCGCCCCCACATTTCGCGCATAAACGGGTGTGTATTAGACAACCGTACTCCGCCTACGTTGGCTTGCCGGATATGGCTAATCACCACGTTGGACTTAATAGGATAGTCGCAAATCAATCGAGCAATAGGCGAATTGACCGAGGGGTGTGGATCACGAAAATCGCGATAGCCGCCTTCTTCATAGAAGGCGATACCCCAGCCATCACGATGAGGACCCGTCCCGCCCCCACGGTGTAAAAAGCCCGAGAAACTAAAACAAATATCTGTGGGTACATTAGCGCTCATACCCAGCAACTCACACATGCCTAGCCACCGGTAAAGATCTCAACTTAATTTGGGATACTGGGCAGACCACCAAGTCAGCCACCCATACGCATAAAATCATTAGCCAATCACCGGTTCGCGGCGACGTGAAGGCTGCGCATCACCGGCGCGCTGTTCGTCCTGCTCGACATCGTTGTATTCATCAGGGCGGCGCCACCACCAAAGAGCAACACCCATAAGCGCACCCACGGCGACGCCAAAGATCAGCCACATCAGGCCGCCACGCAGCGCTGCACCGTTATGTTCTAAAAAACCAACCGCTGACACCATCGCCGACGGTGCCCAACCGGTATAGAATTCATCCTCTTCTATCAGCGGCAGCCGAAAACTAGCGGGCATCAGCACAGCGCCAGCGACAGACCATGTCAGTACCAGCCGTGGTAAACGGGGCAGCAGAGATAGCGCAAAGTAAACAGCGACAATCACTAATAGCGCTATCCCGTAGTAACTCAACCACAACATTGACGTTGAATTTGCAAATAACATAATACCCCTCATGTGGGTGAACTCACCCGACGTTGATTTCTCGTTATGGTACCTATGAATTTATGAAAGCACAGCCAAGCATCCACTCAAACTTACCCGCTGCGCGCTATTATCGCGCTAATGACCCTCAATGGCACTGGTTAGAAAAGCGCGATGATGCAGAGGTTACTGCTTTTTTAGAAGCTGCCAATGAGCAGCAGACTACTTGGTTCGCCCCGCTTGCACCGCTAGAAGAAGCGCTCTATCAAAGCCATTTAGCACGCCGCGAGCTAGCGGTGACCAGCCTTAAGACAGCGCTTGACCACTTCACGTTCTGGAGCGAAACCGGCGCTAAAGACGATTACCCCTGCTGGTGGCGTCATCCTAACGCTAGACACGAGCAGCAGGAGTGTTTTTTTGATGTCGGTGCCCGCGCCGCAGAACATGACTTTTATGACATGGGCGATATGGCACTCTCCCCGGATGAGCAGTGGCTAGCCTGGACGGAGGACACTCAGGGCGACGAGCGCTATACGCTGTGGTTAAAAGCACTGCCTAACGGCCAGCCCCGGCAACTGTTGAGCGATATTGGCGCAGGCCTTTGCTGGGCAGAAGATCAAACAGCAAAGACGGCAACGTTGCTTTTCACGCGCTTCGACGACACCCAGCGCCCCGATAGCGTATGGCGTTTACCGCTAGCGCTGACAGAACCACATGCCTTAACGACCCCCGTCCTTGTGCTACGCGAAGATGATCCTGAGTTTTGGCTGGGTATCGGCAAAACGCGGTCAAAGGCGTGGCTACAACTTGAAAGCGGCTCAAAAGATACCAGCGAAATTCATCTTTTACCGGCGCACTCTCCTGCCTCTACGCCGATATGCATTCAAACACGCCAAGCAGGCGTTGAGTACAGCATCGACCATCGCCCTGGGTCGTTTTACCGCTTACACAATCAAGCCGGCGCTCACTTTCAGCTTGATCACCTGCCGGAAAACCAGCTTGGTCAGCCCCAGCCTAAGTGGCAGACGCTCATCAGCCATCGCGAAGACGCAACGCTTGAAGGCATTGATGCATTTTCCTGGGGACTGATGCTCGCGGAGCGTGACCATGCCCAGGCACAGGTGCGCCTACGGCGGCTTGTCTTAGATAGCCAGCATTGCTTCACGTTAGATGAGTATTTGACACTACCCGAGCAGCCCTGCTCACAGCTATTAGAAGACGCGCCTCATTTTGATAGCCAAGTGCTTCAACTGCGCGAAGAGTCCTTTACCCAGCCGCCCAGCTGGTTCGAGCTCGATCTTACGAACGGCCAGCGCACGCTGCTAAAACGCGTGCCCGTTTACGGCAACCTTTTACCCGAGCAACTCGTCAGCCGCCGCCTATGGGCGACCAGTCAGGACGGCGAGCAGGTGCCTGTCTCCATCGTCATGCGTGCAGACCTGGCAGATCAGCCACTACCCACGCTGCTGTACGGCTATGGTGCCTACGGCGAAGCGCTTGATCCCTGGTTCTCTATCGCACGCTTAGAACTGCTGGAGCGCGGCGCAGCCTTTGCCGTTGCCCACGTGCGTGGGGGCGGCGAGCGCGGCGAACCCTGGTACTTAAACGGCAAGATGGCCCACAAAGAAAACAGCTTTAATGATTTTCTGGCCGCGCGTGAGGCACTTGTCGAACAGGGCGTCAGTGATCCTCAACGCATCGTAGCCTGCGGCGCAAGTGCCGGCGGACTACTGGTCGGCACCTGCATCAACCGGGCACCCGAGGCGTTTTGCGCCGCACTGCTAGACGTGCCCTTTCTTGATGTATTACGCACCATGCAGAATCCTGAACTCCCCCTGACCACCGCGGAGTACAGCGAATGGGGCAATCCAGAAGAAGTAGACGTCGCCGAGCGCATTAGCGGCTATTCCCCGATCGACAACATCAAACCACAGGCATATCCTGCGCTTTGGATTGAGGGCAGCTGGTTCGACACGCGGGTGAGTTATTGGGAGCCTGCCAAATTCTATGCTCAGGTATCTCAACAGCAGCAGGGCTCAGCGCCTATTCTAATGCGCACTGATATGAGTAGCGGCCACGGCGGCGCATCCGGACGTTTTAAAGCATGGCATGACACCGCAAGGCAAGATGCGTTTGCTCTCTGGGCGATGGGCCTCGCGGAACAGGCAATGCCCAGCTAACCCTCCCACATTATTAGGTATACACAAGAGTCACTTTAAAGCAGCGCTTCAAGCGCTGCTTTTTAATGGCTTTCAATAAACACCTACTGCTGAGCAGCCCTCGTCAATAGCTCGCACCACATTTTATGGAAATACTTTCCATAAAATATTCACAGACCAATAAAAATACGCCATACTAGACATTAGTCGCATACACTATCGTCTAATCAAGACTGTCTGGAGATATTATGAAATACCAAGACCATTTTCCCACTATTTGGGATGCGCCACGCCAGAAAACAGTTGTAAGCAAAAAGCCAGCAAACGCAGTCCCTGCTAAACAAGAGCGCTCAGCATTCAAGGATGTGTTTCTGTCTATTTGGGATACACCTAAATCCAACGCTTAAACAAGCGAAGGCTACATCGGCAGAATCGCGATGATGTGAGATTCTAGCTGTTGCTCCGGCACATCATCTTGCGATACGGCAAAACTGCGCACACTGATCCCCTTGCGATGAACCCGCTCTGCATCGTTACTCAGTAGCGGATGCCAGCCGGCCAGCTTGCGGCCTTCCGACACTCGCCGATAGCCGCAGCTTTGTGGTAACCAGGTAAACTCCTTAACCAGTGCAGGCGTGAGCTGGGTACAGTCAGGCACGCTGTCAAAACGATTCGGGTAGTCACTGCATTGGCACGATTGAATATCCAGCAAACGGCAGGCAACGTTAAGCACCGCTAGCTCTTGAGTTTCTTCATCGTGCAACTTTAGCAAGCAGCACTGCCCGCAGCCGTCGCACAACGCCTCCCATTCCGGCGGCGTGAGCTCTTCAAGCGTAAAGCGCTCCCAGAAACGTTCGCGCATGGTGGTTTCCATCGCCTCCTCCTTCGTTGTCACGCAGCAACACACGCTATAAAGCTGTGTTTTGGCGACTTAGTGTTTCAAATAAAACCGGCCATAATGACTGAAAATCTTGCTCTAGCCTTGGATAATCATCATGCAGCCATGGCACAAGGGCCGCAAGCTGATTAGGGCCGGATAAGCGACGCCCAATGCCAGCAACGGCGCGGCAAGTGAACTCAAAGTCAGCGTAGCCTCTTAGCCAGTCATGCTTGACCAGCAGCGGCATCATACCCGCTAAGCGATTAGGGGCTGGGCGCGTCGACAGCAGCTGATAGCAGCGCTCAACCAGCTGCTCTTGATCTCGTCGACCGGCCATATCCCGCGCTAAGAAATGATCCCAAACCATGTCTAACGCGATTCCCGCATAGCGACGCTGAGCGGTTGGAGCGCGACGCCTTGCCCCCGCCACACAGGGGTGACTATCAACCCAGGCATCTACGCGGCGGTGATGGCGAATACCCTGAGCAGTCGCATCCGACCAGTCGCTTAAATCGCGCCCTTTAACGCCATCAGCAATCAGGTTGCCGTATAGAAAATCATCGCTACCGGCGCGCGCCAACCATGCATGGGCTAGAAAATTCATGGTACCGGTTATTCAGCGTCTGAGCGGGACGCGACATGGGCGCGGTGCACATCGAGCAGATAGGCTTCTTTAGGAGGAGGCATCTGCAAATAATATCCTTTGTCCTTAATCCCTTCGACCACATCAGCCGCACTGACGCGTGAAAGCTTTTTGTCAGCAGTCAGCAGCATGGTAAACACAGGCAGCGGTTTGCCAAACGTCTCCATGAGCAATTCAGGCACCTGTGACATGCCCTGACGCTTATCAACGTATAGATACATTTCATCTTTGCACGAGCTTTTGAAAACATCACAAATTAGCTTGTCGCTCATGATGGTAGCTCCTCAAGGGCCTGAACCAGCGCAGTATTTAAACACTCGCCGCGCCAACCGCTGGGTAATGAATACGGCTCACTGGCCAAATTCTGCATCACGAGCGTTTCAATATCTCGACGGCGCATCAGCATTTCAGGCGCCATGCCCAAGTCATCGGCTTTGGCGGTGATCACTTTTTTAAGGGCTTTAAAGCGCGTTTTAAAAGTAGGGTGCATCGGGTCAGGCCAACGTACCGGTAGGACCGACTCCTCGCAATGCTGTGCCTGCTTTACCATTGCCAGCAGCGCGTCACCCTCTTTTTTGATCAGCACTGGCTTAACGCCTTCCACCTCGGCTAGCTCAAAGCGATTGCCGGGCATTTTTTCTGCGATCGCAAACAGTAACTTATCGCTAATTAGCCAATTACGGGGTAAATCACGCCGACGTGTTTCGCCCTCTCGCCACGTGGTCATTAAACGATACGCCTCCATTTGGCGAGGCGCTAAGCGCCAAAGCTGGCGTTGCCGGGTATACCACTGCTGGTCGTTTTCAACACTGCGACCCGCCTGCTCAATTAAACTGGCGCACTCAGCATCCACCCATTCGCGGCGACCCAATATAGCGAGCTTTTCAGCCTGGAACTCCCATACTTTCAATAAATAAATAACGTCTAGCGCGGCGTAATGGCACTGCGCTGGGGTTAGTGGACGCACTAACCAATTCGAGCGTGTTTCCTCTTTGGGAAGCGTTTCATCGAACCAGAATTCGACCAGCTTTTGATATCCCATGCTGGGGTTCTCGCCTAAAAAACCCTGCGCCACCTGCGTGTCCATTAACGGCGTAGGCAAAACGCCGGCCCAGCATTGAAATACTTCCAAATCCTCGCTGCAGGCATGCAACAGTTTGATCGCGCTATTTTGCAGCAAAGCACGAAATTTTTCGGTACACGGCACCGCCACCGGATCAATTAAATATGCCTCCTCTCCCGCGGTAAATTGTAATAGCGCAGGAACGGGGAAAAACGTGTTCTCTCTGAAAAATTCGGTATCCAGTGCAATCACCGAGGCATCGGCTGCTTGCTCACACGCTGCATCGAGCGCATCTGGGGTATCAAGCCATTGAAAAGCGGGAGTAAGAGAGGACAAAAGCATTCTTCCAAGTTGACACACAATCGCCAGAGCGTTTGCGGTTAGAGAACTACTGATTAAGTAGGCTTATTCACTGATAAAAGGCAGACGCCCATTAAATGCGCGGCTCAATGTGCCCCCATCGACGTATTCAAGCTCCCCGCCCATTGGCACCCCATAGGCTAGCCGAGAGAGTTTGACGCCATATTCAGAAAGCTGCGAGGCAATGTAGTGGGCCGTCGCTTCGCCTTCGATGGTGGGGTTAGTGGCCAGCACCACTTCTTCGACCAGCCCTTCTGCGACCCGCGCTTCTAGCAAATCTAAACCAATCGACTCGGGGCCAATGCCATCCAGCGGCGAAAGGTGCCCATGCAAGACAAAGTAGCGCCCCTTAAACCCACCGGCTTCTTCAATGGCTAACTGATCAGCGGGCGACTCTACGACACATAGCAACGCATCGTCACGACGCACACTCTCACACAGTGCACAAATTTCAGCCTCTGTCAGAGTGCGGCAGCGTTGGCAGTAACCCACTTCCTCAATCGCTTGTTGAATCACCGCGGCAAGACGCTGCCCGCCTGGGCGCTCGCGCTCGAGAAGGTGCATAGCCATGCGTTGGGCCGTTTTAGGCCCAACGCCTGGCAGAACGCGAAAAGCCTCCATCAACTGCTCAACGAGGGGAGAAAAGCGCATTGCTTAGAACGGCATCTTAAAGCCGGGGGGAAGGCTCAGCCCGGACGTCGCTTCTTCCATTTTCGCCTTAGAGCTAACTTCTACTTTACGTACCGCATCATTAACCGCCGCCGCCAGCAAATCTTCCAGCAGCTCCTTATCTTCTTCCATGACGCTGGGATCGATAGTCACATTGGAGACGTCATGACGACCGTTCATAGTAACTTTCACCATGCCAGCACCCGCTTCGCCCTGAACCTCAACCTTGGCGACTTCTTCCTGAGCGTGCTGCATTTTTTCCTGCATTTCTTGGGCTTGTTTCATCAAGTTGCCCATTCCGCCTTTAAGCATGATTCGATCTCCGATATGGCTGAAAAAAACGTCTTAGAAAATGAGTCGCAGGATGCGCAGTTAGCGCAATTGCTCGGCAGGCTTCACGCTAGATTCTATCAGCTTTGCGCCAAACGCCTGCTGTAACTTTTGTACATGGGGGTCATGGTTGAGTAGATCAACCGCCTGGGCGTGCCGCTCTTTATTAAGACGCTCTTCGCGCTTGCGAGGTGTTTCAACATTTTCAGACAGCTCTGCGACGTAAAACGCCACTCGGCGTGGCATTCCTTGCTCGCCAAGCGCACGCTCGATGCGCGTCTGATGAACTTCCGCCTGCATAGCAGCCTGGCTTGGATCTAAGCGCAGCGTTAACAGCTTGCCATCATCACTTTCCACTAAGCAGTTGCCCGCAAGGTTTCGCGTCAAACCACCCAGGCCGAGAGAATCAAATGACTGCAACCAAAGCCCGTTATCCAAGATACCTGAGCCATTTTCGGCCATAGCACTCGACGGCATCACGATGTCCGGCTTAGCAGCTGGCTCTGGCTCTGGCTCTGGCTCTGGCTCTGGCTCTGGCTCTGGAAAGGATGCTGGCTCTTCCGGCTCAGCAATAGGTTCGGGGGCAGAAACGAACGCTGGCTCAGCGCGAACATCAGGCGCAGGTGAGGGCTCGGGGGTCGCTACTTCGGTGTCGACTGCCCAAGGTGGGGGCTCTTGAAGCGGCGGCTCTTGTTGAGCCACTGGGACTACAGACTCAACTGATTGAATCTGAAAAGGCTGAGCTGAAAAGACCTCTTGAGGAGCTATTTCGTCGCGCTGACCGCCCTCTCCGTGACTCTCACTAGGCGTGGACTCAATGGGCGGCGAAGGCTCGGGCGCAGCCGAGGGTGCGCGCGCAACCTGGGCAGCGGTATTGGCATCAGTCGCTGCTATTCCGGAAGGCTCACTTCTCAGCGGTAGCGGCGTACGCGGCGGTTTCGGCACGCCCTGGGGTCTAAAGGCCAGCATGCGCAGCAGCGTCATCTCTAATGCACTGCGTAAATCTGGCGCGTGCACCATGTCGCCACGGCCCTGAATACCGATTTGATAATAGAGCTGTATATCTTCAGCGGTAAAACGACTCGCCAACTGTAAGATAATGTCACGATCGCCGTGGCTGTTATCAACCGCGTCCGGCACCATCTGCGCAACCGCTAAGCGGTGCAACATACTTGCAAGCTCATCCAATACAGCTGCAAAGTCAGGGCCCTGCTCTGCGAGCTGAGATACTTCTGCCAGCAGCCGCTGCACGTCAACATCGGCTAACGCTTCTGCCAGCCCAAGAATATGGCGATGATCCAGCGTGCCCAGCATTGAGGCTACATCGGCGTGGCGCACCGAGCCTTGGCCAAACGCGATGGCCTGATCCGTTAAGCTCATGGCATCACGCATTGAGCCTTCGGCGGCCTTACCCAGCAGCCAGAGTGCGCTTTCATCGAACGCAACACCTTCTTCACCCAGCACATACGTCAGATGCTCAACCACCCGCTCAGGCGGCATGTGCTTAAGCGTAAACTGGAGGCAGCGTGAGAGTACGGTCGGCGGCAGTTTTTGCGGATCGGTGGTCGCCAGCAAAAACTTAACGTGAGGGGGTGGCTCTTCTAGTGTTTTCAGCAGCGCATTAAAGCTGCTGGTAGAAAGCATGTGCACCTCATCAATCAGGTACACCTTGTAGCGTCCTTGAGTGGGCGCGTACTGCACGTTATCTAGCAGCTCGCGGGTATCTTCCACCTTAGTGCGTGAAGCCGCATCAACCTCAATCAAATCAACAAAGCGGCCTTCATCGATGGCCTGGCAGCTAGCACACTGGCCGCAAGGAGTAGAGGTAACGCCCTCCTCTCCACGTCCGTTGGCGGTGCAGTTCAAACACTTGGCAAGAATACGCGCCAGCGTGGTTTTACCCACGCCGCGAGTGCCGGTAAACAGATAGGCATGATGCAGGCGGCCTTGGTCAAGAGCATTGACCAAGGCGCGCTGAACATGGGCCTGGCCCACGAGTTCGTGGAATGTGCGGGGTCGCCACTTGCGGGCCAGAACCTGATAACTCATGAAGCTGTTTTTCCTTCGAGAGGGTATTGCTTAAGCGTTGTCGCCGCCTTCTACCGCACCAGCGCGCTGAGCAGCGGCTTTTACTAGCTTTTCTAATTCGCCGTTTTGATGCATTTCTACCACGATGTCACAGCCGCCTACGAGTTCACCTTCAACCCACAGCTGGGGGAACGTCGGCCAGTTCGCAATTTTCGGCAGCTCGGCGCGAATATCCGGATTATCCAGGATATTAACGAACGCAAAACGCTCGCCACAGCTCATTAGCGCTTGAATCGTCTGGGCAGAAAAACCGCACTGAGGCAGCTGCGGCGACCCTTTCATGTAAATAAGGATCGGGTTTTCGCTAATTTGGCGCTGAATGTTTTCGGCAGTCGTGCTCATACAATTTTCCTCGCATAAAAATAGCCCGTGCTCACTCACTAATGCCCGAGTGGAACGCTAGGCTTTAACGTGTGGGCATCATTCTACGCATGCCGTACGCGTTGCGCATCCCCTGCCGCATCGCTAGGATAGTGTTTTTACGCGGAGAGAAGCCCCCATGGCGACACGCCATTTCCTGACCTTGCTAGATTTGTCCCCGGATGAGCTGGACTATTTAATCCAACGCGCCATTACGATTAAGACCAATCTTAAGGCCCAAGGCCCTGTTTATACACCATTATCCAACCGCACTCTGGCGATGATCTTTGAAAAATCATCAACGCGCACGCGGGTGTCGTTTGAAACAGGAATGGCGCAGTTTGGTGGCCACGCGCTCTTTCTCTCTCCCCGCGATACGCAGTTAGGCCGAGGCGAACCGATTGAAGACACCGCTCGCGTGCTGTCTGAGATGGTCGATGCGGTGATGATCCGCACGTTTTCACACGCAGGGCTGGAAACCTATGCCAGCGCTAGCAGCGTGCCGGTCATTAACGCGCTAAGCGATGACTATCACCCTTGCCAGCTACTCGCTGACGTAATGACCTGGACCGAGCTACGCGGCAGCGTTAAGGGCCGCACTGCAGTATGGATTGGCGATGGCAATAACATGTGCCATTCATGGATCAATGCGGCCCGCCAGTTCGGCTTTCATCTGCGCGTATGCTGCCCGAAAGGCTACGAGCCGCGCGCTGACATAATGGCGGCCGCCGGCGATCACGTTAGCATGCTGCACGACCCCCAGGCAGCGGTCAAAGACGCTGACTTAATCACCACCGACGTCTGGGCCTCGATGGGTCAGGAAGAAGAGCAGGCTAAACGCGAAGCAGACTTCGCAGGTTTTCAAGTCACCGAAGCGATGCTTGATGCCGCCCGCCAGGACGTGCTGTTCTTGCACTGCCTGCCGGCGCATCGCGGCGAAGAAATTAGCCTCACTCTACTCGATGACCCGCGCTCGGTCGTTTGGCAAGAAGCAGGCAACCGCTTACACGCGCAAAAAGCGCTTATCGAGTTTTTGCTGCTAGGCAAAATTGCAGCTTAGCCGCTGAAATTAAGCCAAAAAAAAGCCTCGCTTAAACCGCGAGGCTTTTTTATCGATGATCGTTAACTTTTAATATAATGGTGGAGCCTAGCGGGATCGAACCGCTGACCTCAACACTGCCAGTGTTGCGCTCTCCCAGCTGAGCTAAGGCCCCACTTACTGCGCGTATCTGCAGCGAGGCGGATACTACGATGAACATTTATCTCAGTCAAGTTTTTGAATCACCTGCTTTTATCTAATTCTCCTTTGTCGTTAGCTGTGGCACTCTATATGCAGTTAATACGATAGAGAGCGTACAAGGCCAACGCCTGAGCCCAAGATGTTTCCATGCAGGAGCCTGTCCATTGATCAGTGTCCTTATCGCCGATGATCATCATCTCGTTAGAACTAGCATCGCCCACCTGCTAAATGAAGAGTCCGACATTAAAATTGTGGGCGAGGTCGACGACGGTGAAAGCGCGGTAACTCAGTCCCGCCAATTGAAGCCTGACATCGTGCTGATGGATATTCGTATGCCGGGAATTGGCGGGCTGGAAGCGACGCGACGCATTCGCCGCACGATGAAAGACGTTAAAGTTCTCATCTTAACGGCGCACATGGAAGACAGCGTACTACGACGCATGCTCGAAGCCGGTGCATCAGGGTTTTTAAGCAAAGGCGCCGGTGCGCTAGAAATGACCGAGGCCATACGCCAAGTGTTTCATGGCGGCCGTTACGTCAGCCAGGAAATTGCCCAGCGCTTAGCTCTTTCGCATTTCACCAATGAAGACAATCCGTTTAGCCACCTCTCCCATCGTGAGCTACAGATTGCCCTCATGATTGTTAATTGCCAGCGGGTGCAAGATATTTCTGACCGCCTGCATTTAAGTCCTAAAACAGTAAACACCTATCGCTACCGACTCTTTGATAAACTACAGGTTGCCTCTGACGTTGAGCTAACCCATTTAGCGCTTCGGCATGGGCTGGTCGAGGGGTTTGACGCCACCCAAATATAACCCCACCTTCCGTCCGCTGTAATCGGGTACCGACACGCTGATATGACCTTTGATTCAAAACAGTTCTTGAGCTCCGTAAGCACCTCCCCCGGGGTTTATCGCATGCTCGATGAACAAAGTAATACGCTCTATGTCGGCAAGGCCAAACGCCTCAAGGCCCGCCTATCCAGTTATTTCCGTGGTCAGTTGAACACCAAAACCCAGGCAATGGTTGGCCGCATTGCCGACGTCCAAGTCACCGTTACGCGCACTGAAACAGAGGCTCTGCTACTCGAACAGACGCTGATCAAACAGCTGCGTCCGCCGTACAATATTTTGCTGCGTGACGATAAATCGTATCCCTTCGTATTTGTCACCGACCGTCATGCTTACCCAGCGCTAGAGTATAAGCGCGCGCGTCAACGCCGCGACGATGGCCGCTACTTAGGCCCCTACCCTAGTAGCGGCGCCGTGCGTGAAAGCCTTTCGTTGATGCAAAAAATATTTCATATCCGCAACTGCGAAGACAGCGTCTTCGCGCACCGTTCACGGCCATGCCTGCAGTATCAAATCCAGCGCTGCAGCGCGCCTTGCGTTGACTATATTTCAGCAGAGGATTACCGACGCGACCTTGAACATGCGGTGATGTGTCTAGAAGGTAAAAGTGAAAATGTGACTCAAGAGCTGGTAGCGGCGATGGAAGCAGCCAGCAAAGCGCTAAATTTTGAGGAAGCCGCGCGCCTTCGCGACCAGGTACAGCAGCTGCGCCAGCTGCAACAGCGCCAGTTTGTCGATACCGGCGGCGGCGATGCGGATATTTTCGCCCTTGCCACGCGCCCCGGTGCGCTGGGCGTTTCTGTACTCAGCGTTCGCGATGGCCGATTGCTGGGCGCGCGCCATCACACGCCGAAAAACGATTTAGACCTGCCAATTGAGACACTGCTTACTGAAGTCGTAAGCCAATATTATTTTGGTCAGCCGCATAACGTGCCCAGCGAAGTCATCACCAGCCACCCGCTAGAGGACAGCGACCTGATTGCCGAAGCGCTGACCCAGCAGGCGGGCAAGCGCATTCGTGTGACTAGCCAGGTGCGCGGCCACCGTGCCCAGTGGCAGCAGCTTGCTATCACTAACGCTGAGCAGCAGCTGGCATCGCATCTTGCCAATCAAACCCAGCTGACCCAACGTTTTAGCTCCTTACAGAAAGCGCTGGGGCTCGACGAAATACCCCAGCGCCTCGAATGCTTTGATATTAGCCATAGCCATGGCGAAGCCACCGTTGCTTCCTGCGTTGTCTTTGATCACCAGGGGCCGCGTAAAAGCGACTATCGGCATTTCCGCATTGAAGGAGTCGCCGCCGGCGATGACTACGCTGCTATGCAGCAGGCGCTGACACGCCGCCTCAAGCGGGTTAAAAGTGGTGAAGCGGTGGCGCCCGACATTGTGATTGTCGATGGCGGCAAAGGTCAGCTCAACATGGCGCGTGGCGTGTTTAAAGCGTTAGATATCACCAATATCATTCTTCTTGGCGTTGCCAAAGGCACGACGCGGAAGGCGGGGCTTGAAAGCCTATTCTTAGAAACAGCTGACAATCCACTCGACCTAGACCCTTCTTCACCGGCGCTGCACCTAATACAGCACATTCGGGATGAGTCACATCGCTTTGCGATTGCCGGGCATCGCGCTCAGCGCGACAAAGCAAGACGCACGTCTACCCTACAAGACATTCCAGGCGTTGGGCCTAAACGCAGACGCGAGCTATTACGCTTTTTTGGCGGCCTTCAAGGCGTACAAAAAGCCAGCCGTGATGAACTTATACGCGTACCGGGTATCAATGCGGCACTCGCCGAAAGTATTTACCGGGCGTTAAACGGATAAACACCCTGTTAGCATGGATGCTATCGGCTAAGGGGGATAGAATGACTCCAAACATTTCGAATCCTATGATTTCCAGCAAGGATCGCTTCCTGCGATGAATATACCCAACATACTGACCTTGGCGAGAATCGCCTTCATCCCGCTGCTCGTGGTGCTGTTTTATCTCCCGTTTAGCTGGAGCATGCCCGTGGCAGCGGGGCTATTTGGCCTAGCCTCGATTACTGACTGGCTAGACGGCTATTTAGCGCGTCGCTGGAATCAGTCAACGCCGTTTGGCGCTTTTTTGGACCCCGTGGCCGACAAACTTATGGTCGTGGTGGCTCTGGCGCTATTAATTGAGCGCTACGACACCTTAGTGCTAACGCTTCCCGCGCTCGTCATTATCGGCCGTGAAATCGTTATTTCAGCGCTGCGAGAATGGATGGCGGAAATGGGCAAGCGTGGCATGGTGGCCGTTTCATGGGTTGGCAAACTCAAAACAACGCTGCAAATGGTCTCCTTGCTCATCTTGCTAGCCTTCCCGCCAGCGCACCCGCTTGCGCTGGTAGGCGTTGTCGTAGTGTATGTCGCCGCCGCCCTAACGCTCTGGTCAATGATTCAGTACTTGAAAGCCGCCTGGCCGCATCTTAGCCGTTCGATGTAACTAGCCGCTCCATGTAAGCTGCTGATAAATAAATAAGGATCGCAGCTTAATTCATTGATTGACAACTCGCCGGTGATCCGTATAATTCGCCATCGAGTCGAGCGGGAATAGCTCAGTGGTAGAGCATCGCCTTGCCAAGGCGAGGGTCGGGAGTTCGAATCTCCTTTCCCGCTCCAATGACTCTTGAGGCTGGATGGCAGAGTGGTTATGCAGCGGACTGCAACTCCGTGTACGCCGGTTCGATTCCGACTCCAGCCTCCATATTTCTCGTGTAGTGATGCTTTTTCAAAGCATAATTTTTCAAAGAACTTTTTGAAAATAACTTTGAAACAACATTGCGATGATTTGCCCGGATGGCGAAATCGGTAGACGCAAGAGACTTAAAATCTCTCGGGGGAAACCCCGTGCCGGTTCAAGTCCGGCTCCGGGCACCATTATTTTCAATAAGTTAGATACCATATCTGACTTACCCCTTCTTGAAGCAAATGCTCGATGTCCACAAAGTGTCCACACCTGGGAATTTCTCTGTGTGCTCTGATTACTTTGAATGGTGGTGAGCGAAGCGAATGCATGACAAACAACAGACTTGCGGCATCCCCTCTTTTCGTCGCGGTCTCATTCCTTGCTCAATCCCCTTACTCCCCATCGCGGCCCTGGTAAACATTGGTTTTAACCACTCCGTCACCTATCGCCGTCGGTCGCACCTGATCAACGCCATGCTTATGGGGTAGCGTCATACTCTGCGCAGCACGGGTTGACGCGGCCCCATAAGCATGGCCGAATCCAATGCGACTGCGGCGAGCTGACGACGTGGTTAATCACTCTGGATCCTGGAGCCCGAGTGAGCGGGGATGCCGAGAAGGCAGAGAAACAACATTGGAGCCCTTTAGTCGCTCAATTACCCTGCCATACTCAGCGTGCAGGCTTTCTAGCATCTGAATATTCAAGTGCCTGGGTAAAACCCCCAACTCAACTATTCCCGGCGCTGCCCCAATGCGTGCGGAAACGTCTCTAAAATGCTGCTCAGGCGTCATTTGATAACCTCCAGAACATTCAGCTTTTTGGCCTCTTCGAGGTGATCCGGCGCTAAATGTGCATATCTCATTGTCATGGTAATGGTTGAATGATCTAAGATGCGCTGCAAGGTCAAGATACTGCCGCCTTGCATAATGAAATGACTGGCAAAAGTATGCCTAAGCACATGTGTCACCTGCCCCTTTGGCAGAGCAATGCCCGCTCTATCAATCGCATTTTTGAAAGCCTCATAGCTTCCTTTGAATAGCCTTCCCGGGCCACCAGCAGCAAGTATCTCAGCTTCAAGCTCTTGGCTTATAGGGATGTGTCGTGGCTTACCATTTTTCGTGCTCCAAAATGATGCTAAGCCGTTTTTAATATTCTCCCTTCGTAACGTTTCAGCTTCAGTCCACCGCGCACCCGTTGCTAGACATACTTTGGTAATTAACAAGGCTGAACCATTCCTTGATGCCCCCAACTCTTCAAGCAAGCGCTTAACTTCCTCTTTAGAAAGGTACCTCAACTCACGGTTATCATATTTGAGCTTTCTGCTTTGCCTAACAGGGTTAGGCTTGTCCCACTCCCCTGCTCTTGCCAATTCGTTGAACAAGGCATTCAAGTATGCCCTGTCATGATTCATCGTATTTGCCGAAACAGATTCGCTCCTAGCCTCTCTAAGTCGCGTAAACCACTCTTGATCTAGCTCATCTGCCAGTGGGTCACCAGAAAGCTCACAGAGCTTCATTAAGCGCTGTTTGCGCGACTGCCCATCAGTGTTGTGCTTTCCATGAACCTGATACCAGCGCTCAACTAAGTCCGAGAGTTTGCGGGCATCTTTTTTAGGCGGTTCCCAGTCAGGGGCTTGAACCACCTTAGCTTTGATGTGATTCTCGTACCTAAGCGCTTCAGCCTTGGTCTTAAATTTCTTTCTGAAACGCCTAGACCCTCTGCCGTTTCCTCTGAAATCAGCCAACCAGCTTCCATCCTCTTGTTTGCTTACTCCCATCGGTTGAGACCCTCCATGTAACACGTCTCCCAGAATAACAATCAAACCCGCTGTAACTCGTCACTGATGCACAGTACAGCATGACCTATATAGGTAGCCTATCATAAAACCTATATAGTTACGCAATAGAAACTGCATAGAATTATTGACCTTCTTAGGCCATGAAGCTATTTTGTTTCTATATATAAACTATAGGGCTTAGAAATGGCTTACTCTCTGGATAAAGAGCAAAGGCGGCGGCTTTCGACTTACCTTAAGAAAGGAAAACCTGAAGGCTGGAGAAACCTTCTTGAAGCAATGAACAATGGCCCTGGCTGGAAACAGTTTGGTCTGTATTACGAGTGCGTGCGCTTCGGAAGTGTAAGTGATAACGTATTCTGGGAACGCTGGTCGGTTGGCGGTCAGATGCTACTATTACCGTCGGTCGCAACCCATACGGAAAAAGGCCTAACTGATTTCTTGCTTTCGATTCGTCAGCAAAAGCTTTCAGAATCGTCCTCGCAGTCGTCCGACCAGCCTTCCACCCCACCTGATTCGAGCACCCTAAGGCAAACTACAGCGACCTCCAGCTCCCATGAACCGTTAGAGCAACCGCCTTCTAAGCCAACATCTAAAGAAAAGAAACGCACTATTTCTATGATGATTGAGCCCTCGCTTTACGATGAAGTTAAGCGCCTAGCCGATTTAAAAGAACGGTCTGTAGGTGCCCAGATACGCCACTCCCTTAAACAAAGCCTTAAAGCCAATGCCCACCTTTTAGGCTATGACGAACCGTATTGAGGAAATGACCACAAAATGTCCACTTTACTGTGCCACACTGCCATTCAGTGATCACTTTTCGAACCTAACTATTTGTTTTTAATAAGCACTGACACATAATGAGCTTCTATCAATGAGACTTAAAATCTCTCGGGGGAAACCCCGTGCCGGTTCAAGTCCGGCTCCGGGCACCATTTCTTTTGTTTGATTCTTCATTTATCTACAGCCATTGGCTGTCCTCCTTTCTATTGAGTTAGCTATTCTTATTGCCCCAGGCGAAAGCTTGCAGGGCCTATTTTGCGTTCACAATATCGTCATTCAGTCATTGCCACGCTATGATGCTCGCCTTTCGTTCGCCTTAATGTCGACCGTGCACAGATATCTGGCAGGCACGCGACTAACGCCGTTTCAGCCAACAATAAGGAGCGGGCATTATGAGCACGCCAATACCCGACGTACTGATCATTGGCGGCGGCGTTGCCGGACTAACGCTTGCTCTCGACATCGCTGACCACCTGTCAGTAATACTCGTGCGCCCCGCTCAAGACGACCAAGGAGCCAGCCGCTGGGCACAGGGTGGTATTGCCGCGGTTCTTTCGCCTGACGATAACCTCGAAGCACATATTAACGACACGCTGATTGCTGGAGATGGCCTGTGCGATACAGAAGCCGTCCGTTTTACCGTCGCCAACGGCCCCTCTGCCATTCAGTGGCTGATCGATAACGGCGTTCCTTTTACGCCTGAGACCGACCCTAACGCACGCTACCCGTATCATCTGACTCGTGAGGGTGGTCACAACGCCCGACGCATCATCCATGCTGATGACGCCACTGGGCGCGCCGTAGTAGAGACGCTATTAGATAAAGTCGCCAAGCATCCTCAGATTATACAGCGCAATGACCTAACAATCGTTGGCTTGCTACAAGATGACAGCGGCACGTGTCGAGGCGCCTATGGCAGTGACCTCAACCAACAGTGGCACTCGATCACGGCACGCCATACCGTTATCGCCACTGGCGGTGCTAGCGGGCTTTATCAACACACCACAACGCCAACCCCTAGCAGCGGCGAAGGCATGATGATGGCCGCCGAGCTAGGCGCTCAGCTAATGAACTTGGAATTTCAGCAGTTTCATCCGACCTGCCTATTTGACCCAGAAGGGCCCGCTTTTTTGATCAGCGAGGCAGTGCGAGGCGAAGGCGGATACCTGCTCGATGAAGCCGGCCAACGCTTTATGCTAGCGCTAGATCAACGCGCCGAGCTTGCGCCTCGTGATGTCGTCGCCCGGGCTATTGATGCGGAGATACAGCGCGGTACACTCGGTCACGTTTGGCTGGATATTCGTCACCTAGGCGCCGAGGTGATTCGCCACCACTTCCCGACTATTCAGGCTCACTGCATCACTCGGGGCATTGATATTACCCAGCAAGCCATTCCCGTAGTGCCTGCCGCCCACTATAGCTGCGGTGGCATCGCCACCAACCTACAAGGCGCTACCAGCGTTGCTAGCCTTTACGCCATTGGTGAAACAGCGTGCACAGGCCTGCATGGCGCTAACCGAATGGCAAGCAACTCGCTTCTGGAGTGTCTGGTGTTTGCCAGGAGCTGCGCACGAGCGCTATTGGCCTGCGCGCCAAAACAAGAGAAAGACTTACCCAGTGATGAGCTCCATCCTCCCGCTCAGCCTGTGGCTGGGGCTATTTCTCAATCGGCTCTGTCCAACATCCGTCAAGAAATGCGCCGAGTGATGAGTCAGCATGTGTGCATTGTGCGCAGCGAAGCCGGATTAAAAACGGCGATGGAGCAACTCAAGGCGCTGTTAAACAGCGCGGAAGGATTAGAAGGCATCCACGCCAATCCAGAGGGCCGTCGCCTGACGCAGGCGCTGCAGCTAGCCACGTTAACGGTACTGGCTGCCCAGCAGCGGCATGAATCACGCGGCCTGCATTTTACGACCGACTGGCCTAATCACCAGCCTAACGCCACCGCTTCAATGCTTTCAAGCATGCACTTAGCGCCCAGGTCGATGAAATAGCCGCCTTACTTCACGCAAGCGCTCAGGCGGCGCACTGTCCGGCCAGAGCCAAATCCGCTGCTTACCAACATAAAGGCCGATCAACCAAGGCCCCAAATAGTCGCAGCGCACTTGATACTCATCGCCCAGTGATGGACGGCTATTCATTGGCGGCTCTGGATCAAACGGCAGCAGCCAGCGGCCATGACATGACGACCCCGTTGAGCTCAGGCAAAGCAATCCTTTCGGGGCTTGAGTGTAAGCACGCCAGAGGGCAATACCTCCTAGCGCACTCACCAGCATCAGCACTAACGTACCGCCGACCCAATAGCTCAGCGCCGCCACACCAATAAAAAGGCAGCATTGAGCTGACAACCAATAGCTAGAGGGTGCGATAGGCAGAGTTATCGGTGGTTTCAGCATGTTCAACAATCATTTGTACAATTCGGCGCTGACTGGCTTCTTCAGGCCACTCTCGATGCATGAGCCAGACAAACAGATCCTGGTCTTCACCTTCAATTAATTGCTCATAGGCCAACTTATCCTCATCACTAAGCTGATCAAAACGTTGCTCAAGAAATGGAATTAGCAGCAAATCAAGCTCCCACATACCGCGTCGGGAGTGCCAATAAAGTCGCTTGCGCCGTACAGCTGCTGGGGATGTGTCGTCGCTCAACGTCAGCCTCTCCGTTCAAAAAAATGAAAAGCCAGTATACCTAAGCTGCAGGGTCGCGCCAGCGCCACACTTCGCCTATGCTGCTAATGAGTCTAGAACCTTGTTTTATCTGAATTGTTTTATATTCAATAGCGCAGTATGCTGAATTTGATGTTAGTGAGGTCGGGAGCGCGTCACGGCCTTCAATGTTCGCAGGGAGCTAACCGATGACTAAATCTGAATTAATCGAACAAATCGCGATGCGTCAGCCGGAATTATCCGCCAAAGATGTTGAAACGGCGGTGCGTATTATCCTAGACGATATGACCGACTCACTCGCAAGTGGCGGTCGCGTTGAGATCCGTGGGTTCGGCAGTTTTTCGCTGCACTACCGGGAGCCACGCGTCGGACGCAATCCCAAAACAGGCGATGCCGTTGATTTAGAAGGCAAGTACGTGCCGCACTTTAAGCCGGGCAAAGAGCTGCGTGAGCAGGTCGACGCTAGCCGCGCTCTTGGCTACTAGCGATCAGTTATTGCGCTACTCGGCCGAATCTGGGATGACGCCGGGCCTTCAGTCGTACACAATAGAGCTACCGTGAATGTAACAGACTAGGGAACTCTCATGCGTTGGATAAAAGGGCTGATTTTAGCCGTCATTTTACTGGCAGTTGTGCTGGTAGGCATCTTATTTGCCGTCAATAATCAGCAAACGATTGCCTTGAATCTAATTTGGCTAGAGCTACCGGCAGTATCGCTTTCGGTCTGGCTGCTAGCGACATTAGTCTTTGGCGTTCTGCTAGGCATGCTCGCGATGCTAGGTGTTTACGTGCGGTTGAAAGCAACACTAGCACGCAGCCAGCGGCATAATAAGCAGCAGCGTAAGGAACTCGATAGCCTGCGTACCCAGGAGTTCAAGGAACTGGCATAAATGCTGGATACTGCGCTGTTAGGCGTATTACTGACCGCTATTGCCATCGGTTACGGGTTAGGTTACCGGCAGGCTACACGTCGCCGGCAGCAGCATCTGTCGTCCGCGCCGCCTTCGCAGGCCTTATCGCGAGATTATTTCGTCGGGCTCAACTATCTGCTTAATGAGCAGCCCGACGAGGCAATCAATACGTTCATCAACGTGCTGACGGTGAACAGCGACACTGTAGATACGCACATTGCCCTAGGCAAATTATTTCGCGCCCGCGGCGAAGCCGACAAAGCGGTAAGCATTCACCAGAACTTGTTAGCCCGCCCAGAGCTGCCTCAGCATACCAACGAACAGATCCAGCTAGAGCTTGCCCGCGACTTCATGGCACTCGGTGTCCATGACCGCGCCCAACGCCTGCTTAATATTCTGCTGGAAAATAGCACCGACGATAGCCACCGCTATGCCGCTAAACAGCTGCTCATCGATCTATTAGAGCGTGAACAAGCATGGCAAGAGGCGTTAGAGGTTATTCAGCCCATACTCAAACAGCGTCCGGCAATGCGGCGGCCCGCAGCCCATTGGCTATGTGAGCTAGCGCTCAAAGAAATTAGTGAAGCCAGCCGTGCGATGGCGAAAAAGCACCTCAAAAAAGCGCTTCAACTGGACGAAAACTGCGTTCGCGCTACCCTGCTACTGGCCAACTTAGAGATGGATAACGGCCACTGTGGCCGCGCCATTGAGCGATTGGATTGTATCGTGCATCAGGAAACCGCCCACATACCCACTATGTTGCCGGCGCTTAAGCGCGCCTACTTACGCCAAGATGACGAAGCGGGTTATGAAGCACACTTGTTTCGCCTCCTTGAGCAAGCGCCTTACACCAGTATTATCATTGCCCTGGGGGAGCTCGTTCATCAGCGTGACGGCGTCGACAAAGCCATTGCGCTAATCGGTGAGCACCTACGTGCCGTGCCTAGCCTAGGCGGCCTGGACTACTTAATCGACCTGTATATTGAAAGCCAGCGACAAAGCGGCAAAGAAACCCCTGACACTCGCCTGCTGTTGCTTAAGCATCATACCGATGCGCTGCTTCTGAACCGCACGCGCCACCGCTGTCAGCGCTGTGGCCTTGCGAGTGACGCACTCCAGTGGCAATGCCCCAGCTGTCGTTACTGGGGAACGATAAAGCCCATTATTGGCGTAGAAGGTGAATAGCATCTCGCCTTTATAGCCCCTACTCCCCCTTACCCTTTTATTCGCTTGCTTTGACTTAGCGCTGCCCCAACTCCGCTTCAACCATATGTAGCGCGGCCATAGGATCATCAGCCTGCGTAATAGGACGGCCAATCACCAAGTGCGTGCTTCCTGCTTCAATAGCGGCGCTAGGCGTCATAATCCGCTGCTGGTCATCAGCCGACGCAAACGTAGGTCGAATGCCCGGCGTCACTTTCAAGAAGGCATCGCCGCACAGCGCTTTAATATCAGCAGACTCCTGCGCTGAACAAACAACGCCTTGCAGGCCGCTGTGCTTTGCCAGCAGCGCCAAGCGCGCGACGTGCTCCTTAACCGAGATATTGATACCGACATCAGCTAAGTCATCGGCTTGCATGCTGGTTAATACAGTAACGGCAATCAGATGAGTCGTTAAACGATGCTGGTCTAAACGCTGAACGGCTGCTTCCATCATCCTCCGACCACCGCTGGCATGCACATTAACCATCCATACGCCCTGCTCTGCGGCCGCCTGTACGGCACTCGCCACGGTGTTAGGGATATCGTGAAACTTAAGATCCAAAAACACCTCAAAGCCTCGCCCGTGCAGCGCATCAAGCACCGCAGGCCCGCTGCGCGTAAACAGCTCTTTACCGACTTTCACCCGGCAGCGGGCAGGATCTAGCTGGTCAGCCATGCACAGGGCAGCATCTAACGAGGGATAATCTAGCGCAATAATAATTGGGGAATCAGTGGCCACAGCGTTGCTCCAAATACGTTTTCAACCATTATATCAGCCTCCCCCCTCTTCTCGCGCCCTGAGTTTGTAAGCCATTTGCCATATATCCGTAGCTAAAAACTTACAACTGCTGTCACACATCGCTTACATAATCACTCAACATATAGCGCTAAGTTAACTATGGCGCGACGGTTATCGAGATGATATTTATTGTCTACAACGGTAATGCTCTCTATGGCATAGCGCCTGCACTATCTATCAATAATTTTTATTAGCAACCGTTATTAAAAGGATCACAAGATGAACATGACACTTAAAGGAATGTTAGTAGCACTACTGCTAAGCGTCAGTTTAGGGCTTTCAAGCGGCGTTCTAGCGCAGCAGCTGGCCCCCATCAATGTTAACACCGCCGACGCTGAGCTCCTGGCAGAGCTGCCGGGGATCGGCCCAAGCAGAGCAGAGGCTATCATTGAAGAACGTCAAACTAGCGGCGCGTTTGATAGCGCTGACGATCTTACTCGCGTGAGCGGCATTGGATCAGCGACCGTTGATAGCATGCGCGACCAGGTAACCTTTGAAGATTAAAACAATCATTCTGATGAATTAGCTCTGAGAAATTGGTTCTGATGAATTAGCTATAACGAACTAGCTCTTATAAATAGCTGCCCGGTCGCGTCGCAACGCGCCGGGCAGCTATTGGCCGGGCACTATTGGCCGGTAACTATTGATAGAGGCGCTTAGATCATCCACGCATTCATAAACTTATGAACGGGCAGCTGCTCCAGGGCGGCCTGGTCACTGCATAACTGGGCAATATGATGGCAGCGATCTTGCGCAAACCGCGTCGTTAGGTGGCGCTTAAACTTATCGATAAGTAGCGGCATCCCCTCTTCTCGCCGACGCCGATGCCCAACCGGATACTCCACGGCAACGTTATCGGTCGCGCTCCCATCGGTGAAAAAAACCTGTATAGCGTTAGCGATCGAGCGTTTTTCCGGATCATAATAATCGGCCGAATACTCAGGGTTCTCTTTTACCTGCATTTTACTGCGCAGCTCATCAATCAGCGGGTTCGCCGCATGAAAACTATCTTCATAGTGTTCGGCGCTAAGCGAGCCAAAGATAAGCGGCACTGCGGTCATGTATTGCAAGCAGTGATCACGATCCGCGGGATTCGCTAGCGCGCCGGTTTTAGAAATAATTCGAATGGCCGAGTCATGGGTGGTAAGCACAATTTTATCAATATTGGCCAAGCGATCCTTAACCTGTGGGTGTAGCGCAACGGCGGCTTCGCACGCCGTTTGGGCGTGGAACTCGGCGGGAAAAGAGATCTTGAACAAGATGTTTTCCATTACATAGCTGCCGAATTCGCGCTGAAACCGAAAACGTCGCTCAGCCGCTGGCTTTAAGCTCAGATCTTTATTGGCATGGCTAAACAACACATCGTAGAAGCCCCACTGAGGTGCCGAGAGCGCACTGGGGATACCCATTTCACCCCGCAAGGCGATATCGGCCAAACGCACACCTCGCGAGGTAGCATCACCGGCCGCCCAGCTTTTACGTGAACCCGCGTTCGGCGCATGACGATACGTCCGCAGGCTTTGACCATCGGCCCAGGCGTGAGAAAGCGCTGAAAGCATCTGCTCACGATTGGCCCCGGAAAGCTTGGCGGCTACGGCGGTAGACGCCACCTTTACTAACACCACGTGGTCTAGCCCCACGCGATTAAAGCTATTATCTAACGCCAGCACGCCCTGTATTTCATGGGCCATGACCATGGCATTAAGCACATCGCGCATTACCAGCGGTGCTTCGCCTTGAGCAACCCGCCGCTGGGAAAGGTGATCGGCAACGGCGAGTATCGCGCCAAGGTTATCGGAGGGATGCCCCCACTCGGCGGCCAGCCAAGTGTCGTTATAGTCCAGCCAGCGGATAATACAGCCGATATCCCACGCCGCTTTAACCGGGTCTAAGCGTAGCGAGGTGCCCGGCACCCGAGATCCGAACGGCACCACGGTGCCTTCCACAATGGGCCCCAGATGCTTGGTGCACTCAGGGAAGCGTAGCGCCAGCAGCCCACAGCCTAACGTGTCCATCAGGCAGTAACGCGCGGTTTCCAGCGCCTCAGAAGACTCCACCTGATAATTCAATACGTAGTCGGCAATAGCCTGTAGTTCAGGGTCATAATCCGGGCGCTCATTGGCTTCGGATGTTGCGGATGCTCTAGTGGACATAGTGCTCTCCTAATGTATAACCACCTATTCAGTATGGCCTAAAAGCTGTCACCGGGAATTCTCACGACGCCCTCCATCAGTACCCGCGCGCTCCGGCTCATAATGGCCTGATCAATCTGCCAGCGTCCCTCAACCAGATTAGCTTCAGCGCCAACACGCAAACTGCCCGAAGGATGGCCAAAGGTAACCGCCTGACGCTTTTCACCGCCAGCGGCCAGATTAACTAGCGTGCCCTCAATGGCAGCAGCCGCCGCAATGGCCACGGCAGCGGTTCCCATCATGGCATGGTGCAGCTTGCCCATAGAGAGCGCCCTCACCAGCAAGTCAATATCGGCGGCCTGCACCGGTTTTCCGCTCGATGAGACGTAATCTGCAGGCGGCCCAACAAATGCCACTTTCGGCGTGTGCTGTCGATGAGCAGCTTCACTCACATCGTTGATCAGCCCCATACGCACGGCGCCGTGGGCACGAATGTCTTCAAACATTTTAAGCGCGCGGCTATCGCTATTAATCACATCCTGCAATTCGGCACCGGTATATCCAACGTCGGCCGCATTGATAAACACCGTGGGTATGCCTGCATTGATCAGCGTGGCTTTCAGCGCGCCAACGCCAGGCACATCCAGATCGTCAATAAGATTGCCCGTAGGAAAAATAGCACCTTCACCATCAGCGGGTTCCATAAAAGCCACCGCAATTTCAGCCGCTGGGAAAGTCACGCCATCGAGTTCAAAGTTACCGGTTTCCTGCACTTGCCCGTTCACAATAGGCACCTGAGACACGATGGTTTTCTGAATATTGACCTGCCAAATTCTTACCTCAGCTAAACCGTTTTCGGGAATGCGTGAAGCATCCACAAGGCCATTGGCAATCGCGAAGGGACCTACCGCCGCCGAGAGATTGCCGCAGTTACCGCTCCAGTCAACCACCGGCTTGTCGATTGAAACCTGCCCAAAAAGGTAATCCACATCGTGCTCGGATGACTCACTTTTAGATAGAATCACCGTTTTGCTGGTACTTGACGTTGCGGCCCCCATCCCATCAATCTGCTTTTCATAAGGGTCGGGACTGCCAATCACCCGCAGCAATAGCCGGTCCCGTTCGGGCCCGGCTTGCTGAGCCACGCTAGGTAAATCACAGAGCTTAAAAAACACGCCTTTGCTGGTGCCGCCGCGCATGTAGGTCGCCGGTATTTTTATTTGTGGAGCACTGGCCATAATGCGATCTCCTAAAAGCTAAACGGCGGTTGATTCAAGAAAGTCCTGGGCAAAACGCTGTAAGACGCCGCCGGCGGTATAAATCGACACTTCTTCAGCGGTATCTAGGCGACACTTCATCGCCACACGCTCGCTTTCACCATTTTGTCGATGAATGACCAGCGTGAGCATCGCGCCGGGCGCGGCCGAACCTTCGACATCAAATATTTCAGTGCCATCAAGGCCCAGCGTCATACGCGTGGTGCCCGCTTCAAACTCCAGAGGCATGACGCCCATACCAATCAAATTAGTGCGGTGAATACGCTCAAAGCCTTCGGCGGCAATCGCTTCGACGCCCGCCAGCGCGACACCTTTGGCCGCCCAATCCCGCGAAGACCCCTGGCCGTAATCCGCGCCGGCAATAATAATCAGCGGCTGTTTGCGCGCCATATAGGTTTCGATGGCTTCCCACATGCGGGTCACCTCACCTTCGGGCTCAACCCGTGCCAGCGAGCCTTGCTTTACGCTGCCATCGGCCTCGCGCACCATCTCATTAAACAGCTTAGGGTTAGCGAACGTGGCGCGCTGGGCGGTTAGATGATCACCGCGATGCGTGGCATAGGAATTGAAGTCTTCCTCAGGCAGGCCCATTTTGGCCAGATACTCGCCCGCCGCGCTGTTCAGCTGAATAGCGTTAGAGGGCGACAGGTGATCGGTGGTGATATTGTCCGGCAAGATAGCTAGCGGACGCATGCCCTTAAGCGTGCGCTCTTTGGCCATGTTGCCCTCCCAGTATGGCGGGCGGCGGATATAGGTGCTCTCGGGGCGCCAGTCGTAAAGCGGGCTCACCAGGGTACGGGCGCTTTTATCCAGGTCAAACATAGGGATATAGGTCTGCCGGAACTGTTCAGGCTTCACCGCGGCTTTGACAATGGCGTCGATCTCTTCATCGGCTGGCCAGATGTCCTTCAAGGTGACGGAGTTACCTGCCTGGTCGATACCCAGCACATCCTTTTCGATATCAAAACGTATTGTGCCCGCAATGGCGTAGGCAACGACCAGCGGCGGTGATGCTAAAAAGGCCTGCTGGGCATGCGGATGAATACGACCATCGAAATTGCGGTTGCCGGAAAGCACGGCGGTCGCATAAAGATCGCGATCAATAATTTCCTGCTGAATGGCCGGATCAAGCGCCCCAGACATCCCGTTGCAGGTGGTACAGGCGTAAGCAACCACCCCAAAGCCGAGCGTTTCCAGCTCACTCATCAAGCCAGCTTCTTCCAAATACATCTTGACCGTTTTCGAACCAGGCGCCAGCGATGACTTCACCCATGGCTTACGCAATAAGCCCAGTCGATTGGCGTTGCGGGCAATCAACCCTGCCGCCACCATGTTGCGCGGGTTAGATGTATTGGTGCAACTGGTGATAGCGGCGATAATAACCGCGCCATCAGGCATCTTGCCGGCTTTCTCTTCTTCACGTGCGGCCTCAAGCCCCACGGCGATGCCGCGCTGAGCAAGCTCTGAGGTAGGTAAATGCGCGTGAGGATTAGACGGCCCCGCTAGTGTGCGATGTACAGAAGAAAGGTCAAAGCTCAGCACTCGCTCGTAGGTAACGCCAGCTAAGCTGTCTGCCCATAGGCCGGTGTGTTTGGCATAGGTTTCTACCAGCGCCACCTGTTCATCTTCACGCCCGGTGAGCTTCAAGTAGTCGATGGTTTGGCTGTCGATGTAGAACATCGCCGCCGTGGCGCCATATTCAGGCGTCATGTTAGAGATAGTCGCGCGATCGCCCACGGTCAGCGCATCAGCCCCTTCGCCGTAAAATTCTAAGTAGGCCCCCACTACCCGCTGTTTACGCAGAAATTCGGTAATTGCCAGCACCATATCCGTGCCGGTTATACCCGGCTGCAGCTTACCGGTTAGCTCAACGCCCACAATATCCGGCAGGCGCATCATGGATGCGCGCCCCAGCATGACGCTTTCGGCCTCCAACCCACCTACGCCCACTGAGATCACGCCCAGCGCATCGACCATCGGCGTGTGGCTGTCGGTGCCCACACAGGTATCCGGGTAGGCAATGCCATCGCGGTTCTGCACCACGGGTGACATTTTCTCCAAATTAATCTGGTGCATGATGCCATTGCCGGGTGGGATGACATCGACGTTTTCAAACGCCGTCTTAGTCCAGTTAATAAAGTGGAAGCGATCGTCGTTGCGACGATCTTCAATCGCTCTATTTTTTTCGAAGGCGCCTTCTTCTGAACCAGAGTGCTCAACCGCCAACGAATGATCGACAATTAGCTGGGTCGGCACAACGGGGTTCACCTTGGCGGGATCACCGCCTTTCTCGGCAATAGCATCGCGCAGCCCGGCTAAATCGACCAGTGCGGTCTGGCCAAGAATATCGTGGCAAACCACGCGGGCAGGATACCAAGGAAAATCCAGGTCGCTCTTACGCTCAATCAACTGCTTAAGCGCATCGGTCAGTAGCTCAGGATTGCAGCGGCGCACCAGCTGTTCAGCCAGCACGCGGGAAGTGTAAGGCAGCTGTGCATAGGCACCGGGCTGGATATCTTCAACCGCCTCGCGAGCATCAAAGAACTCAAGCTCGGTGCCAGGCAGTGGTTTTCGGTAGTCGGTATTCATAGCAGGCAGGCTCACAGGAAGGGGCTGAAAAAGCCCGGTCGCTAAGCCACCGGGCAGCACGCAGGTCAGTCTCGTGCTTCTATCGGCACCCACTCGCTCTTCTCGGGGCCGGTATAATCGGCGCTGGGGCGGATAATGCGGTTATTAGCGCGCTGTTCAAACACGTGGGCCGCCCAGCCTGTGACGCGCGACATAACGAAAATCGGCGTAAACAGCTTGGTGGGAATATCCATAAAGTGATAAGCACTAGCGTGAAAGAAATCAGCATTACAGAACAGCTTCTTCTCGCGCCACATAACCTCTTCGACCCGCTCGGAAACGGCGTACAGGACATCATCGCCCACATCGTCAGAGAGCTTTTTCGACCAGTGCTTGATAATCGCGTTGCGAGGGTCAGACTCGCGATAAATCGCGTGCCCAAAGCCCATGATCTTGTCCTTGCGCTCAAGCATGCTCATGATCTTGCTTTCCGCTTCTTCCGGCGACGTCCAATCCTCAATCATCGCCATTGCAGCTTCGTTAGCACCGCCATGCAGCGGGCCACGTAGCGAACCAATCGCCCCGGTCACGCAGGAATGCATATCAGAAAGCGTTGAGGCACACACACGAGCGGTAAAGGTAGAGGCATTAAATTCGTGCTCGGCATACAGAATCAACGATACGTTCATTACCCGTGCATGCAGCTCAGAGGCCGGTTCGCCGCGCAGCATATTGAGAAAATGACCGCCCACGGAGTTATCGTCAGTTTCAGTATCAATGCGCACGCCGTCGTGGGAAAAGCGATACCAGTAGCAAATGATAGAGGGCAGCACCGCTAATAAACGGTCTGAGACATCCTGCTGTTGATCAAAACTCTCCTCGGTTTCCAGATTGCCCAGCATTGAGGCACCTGTGCGCATCACATCCATAGGATGCGCGTCTTTGGGAATCTGCTCGAGCACGGTCTTCAAAGCGTCAGGCAGCCCACGCAGGCTTTTCAGCTTGCTAATGTACTCATTAAGCTCGGCTTGATTGGGCAGCTTGCCCTTTAGCAGCAGGTAAGCCACTTCTTCAAATTTGGCTTTTTCAGCCAGCTCTTTAATATCAAATCCACGATAGGTCAGGCCCGAGCCTGTTTTACCTACCGTGCACAGCGCAGTGCTGCCTGCACTCTGACCACGTAGTCCTGCACCTGTCACGGGTTTATCAGCCATGGTGTGTCTCCTATCGCTACTTTTATTTTGAGAATTTTATTGAGGTATTTTGTGTGAGCGCAGTTGGCTATTACCTTGGGGTCACTACCCTGAAGTAACGTTTATTGGCCATCGCCTTGCTCAACGAACAGCGCATCCAGCTTCTGCTCAAAATCGTGGTAATTCAGAAAATCGTACAGCTCGTCGCGTGTCTGCATCAGTGGCACCACCTCTTTTTGGTGGCCGTTATCAAGAATACTTTGATAAACCTGCAGCGCCGCCGCATTCATGGCGCGAAACGCAGAAAGTGGATAGAGCACCATGCGACAGCCAACATCGCCCAGCTCCCTTTGAGTAAATAGCGGCGTGGCACCGAACTCAGTGATATTGGCTAAAATGGGTGCGTTGACGCGTTCACAGAAAGCTTTGTAATCATCCAGCGTGTGGACTGCCTCAGCAAAAATCGCATCAGCGCCGGCGTCAATGCAGGCATTTGCGCGCTCAATAGCCGCATCCAGCCCCTCTTTTTGAAACGCATCGGTGCGAGCAATTAAATAAAAATCGGGATCAATTTTGGCATCGGCGGCGGCCTTGATGCGGTCCACCATTTCCTGCTGAGACACAATCGCCTTATTAGGGCGGTGACCACAGCGCTTCTGAGCAACCTGATCTTCCATGTGAATGGCGGCAACGCCTGCACGCTGCATTTCTTTAACCGTGCGCGCAATATTAAAAGCGCCTCCCCAGCCCGTATCGATGTCTACCAGCAGCGGCAGCTCAGTGGCGCCGCAGATCCGATGAGCATCTTCGACCACGTCGTTCATGGTTGTCATGCCCAGGTCCGGCAGGCCGAATGAGGCATTGGCAACGCCACCACCGGAAAGATAAATCGCCTGGTGACCCACTTTATCGGCCATCAGCGCGGTGTATGCATTGATAGTGCCTAAAATGGGCAGCGGGCGATTGGCTTCAAGCGCGGCGCGGAAACGAGCACCGGGAGTCATCTGTGACATGGGGCATTTCTCCTAGTTAATGTTTAGTTATTATTAGCTATTTTTAACGCTGCAATGTAGATACAGACTGTTGCAGGGCTGCTGCATAGCGGTCAGCCACATTGGCTCGAGAAGCGCTTACATGGCGGCGCATCAGCAGCTCTGCTAGCTCCGCATCGCCTGCCTCTATAGCATCGACAATGCGGTGGTGTTCCACAAAAGCGCGCTGCGGGCGGGTGCCGCTGGCACTAAACTGGGTGCGATACAGGCGCACTAAATAGTAGAGGTCATCGCACAGCAGGTTCATCAGCATTTTATTGTGGCTGCCCTGAACGATGCAGTAGTGAAAATCAAGGTCACCTTCACGCTGATAATAGGCCTCGCCTCGTTGCAAATCGGCTTGACCTTCATGTAGCGCCAACACATCACGTAAGCCCTGAACCTCTGCGGCTGACATATGCTCCGCGGCTAGCCGAGCGGCCATACTTTCCAACGCTTCGCGCAGATCAAAAAGCTCTAAAAGCTCTTTCATGGAAAGCTGAACCACGCGTGCGCCCACGTGAGGAACGCGCTGAATCAAACGATGTGCCTCTAAGCGCCGCATTGCCTCGCGCAGCGGCCCCCGTGAGATACCGTAGGTTTTCGAAAGCCCAGGCTCGGTAATTTTGCTGCCTGGTGCCAGCTCGCCGCGCACAATGGCATCCTGAAGCTGGTGAAATACCCGTTCGGCAAGGGTGCGAACTTCGGGCAACGTTGCTGCTGAAGCAGCGATTTCAAAAGGGGTGCTCTCTTCGCCCGTCGCTTTAGATGGTGCAGTAGCGGCGGGAGAGGAATGAGAAGTCAGTGTTGCCATAGATAATTGTCGACAATTGAAAAGTAAACAAACTTTAGCGCGTGCAAACTTAACCGTCAACCAGTCAATTTTGCCGATTTTATGCGCCTTTCGTCGTATGCATAGACTTATTCGAAACAGGCCTGTCAACAACCACGTCCTTTTAGACATTCTATCGTGACGCCGCCTTTCTTTTTTTCTTGAGCTCGCCAGTGCGTGAAAAAGGCGTCGAAGCCTAGCGCTGGTGTCATTAGTCAAGCCCCTTTAAAATGTCACGCCCCTCTTAACTGGTTAGGCGTTTGCTTCATGCTCAAGGCGTTAACGATTACTGCCCTGCCCTATTCGACCGACCCTTTGGGGGCATTCGCCTGCCTACGTAAACGCCCTGGCGCCGTTCTACTTGATAGCGGCCGACCTATCGCCACCGGCCGCTTCGACATTCTTAGCAGTGACCCGCTCGCCACCCTTGAAGTGAGCAGCGATGGCATGGTGAGCGTGGAATCTAACCAGCTTAGCCCACCGGCACAGCTAGCCAACGATGCGTTCGCAGTTCAGCAATGGCTATTAGATCAACTTAAAGTCCCTAGTGAGCCTAGCGAACTACCTTTCCTAGGCGGCCTGATCGGCTATTGGAGCTATGATCTAGGCCGTAATACGCTGTCTATCTCTGACCTGAAAACCAGCGCTGCCTCACTCCCCCAGGCGCGCCTAGGGCTTTACGACTGGTGCATCACGTTTGACCACGTGGCCCAACAGGCATGGTTAATCGCCACACCAGAGCGCCGTAGGCAAGTAGAAAACTGGCTTGCTCAAGAGCCAGTGCAAGACAGCGTCTTCACATTGAGCAGCACCTTTAAGGCTGAGCTTACTCCCGCCGAGTACGTCACGCGCTTTGATGCCGTTCAGCGCTATATTCGCGCAGGCGACTGCTACCAAATCAATCTGGCTCAGCGCTTTTATGCTGACTACCAAGGGGATGAGTGGCAGGCATACCTTTTGTTGCGCAAAGCGACGCCAACGCCTTTTTCAGGCTTTATGGCCTGGAATGACAGCGCCGTGCTTTCACTTTCGCCAGAGCGCTTTATTCAAAGCCGCGAGGGCCAAGTGGAAACACGCCCGATTAAAGGCACTCGCCCGCGTGGTAAAACGCCGGACGAGGATAAGGCGCTAGCGGAACAGCTTCTGAGTAGCCGCAAAGATCGCGCTGAAAATGTCATGATTGTCGACCTACTGCGTAACGATCTGGGCCGCGTGTGCCTGCCAGGGTCCATTCGCGTGCCGCAACTATGTCATTTAGAGAGCTACCCTAACGTCCACCATTTGGTCAGCGTGGTGCAGGGAACGTTAGCCGATGACTGTAGCCCGCTTGCGCTTCTCAAAGCCGCCTTTCCCGGCGGCTCGATTACCGGCGCACCGAAAATTCGTGCAATGCAAATTATTGACGAGCTAGAGCCCTGCCAAAGAAGCGTCTACTGCGGCAGCTTGGGCTATGTAGATGTGCGCGGCAGCATGGATACGTCTATCGCTATCCGCACGATGGTGGCAGAAGCTGGGAGGCTGCACGTATGGGGCGGAGGAGGATTAGTTGCCGACTCTCAAGCCGACGAGGAGTACACCGAAACGTTGGATAAAATCCGCCACCTCATTGAGGCTTTGGAATAAGCAACGTTAATTAAATATCAAAAAGGAATATAAAAGCCTAACCAAACGGTATTGGGGGAACCTGGCCTGAATTTGGTAGCCTAGCGCCTGATGAGCTTAGCAGCGATGACTCTACACCTGAATAGGAGGCGACATGTCCTCAGAGCTTGAAGCGGTTAACCGCGACTTCGCCAACAACCCCCAAGGGCTAATTGAATGGGCGCTGACCCAGGGCGAGCGACCTATCTGCACCACTAACTTTCGCCCCTTTGAGGCGGTGATCCTGCATATGGTAAGCCAGGTGCGCCCCGACATTCCTATCGTATGGATGGACAGCGGCTATAACACCGAGGCCACGTATCAATTTGCCGATAGCGTTATTCAACAGCTCGATTCAAAGGTAGTGAGTTTTCTACCTCGCCGCACCCGCGCCCACCGCGAAGCGTTGGATGGCCCGGTGCCGGGCATTGACGATGCGCGCCACGCGGACTTTACTCAAGAAGTGAAACTTGAACCCTTTGAGCGCGCACTGCGTGAAATGCAGCCCGACGTGTGGTTCACCGCGCTACGCGCTGAGGACACCCCCGAGCGCGCTAAGATGCAGCCGGTCAGCCGCAACAGCGACGGCCTGTTAAAAGTGGCCCCGCTGCTGCAGTGGAGTGCAAAGGATATGTACCAGTATCTAGAGGCACATGGCCTACCCAACAACTTCGATTACTTTGACCCGACCAAGGTTGAAGAGAAGCGCGAGTGTGGGCTGCACCTACAGCATTAATAATCGCAGCATTAATGCTCTGGCAGGTCTATATCATCAAACAAAGACAGCTCATGGCGTGGACCTGCCGTTAACGCTTCATCGACGAGATCACGGGTTAAATGAGGCGCAAAGCGCTGCAAAAAGTCATACATATAGCCACGCATAAACGTACCGCGACGAATGCCAATTTTGGTCGTAGAGCTTGCAAATAGATGGCTAGCATCCAAAGCGACGAGATCAGTATCAATCGCCTCATCGACCGCCATATGGGCCACGATCCCGACACCCATTCCCAGCCGTACATAGGTTTTAATCACGTCTGCATCCGCCGCCGTCAGCACCACGTTAGGCGAGAGCCCTTTCGCTTTAAAGGCATCGTCTAGCTGCGAGCGACCGGTAAATCCAAAAACGTAAGTGACCAGCGGATGCTCAGCCAATGCTTCAAGCGTCAAAGGCCCTTTGTGCGTTGCTAACGGATGCCCTTTCGGTACAAGCACACAGCGATTCCAGCGATAGCACGGCAGCAGCACTAAGTCGGTAAACAGCTCTAATGACTCAGTGGCAATGGCAAAATCTGCCTGTCCTTCACTGACCATTTGCGCGATCTGTTTAGGATTGCCCTGCTGCATATGCAGCGCAACATCAGGATACTTTAACGTGAATTCGCTGATGATAGGCGGCAGTGCATAGCGCGCCTGGGTATGCGTCGTCGCGATTGCCAAGCTGCCACGCCGCTCGTCGCTATGCTCTTGCGCCACCTGCTTGATATTATCCGTAAGGCGCAGAACCTGCCCGGCCAGATCAATAATCGACTGCCCGCCCGATGTCACTCGCGTTAGATGCTTGCCGCTACGGGCAAAAATTTCCACACCTAGCTCGTCTTCTAATAAACGAATTTGTTTAGAGATACCTGGCTGTGAGGTAAAGAGGCTTTGTGCTGTGGCTGAGACGTTCAGATTATGCCGACTGACTTCCCAGATATAGCGGAGCTGTTGTAGCTTCATATCCTCACCTTATTTGTTTGTCTATACAGACCACGCCTGAGCGTTCATCCTGACCTTGCAGCGGCGATGCGCTCAGCCACCTCAGTTAGTGGCAGTACGCTCCATAATATCAGATAGAATAAAAAACATTTTGATAATACTTTTATAGTATAAAAAATTTTTCTGACCGGCACTCATTAATTTCTACTTTTGTGATCATTTAGCGCACAGGAAATTTGCCAGCAACCCTCGCGAACGCTAACATCTGCCCACGATTATCGTGATAAACAGGAAGCGCTGTGAAAGAGCGCCAATTGATCGCGTAATGACCGTTGCTCCATTTGAGGCAACGAAACAGTAAGAGCAACGCAAACGGGAGAATCAAATGGCTAATAATGTTGATGTCACCAACGCCAACTTTGAGCAAGAAGTCCTCAACGCTGAACAGCCTGTGCTGATGAAATTCTGGGCGCCGTGGTGTGGGCCGTGCAAAGTGATGGCCCCGGTCGTTGACGAAGTAGCTGCTGAACGTCAGGACAGCCTGAAAGTGGTTAGCGTCAATGTCGACGACGCACCTGAAATTGCCGCTGAGCAAGGCGTGCGCGGTGTTCCTACCGTCATGCTGTTCAAGTCAGGCACCAAAGTTGCTTCACTGGTTGGCGCGCAATCCAAATCACAGCTGACGCAGTTCATCGAACAAAACGCTTGATGAATGTAGCTACCGCCGATCACGTCGGCGGTAGCACTCTTCTTTAGTATCTTTCTTCTTCGCTATCTTTCTTCTTCGTTATCTTTCGCGCTTCCATGGCGGCAGGCGCGCATCGCTAGATCTGGTATCTTTTAAACGACGTTTTCCAGGTCCTAATAAGCGCGCCATCCATCGGGTTTGCGGATGGCTATCCAGCGCGATCTTCAAGGTCATCGTAAGCACTACTGAGAGCAACATCCCCGCGGCACCAAAGATCCACCCCCATACTACCAGCGACAAAAACGCCACAAAGGTAGAAAGACCTAACGCCTGCCCCATGATTCGCGGCTCAATCAAGTTACCAATCACAAAGTTGATGCCCAAATAGGCCGAGGCCAAAAGCATGGCCTGAAAAGCGCCGCCATCTTGAGCAACCAGCAGCAATAGTACCGGCGGAATAGCCGCTAGCGCAGAACCGATATTCGGAATGAAGTTTAAGGCAAAAGCCAACACCCCCCACAGCAGTGCAAACTCGACGCCAATGATGATGCATGAAAGCCACACCATCACCCCAGTGGCCAGGCTAATCACGGTTTTGACCGCTAAGTAGCGCTTTAACGTTAAGCTAAATTCGCTGAATCGCTTTAAGCTCGGGGCAGGATTTTCAAGCGCTCGCGAGATTTTATCGCGAAAATTGAGCGTCTCAAAAAGCATAAAGATGACCAGCAACCCTACGATACAGCTTTGCATGAAGAGATTGCCTATCTCCCCCAGCAGTGTTGGCATCCAAGAATCTTCATCATCCATGGCAAACATTGAGTTGACCTGATCTGGACTAACGGCCATACCATGCACAGACAATGCATTGAGCAAATTCCAATACTGCTCGTAGAGCCGAGACTCAATATCCGGTAACGCGGCCAAAAACGTGCTGAAACTATTCACCACCAGCAAGCCGATAAGCGAAAGAAACCCCAGCATCACCATTAAGGTCAGAAACGCCGATACTCGCAGACTCAAGCCACAGCGGTGTAGCCATTGCACAGGGGAAGTACATACAACGGCAATAAATATTGCCAGCAGCAGTGGCACCAGCAAATCAGACCCGACCTTCATTCCCGCAACGATTACTACCAGCGAAGCGAGTGCCAAGGTGGCATGAAGAGGAACCGTACGGTAATCCTCGTCCGATAATTTCGACATAAACCCATCCCTAGACTGTTGTCATATTCATGGTGGCTGCCAGCACGATCATGCACCAACCGTGCAAGCAATAAGCAACTGTTTTACATCCATTCTTCAGCACTGAACTTTCCTTTCCAATGCGTTTCCAAGTCTTGACGATAATTAACATTAGCCTACCGACAGCAAGGATCTTTCATATGATAGCGACATCGCTACGAACTCAACGATTTGCGTCAAACCGGCTGCGTTACAGCCTGCTAGGTGGTGCCTTATTGGCACTACTTTGCGCGCCTCTTGCTCAGGCATCGCCCGCTCAACAACCGCCTCCCAGCCTGCACGTTCAGGCACAGTCATGGGTTGAGGTAGAACCTGACAAAGCGACGCTCAATGCTCGCCTATGGGAAAACACACCTGCGCTTTCCACGCTAGAAGAGAGTGATAGTAACGCACTAACCGATGCACGTGAGCGCCTGGAGACCCGTGCCCGCGAATTAATTGAGCAGATGGAAGCGACTGGCCTTGAACGCAGCGCCATTAATGCAGGCTCATTAAATGTTTATCCCGAGCACGTTCAAGGACAGCGTAACGAAAACGGCGAGTCTGAAACATTGCAGCGCACACGCCTTGAACGCCCGATCACCGTTGAATTAACGGACCTCGATCAGCTAAGCGAAGTGTTAGACGCGCTGATCGCCGCTGGCGTTAACGCCTTAGACGGCGTCCAGTTCGATTTACAAGACCGTGACTCAGCCACTGACGAGGCCTTAGTAAAAGCCCTTGAAAAAGCGCAGCATAAAGCGAACTTAATGGCAGGCAGCTTAGATGCCGAACTTGGCCCAGTGCAGCGTATTGAAGAAACTCAGTCACCGATTTTTCAACCGCGCATGATGATGATGCGAGCTGAAAGTGCTTCTGCCGATGCTGGCCAATCCGGCGCCGTCAGTGATTACAGCCCCGGCACCATTCGTATTGATGCCGGCGTTAACGTTGAGTGGGCGCTTAAAGGGCCAGACGCTCCAAACCGCCAAGGTAGCGACGTAGCGGCTCAGGAATAATTACCGAGCCATCCGCCTGCTGGTGGTTTTCAAGCACCGCCAGCAGGCAACGCCCTACTGCCAACCCTGAACCGTTCAACGTATGTAGCAACTGCGGCTTTTTCGAATCTGGATGACGATAACGCGCCTGCATGCGCCGCGCCTGAAAATCCTCGCAATTTGAAATCGAAGAAATCTCCCGGTACGTTTCCTGACTCGGCAGCCACACCTCTAAATCGTAGGTTTTGGTGGCACCAAACCCCATATCCCCAGTACACAGCGTTACCACACGATACGGCAACGCCAGCGCCTGTAAGATAGCCTCAGCGTGGCCGCGCATCTCTTCAAGTGCCGTATAGCTGTTCTCAGGCTCTACGATCTGAACCATTTCCACTTTATCAAACTGATGCTGACGGATCATGCCGCGGGTGTCGCGACCGTGCGAGCCCGCTTCGGCGCGAAAACACGGCGTATGCGCCGTAAGCTTCATCGGCAGTGCCGCCTGCTCGACGATTTCATCGCGAACAAAGTTCGTCAGCGGTACTTCTGAGGTAGGAATTAAATGATACCCGCGCTCATCATCCAGCTTAAACAGGTCTTCGCCAAATTTAGGCAGCTGGCCGGTTCCCATCAGCGAATCGCGGTTCACCATATACGGCACATAGCACTCTTCGTAACCGTGCTGCTCCGTTTGGGTATCCAGCATAAATTGCGCTAACGCCCGGTGCAGCCGCGCGATAGGACCACGCATCACGGCAAAGCGAGCGCCGGTAATTTTAGCCGCCAGTTCAAAATCGAGATAACCCGACTGCTTACCCAAATCAACGTGGTCTAAAACGGTAAAATCAAATTCACGGGGCGTACCCCAACGGTGCAGTTCAACGTTATCGTCTTCGTTTTTACCTTCCGGCACGCTGTCATGAGGCAGGTTAGGAATACCGCTAATCGCCTCATCCCATTCGACCTGCACAGCGGCCAGCTCAAGCTTGGCAGCGTCCAAACGATCGCCTAAATCGCTGACCTCATCCAGCAGCGGCTGAATATCTTCACCGCTGGCCTTCGCTTTACCAATCGCCTTAGAGCGCGTATTACGCGCGCTTTGCAGCTGCTCGGTTTGCGTTTGAAGCTCGCGGCGGCGCGACTCCAACGCCTGCAGTTCCGCTTTATCAAGCACAAAGCCCCGGCGGGCCAGTTGTTGAGCAACCGTATCAAGATCACCGCGCAGCAGTTTCGGATCGAGCATGAATCCTGTCCCTTGGCCTGAAAACAATAAGAGCAGCGCGCCAGCGCGCGTGCATAAAGGCGCCTATTGTAGGCAAAAGCGCGGCAAGGAGCCATGGCTGGCAGCACCAGGATAGTGTTTAGCTTCACTTCCACGCACCCCATCATTTCTCAAAAGTGATAAAGTGCCCGCCGATTCGACTGGCGAATCGCCGAAGGATAGGCTTTTATACTTTTGATAGGAGGTGGGCAGTGCCAGAAACAGCACAGCAAGGAAAATTTGCCTGGTGGCGACGAATCGCCTTATGGAAGAAGATTTTAGCCGGCTTGGCGCTGGGTATTTTAGCGGGGGCGCTGCTAGGCGAGACCGCTAGCGTATTTAAACCACTCGGCGACATTTTCATCAACGCGATCATGATGCTGATTGTGCCCCTGGTGTTTTCTACGCTGGTGGTAGGCATTACCTCGATGCGTGACCCGCAGAAAATGGGCCGCATTGGCGCTAGAACAATTACGCTCTATTTGATCACCACCGCCTTTGCCATCAGCATCGGCATGCTGTTATCTACCTTGCTGCAGCCCGGAGTAGGCGTCAATTTAAGCTTTGATAGCGAAGTGGCTGCAAACGAAGCCCCGTCGCTGATTTCTATTCTGGTTGATTTAGTGCCACGCAATCCGCTGGATGCCCTGGCCAACGGCAACATTATGCAAATCATTGTGTTTGCCATTGGCCTGGGTATTTCACTGACGCTCATTGGCGATAAAGGCGAGCCAGTGATGAAGGTGTTCGACAGCTTTGCCGAAGCCATGTACAAGCTCACGGGCATTGTAATGGCCTTTGCACCCTTTGGCGTATTTGGCTTGATCGCGCATGTCTCTGGCCAATACGGCCTAGAGATACTGCTACCGCTGGCCAAGCTGATTGGCGTCGCGTATCTCGCCAGCATCCTTCACGTCCTGCTGATCTACTCCGGCTTTGTCTATCTGATTGGGCGCTTAAATCCTATGCGCTATTTGCAGGGTAGCCTGGACGCTATTGTCGTAGCATTTTCGTCGGCGTCTTCTGCCGGCAGCCTGCCCATATCTATCCGCTGTGCGCAGAAAAACCTTGGCGTTTCCGAAGGTGTTTCAGGATTTGTGCTACCGGTAGGCGCCACTATCAATATGGACGGCACGGCACTTTACCAGGGTGTGGTGGTGCTGTTTATCGCTCAGATGACCGGCACTGATTTGAGCATGATGGATTACGGTATGATTGTTGCCACCGGCACGCTGGCCTCGATTGGCACCGCAGGCGTACCGGGCGCTGGCTTAATTATGCTCTCGATTGTCATGGCGCAGGTTGGCCTGCCGCTAGAAGCGATCGCGGTCGTCGCGGGGATTGACCGCATCCTTGATATGGCGCGCACCAGCGTCAATGTCGCCGGTGATTTAATGGTGACGACCCTCGTAGGTAAGAGCGAAGGCGAGCTCAACGAAACCGTCTATAACGCCCGCTAGACCTAACGCAGGCCGTTATTAATCAAAATCGTCCGCCTGCTGCGCTTTGCAGCACGGCGGATTCAAGCTTTTCCCACTCAGCCGTTGTGATTGGCGCTGTTTCGCGGCAACCTAGTGTCTATTCAAACTAGAAGCCATTCAATCTAGAAGCCATTCAATTTCACCATTCTCTTAGCCGAGCACCGCTGCTATGCCGACTGCTTTTGATCAAACGCTCGCTGCCATTGATGCGCTGCATGCACAAGACCCGCGCACCATTAGTCTCGCTGATGGCACGTCAATGCCGCAGGAACTGGCCTATTCTCAGCGCATGAGTGGCTGGCTAGATAGCGTGCATGACGAACCTGATGAAGTACTCCGCCTGGCGATACGTGCTCAGCATCTGCAACGCTGGTTAGTACCCCGCGAGCAGTACCCTGAAGGGCGCGTGGGTTACCTCACCTGGCGCCGCGACCAGGGCATTCGCGCTGGCGATACAAGCGCTCAGCTAATGCGCGATGCCGGTTTTTCAGCCGAAGACGCCGAACGAGCCGCCACCATTATTAGCAAGAAAGGCCTCGGACGCGATGCCGACGTCCAGGCGTTAGAAGACTGTGCCTGCCTCGTTTTCCTAGAGAATTACTTCGCGGACTTCTCGCGTAAGATTGAGCACGACCATATGGTGCGTATTGTGCAAATGACGTGGCGAAAAATGTCGCCCCGTGCCCACGCACTAGCCTTAACGCTGCCGATGTCAGACGCCTCTTTAGCGCTCGTCAAAGAAGCGCTGGGTGCCGAGTAAGGTACGGATAAGAGACTGAGTAAATCATCACGTTAAGATGCAGCTAAGCAACCGCTGCGGTAAAGTAGCCAACTTCCTTTATTGCGCCCCCGGCACTGACGGCTTAATCATCTATGATTGCACCCCTGGACACGCGTTCCGCTCCGTTTGAGCGTTTAGGTAGCGCCTATGTACGTTTTCTCGAAGCCCTCAAAACACGCGGCTTTGAAGGCGACATTGCCCCTGATTACGCTCATCGCACGGTACTGGCGACCGACAACTCTATTTACCAGCGCCTGCCTCAGGCGGCGGTTTACCCCAAGCATGCCGAAGATCTAGAGCGCCTGACCAAGCTCGCCGCACAAACGACTCATCGAAGCGTTGTGTTGACGCCACGCGGGGGCGGCACCGGCACTAATGGCCAGTCACTGACCGACGGCATAGTGGTCGATGTCTCGCGCCACATGAATAAGATCCTTGAAATAGATACTGAGAACCGCCGGGCGCGCGTGCAGGCCGGCGTGGTAAAAGACCAGCTCAATGCCGCTCTAAAACCTTACGGACTGTTTTTCGCCCCGGAACTTTCGACCTCCAACCGCGCCACCATCGGCGGCATGATTTCAACGGATGCTAGCGGCCAAGGTAGCTGCGAATACGGCAAAACCCGCCATCACGTGTTGGAACTTGATACCGTTTTACTCGGCGGCCAGCACCTGCACAGCCGCGCGCTAACCTCGGACGAAGAGCACAGCGAATGCCAACAAGAAGGTGCTTTAGGCCGAGTGCATACCACCGCCGCCGCGATTATCGACCAGCAGCGTGATTTGATAGAGGCAAAATTCCCGCCCCTCAACCGCTGCTTAACCGGCTACGACCTTGCCCACCTGCGCGATGACGAAGGCCAGCTCAATCTCAACAGCCTGTTATGTGGCTCGGAAGGTTCGCTGGGCTTTCTGAACGAAGCGGTGCTGAACGTGCTGCCGATTCCCAAGCACTCCACCCTGGTCAACGTGCGCTATACAAGCTTTATGGATGCCCTGCGGGATGCTAAAGCACTAATGGCGAGTGCCGCACGGCCCACGTCGATTGAAACCGTCGATGATACAGTGCTCCAGCTCGCCATGGAGGACTTTGTCTGGGATAGCGTGGCCGAGTTTTTTCCTGCCACCGGCAGCGTGCCGATTCGTGGCATTAACCTGATTGAATTCAACGACGATGACGAGAAAGCTCTCGCCCACCGCGTACAGTTATTTACCGACTATCTAAGCCAAGACCCAACGGTAGAAAGGCTGGGCTTTACTCTGGCGGAAGGACGCGCTCAGATTCAGAAAGTCTACGGCATGCGTAAACGCTCGGTGGGCCTGCTGGGCAACGTCCAAGGTGAAAAACGGCCGATTCCATTCGTAGAAGACACCGCCGTGCCGCCAGAACATTTGGCTGACTTTATCGCCGAATTTCGTGCCGCACTGGACGCCCGCAATCTAACCTATGGCATGTTCGGCCATGTGGACGCCGGCGTACTTCACGTGCGCCCCGCCATCGACATGAAGGACCCAGAGCAGGAAAAACTGATTCGCGTAGTCTCAGACGAAGTAGCCGCCCTTACCCAAAAATATGGCGGCCTGCTGTGGGGTGAACACGGCAAGGGCGTGCGCTCAGAGTATTCGCCTAAGTTCTTTGGCGAGCTCTACCCTAGCCTTCAGCGCGTAAAAGCTGCGTTTGATCCTTACAACCAGCTTAATCCAGGCAAGATCGCGACGCCGCTGTCCTCTGCAAACGAAGGCGTAGAGGCAACTGCAACCAGCGAGCCTAGCCAGCTAATTGCCCGCGAGCGCGATCCAGAACTGCTGACGATTGATGGCGTGACGACGCGTGGCCAGCTTGACCGTACCATCGATGAGCGAGCATGGCAGGCCTATGACGCCGCGGTGTACTGCAACGGCAATGGCGCCTGCTATAACTACGACGTTGACGACCCGATGTGCCCTTCCTGGAAGGCCACTCGGGACCGTCGTCACTCGCCTAAAGGCCGCGCCAGCTTGATGCGCGAATGGCTGCGCTTACAGTCCCTGGCGGGCATTGACGTAGTCGAAGAATCACGCAAGAAAAAAGCCGAAGGCGGCTGGGGCTTTATTAAAAGTTTTCCGCGCCGAATGGCCAATAGCCTCAGCCGCAAACAGCATCACGACTACTCCCATGACGTTTACGACGCCATGGCAGGCTGCCTGGCCTGCAAATCGTGCGCAGGACAGTGCCCGATTAAGGTCAATGTCCCTCAGTTTCGTTCGCAGTTCTTGGAGGTTTATCACGGCCGCTATCTGCGCCCGCTGCGCGACTATATCATCGGCGGCACCGAGTTCATGTTGCCCTCTCTAGCCAAAGCCGCGCCGCTGTATAACGCAGTAATCGGGCAGCGCTGGGTCGAAAAGCTAATGGGCCAACAGCTTGGCATTAGCGATTCGCCGGCGCTTTCGCCGTCAAGCGTTAAAAAGCAGCTACGGGCGTGGGGAGTGGCTGAAGCAACGCCCGCAGCGCTTGCCATCCTCACCGAGCAACAGCGCGCTAACAGCGTGATCATTGTTCAAGACGCCTTTACCACTCATTTTGAAGCCACACTGGTCATGGATATCGTCGAGCTACTCTCGCGGCTTGATCTGCGAGTGTTCGTGATGCCCTTCTCTGCGAACGGGAAACCCCTTCAGGTACAGGGCTTTCTGGGTGCCTTTGAGCGTACCGCGGCCAAACAGGCCAAGCGGCTGCGCACATTGGCACGCTTTGACATTCCGATGGTTGGCATTGATCCAGCGATGACCCTGACGTACCGCCAAGAGTATGTGAAAACGTTTGGGAATCAGGCAGTGCCCGACGTAATGATGCTCCAAGAGTGGCTAGTAACCCGCCTTAACACCTTGGCGCCTAGCCAGCTAACGCTCACCGACCCGGGCTTTAAGCTGCTATCTCACTGCACCGAGAAAACCAATGCGCCGGCCAGCCCCAAGGCGTGGCAGCAGGTGTTCTCGGCGTTTGGTTTGGAGCTTGAGTTGATGGCCACCGGCTGCTGTGGCATGTCCGGCACCTATGGCCATGAAACCCGTAACGTGGCGACCTCAAAGGTCATTTACGCACAGTCCTGGCAGCCGCAGGTGGAAGAAAAGCACAATGCGGGCAAGCTGTTAGCGACCGGCTACTCCTGTCGTAGCCAGGTGAAACGCTATTCCAGCCAAACCTTGCGTCACCCGCTTCAAGCGCTGCTTACGCTGTTACGCAGCGCTTAACCAATCGACAGCCAGGCTCGGCGCCAAGCTTAGAAAAACAGCTTCTTCAGCGCCAGGCCTGGATCGCCTTCACGCATAAAGGCCTCACCCACTAAGAAACCGTTAACGCTATGATCACGCATTAGCTTAACGTCATCGCGGGTATGAATACCCGACTCGGTGATCACCGTGACATGTTCAGGAATCCGCGACAGCAGATCAAGCGTGGTATTCAGGCTCGTTTCAAACGTATGCAGATTGCGATTATTGATGCCGACAAGCGTCAGGTCGAGTGCCAGGGCGCGCGCCAGCTCATCGGCATCGTGCACTTCTACCAGCACATCCATGCCTAGCTGGTTAGCCTGCTGATTCAGATCGCGTAGCTGGCTATCATCTAACGCAGCCACAATCAGCAAAATGCAGTCCGCACCAATCGAGCGAGCTTCTGACACCTGATAGCCGTGAGTAATAAAGTCTTTGCGAATCACCGGCAGTGAACAGACATCACGAGCGGCAATCAGATAGTCCTCATGACCCTGGAAAAAATCAGCATCGGTGAGTACGGAAAGACAGGCAGCCCCCGCTTGCGCATAGCTTTTAGCGATATCCGAAGGATGAAACTCTTCACGAATCACGCCTTTGGAGGGCGAGGCTTTTTTTACCTCTGCGATAATGGCCGGGTCACCTGCCGCAATGCGTGCATTGAGGGCTTTAATAAAGCCGCGTGGCGCGCTTTGCTGCTCACCTAGCGCCAATAGATCCTGCTCTGAAACCGCTTGACGGCGCTCAGCCACCTCTTGGTCTTTACGGGCCAGAATGCGCGTTAAAATAGTCGGCGTTGCCTGTTGAGTCATGATGATCTCTTCGTGTTTAAAGCTTATCTTGTTTAAGAGCCTACGGCTTAAAAACGCTAGTAAAGTGCGAAAGCTCTTTAAGCTTTTCAAGCGGCAGCTTGGACGCTTGCGCATCCTGGGCCACCAGTACGCCTTCTTTTAACGTGTCCGCCACCCCAGAACAATAAAGCGCGGCACCGGCATTCAGCGCGACCATATCCGCAGCGGCACCGTCACCGGCCAGCGCAGCTTTCACTAAACGCAGGCTATCTTCTGCATTATTGGCTTTAAGCGTGGCTAGGCTCTGACGCTCAATGCCCAGCTCTTCTGGCGTCACCGTATACTGGGTAATCTCGCCATTCTTGAGCTCCGCAATCAGCGTGGGGCTCGCCAGCGAAATCTCATCTAAGCCGTCTTCTGAGTGCACCACCATGACGTGGCGGCTACCCAGCGTTTTAAGCACTTCGGCCATTAGCGGCACAAGTTCCGGGGCGTAAACACCCAGCACCTGATTAGGCGCACCGGCGGGGTTCGTTAACGGGCCTAAAATGTTAAACAGCGTACGCACGCCCATCTCACGGCGAGGGCCAATAGCGTAGCGCATTGCCGGATGGTGGTTAGGTGCAAACATAAAGCCTACCCCCACCTGCTCGATACAGCGCGCTACTTGCTGCGGCTTAAGGTCAAGATAAATGCCCGCCACGTCGAACAGATCAGCACTGCCAGACGATGATGAAACGCTGCGGTTACCGTGTTTGGCCACATGGGCACCCGCCGCCGCCGCGACAAAGCTCGCAGCGGTAGAAACGTTAAACAAATTGGCACCGTCGCCGCCAGTACCCACGATATCCACCACGTTTTCAACGTTTAGCTCGACGCGCTTCATTAGCTCGCGCATTACCTGGGCAGCGGCGCTAATCTCTAACGCGCTTTCGCCTTTCATGGCTAACCCCATCAGCAAGGCGCCGATTTGCGCATCGCTCGCATCGCCGGTCATGATTTGGCGCATCAAAGCATGCATGGTGTCGAAAGAGAGGTTTTCGCGGCGCATGACCGCATTAATCGCATCTCGCATTTGCATGAGCAGAGGAGCCCCTAAAGCGTGTGAAACCGGCAATCAGCCGCGTTTTAAAAAGTTGGCCAATAGCTCATGACCTTGGCGGGTAAGAATCGACTCGGGATGAAACTGTACCCCTTCAATATCCAGCTCGCGATGGCGTAACCCCATGACTAAACCAGGCGTGACATCATCATCGCCTGTCCAGGCAGTCACTTCTAAACAAGCGGGCAGGCTCGCCTTATCGACCACCAGAGAATGATAGCGAGTCACTTGCACGGGGTTCTCCAGCCCTTCAAAAACGCCTTGATTATCGTGCCATACGTCTGACGTTTTGCCGTGCATAACCTGCGGAGCGCGAACCACTTTACCGCCATAGACTTGGCCAATCGCCTGATGTCCCAGGCAAACGCCTAAAATAGGCAGCTTGCCGGCAAAGTGTTCAATCACCGCCATTGAAATACCCGCTTCATTGGGCGTACAAGGGCCTGGCGACACCACTAGGTGCGTAGGCGCCAGCGCTTCAATCTGCTCAATGCTGATTTCGTCATTACGATGAGTGATTACTTCAGCACCCAGCTCACCCAAATACTGCACGATGTTAAACGTGAAGCTATCGTAATTATCGATCATTAAGACTTTTTGCACTGACTGTCCTTTCGCCATTGCCCCGCTTACTCCCTCGCCTTATGAAACTGCTAATAAAAACTATGGGCTCGATGATACCGCAACCGAGCACTTCCTTGCAGGGGTTAAGTGTGGCCCTTCATCAACAGTGCTTAAAAAGAATAAACCGCTCTGTTCGTCATAATGCACGCTATGCTTAGGAATGGCCCGTTTTTCAGCCTTATGGCACTTAGCTCTCTGCATAGGCCGCTGCATTGGAGCTGGCAACGAGCCATCGCAGTCTTTATTATCTGCCGTCTTTTTCGCTAGTTTTCAAGTTCGTTCTTTAAGTTAGTCCTTCAAGTCAGTCAGGAGCGTGGGATGTTAAAGCGGGTTATCTGGATGAGTACGCTCTTGTGCGTCGCGGTGCTGAGCACGGCGCCAGCCTATGCCAACCCCACACTACGCGTTATTGCCTCGTTTTCAGTTATGCAAGACCTGGTAAAGCGAGTCGCCGGTGATGCGGTTAGCGTCAACGTGATTGTACCTGCAGAAGAAGATGTTCATCGCTGGGAGCTAACGCCGCCCAACGTACTCGCTCTGGAAGAAACCGATATCGTGTTTTACAACGGACTGGGGTTAGAGCCCTGGATGCACCATGTTGAGGCGATGTCAGGTGACCGGCTGACGTTGGTAGAAGTAGCCGCTCAAGCAGATTTCGCGCCGATGACGGTCTCTACCGGGCTACATAAAGGCGAGCCAGACCCGCATATGTGGATGGATCCCCAAGGCGCCGCCGCCTACATTGATGTCATTGCTGAAGTTCTAGCCGAACATCTGCCCGAACAGGCCGATGCATTTTATGCGCGCGCTGAAGAGGCGCAGAAAGCGCTCGCAATCATTGATCAGGCGGTGAAAGAGCGTCTTGACGGGATTCCGCAAACTAATCGCACGCTGGTGACTAGTGAGGCGGGCTTTGGCTACTTTGCGCGCGCCTACGCCTTCCAGGCGCTTGGAATTTGGGGAGTGAATCATGAGACTCAAGGCAGCGCGCTGGCGATGGCTAAGATGAGCGAACGTCTTGCCGAAAAACGTCCATTGGCGCTGTTCTACGAGAGCACCACCCCGCCGATACACATGGATGCCTTGTCACGTGAGACATCGCTACCGCTGGCAGGCCCCTTATATGTCGATGCACTAAGCAATGCCGATGGCCCGGCGGCTAACTACTCAGCCATGTTGCGCCACAATGCGGAAGTGCTGCATACCGCGCTAGGAGGCGCAACGGCCGAGTAATCGCCCAGGATTAAAGGTTGTCTAACCCACGTTCAGCCATGGCCACTGCGCGGAAAATCGCGCGCCCCTTATTAAGCGTCTCCTGCCATTCCATTTCGGGAACCGAGTCAGCCACAATGCCTGCTCCGGCCTGAACATGCAGCTGGCCGTCTTTAATCACCGCGGTACGAATGGCAATCGCAGTGTCCATATTGCCATGCCAAGATAAATACCCCACCGCCCCAGAATAAATACCCCGCTTAACCGGCTCAACCTCATCAATTATTTCTAACGCGCGAATTTTAGGCGCCCCGGAAACCGTTCCTGCGGGGAAAGTGGCGCGCAGCGCGTCCATCGCCGTCAGGCCCGGCTTTAGCTGTCCGGTCACGTTGGAAACGATATGCATCACATGCGAATAACGCTCAACGACCATCTGATCAGTGACTTCAACACTGCCGGTTTTACAAATTCTGCCGACGTCATTGCGCCCTAGGTCGATCAGCATGAGATGTTCCGCGAGCTCTTTAGGGTCCGCCAGCAGCTCTGCTTCTAAGGCGTCGTCCTCTTCCTCGGTTTTGCCGCGCTTGCGGGTACCGGCAATCGGCCGTACGGTCACCTCACCGTCTTCCATCCGGGTTAAGATTTCCGGTGACGAGCCCACCACGTGATGGTCACCCAAGTTAAAGAAAAACATGTAGGGCGATGGATTTAGGCTGCGCAATGCGCGGTACAGGTCTAACGGCGACGCCTGATAAGGAATCGACATACGCTGGGAAGGTACGCACTGCATGATGTCCCCCGCCAATACGTACTCTTTAATTTTATCAACGGCGGCCTTAAAGCCGTCTTCGGTAAAACCAGAGTTAAAGTCACTCTCCTGCACGGGCTGTCGGTCGCTGCCGGCATTATTAGGGCTGATGTGCGCTTCGCGCAGGCGGGTCTCAACATGTTTCAAATGCGTTTGAGCACGCTCTAGGGCATCTGGCTTGGCAGGATCAACGTGGGTCCAGATGGTAAGACGTCCAGAAAGATTGTCGAATACCACAAAGTCATTGCACACCATGAGCAGAATATCAGGCACTTTTAGCGGGTCAGGCTTATCTGCGCCGCCGCGCAGACGCGGCTCAATATAGCGAATTGTGTCGTAGCCAAAGTAGCCGACTAGCCCGCCGTCAAAACGCGGCTGATCATCTAATTTGGGCACTTTAAAACGGCTCTGGAATGTTTCAATCCACGCGAGGGGATCTTCCACTTCGGCGACGCCAACGGTTTCACCCTCGTTGATGTGGTGCACCGTAAAGCCACGCACTTCAATGCGCTCATGGCTAGGCAGCCCAATCATGGAATAACGACCCCACTTTTCACCGCCTTGCACGGACTCAAATAAGAACGTCCAGGGTGTATTGGCGAGCTTTAAATAAGTGGAGAGCGGCGTATCTAAATCTGCCAGCACATCACGCGAAACAGGGATTCGGTTGTAGCCTGCCTGGCTAAGCGCTTGAAAACGTTCTGGGGTCATCATGAAGCGGTCCTTGTCGCATGGGGTGCGGTCATCAGCAATTCGGTTAACGAACTGACTACCAGGTCGGGGTGACTGTGCTCAATCGGCTCGCCGTGATTATAACCATAGGGCAGCGCGATCGTCGTAAAGCCCGCCGCTTTACCCGCAGCCACATCATGGCGCGAGTCGCCGACCATGACGCACTCAGAAGGGGATATTTGACACTTATCAGCGGCGCTCAGCAGCGGCAACGGGTGGGGTTTCTTTTCAGCCAGCGAATCACCGCCAATCCAAAGCGTGAAATAATCGATTAACTTGAAGTGGTTAAGCAGCGGCTCAATAAAACGCTCAGGCTTATTAGTGATTAATACCAGTGTCATGCCGTGCTGATGCAGCGCCTGAAGCGTTTGGATAACCCCCGGATAGAGCGTCGTGAGAGCATTGGGCGCGGCGCCATAATGTTTTATAAAAGCCTCATACGCGCGCTCTTGAAGCGCTGACTCTGTCGCCTCTTCCCCCGCCCAAGCCAAGGCTCGCTGCACTAATACAGATGCCCCGTTACCCACCCAGTTGCGCACCTCGTCTTCACTCGGCTCGCGCAGCCCTAAATCACGCAAGGTCCGCATGACGGCGATCGCAAGATCTGGCACGGAATCAATCAACGTGCCATCCAGATCGAACGCAATCAGTCGTTTGTCCTGTAGCACTGAATGTAATGTCGAGTGTCGTATTGAATGCACCTTGATTGCCCTCTCACTTCATTCGCTGCTGAAAATCTTTCGTTAGCCACCTATCTTACTCGCTCTAGGCCAACTTTCGCATTAGTCAGAAGCTGAAGAAACTTCTATGCTATGGCTAATTTAGCCATGGAGGTAATAATGACCACTCCCACCATTGTGATTGTCGGCGGCGGCGCGGGCGGTTTAGCCCTTGCAACACGTTTAGGCCGTACCTTAGGTAAGCGCAAACGAGCAGAAATCGTGCTGCTTGATCGTGACACCACCCATGTTTGGAAACCGCTGCTCCATGAATTAGCGACCGGCGTGCTTAATTCCAGCATGGATGAGGTGGATTATCGCGGGCACTCGTCGGCCCATTTCTACCGCTTTCAGCGTGGCTCACTAACGGGCATCAATCGTGAAAAGCAATTGTTGCAGTTAGCATCGATTCACGATGAGGACGGCGTCGAAGTACTCCCCGCCAGGGAGCTTTCGTATGACTATTTAGTAATGGCGCTAGGCAGCATTTCCAACGACTTCGGCACCCCTGGCGTTGCTGAGCATTGCCACTTTATCGATTCGCCACAGCAGGCCAAAGCCTTCCAACGCGACATGATCAATACCTTTTTGCGCTACACCGATCCGACTCTGCGCCAGCATACACAGCTGACCATCGGCATCGTCGGCGGTGGCGCAACCGGGGTAGAGCTGGCGGCAGAGCTGTTTGATGCCTCACGCATGCTGAATGCCTACGGCGTGACGTCATTAGATCATCAGACAATTAGCGTTCACTTATTGGAAGCAGCGCCGCGTTTGCTACCAGGCCTTTCTGAGCGAATCAGCCAGACGGTTAAAACTGAGCTTGAAAGCATGGGCGTGACCGTCCACACCAACACCGCCATTAAAGAAGCCCAGGCGCATCAGCTGGTAACCAATGACGGAGAAGTGATCGAAACGGATATCAATGTGTGGGCAGCCGGCATTAAAGCACCGCCATTTCTGGCGGAACTCGGGCTGACGACCAACAATAAAAACCAAATCAACGTAGCCACCACGTTACAAAGCGTCGACGACGAGAGAATCTTTGCCCTCGGCGACTGCGCGAGCTGCCCGATGGGTGAAAGCGGTACGGTGCCACCTCGTGCACAGGCGGCCCACCAGCAGGCAACGCTACTTGCCAAAAATTTGGTCAATCATTTAGCCGGCAAGCCGCTTGCTGACTTCCGCTACCGTGACCATGGCTCGCTGGTATCGCTTGCGCGCTACGACGCGGTGGGCAATTTAATGCGCAGCTCGGCCTCCAAAGGGCTATTTTTAGAAGGCTGGCTGGCTCGCCAGGCTTACGCCTCGCTGTACCGCATGCACCAGCTTTCTATTCACGGGGCGCCGAAAACAGGGCTGTCTTGGCTAGTAGACAAACTCAATCGCTATTTAAAACCGCGTATGAAGCTGCACTAAACGCCCCGCTATATTTTCGTTTACGCCTTTGCCAGCGCTGCGCGCAGCTGCTTGATGACCGTATCGTAGCCGTGCGGATCGCTGGCCTGGTGAGCGCTGAAGATAGCTGACCCAGCCACAAAGGTATCGGCACCCGCGGCGGCAATATCGGCGATATTGTCTACCTTCACGCCGCCATCGATCTCCAGGCGAATAGCATAAGGAGAGGCATCGATGCGCGCGCGGGCTTCGCGCAGCTTGTCCAGCGTGCCAGGAATAAAGGACTGGCCACCAAAGCCTGGATTGACGCTCATTAACAGCACCATATCGACTTTATCCATCACGTAGTCGAGGTAGGAAAGCGGCGTGGCCGGATTAAATACCAGTCCCGCTTTACATCCACCGTCGCGAATAAGCTGCAGCGAGCGATCCACGTGCTCAGAAGCTTCCGGATGAAACGTAATGTAGCTTGCCCCCGCGTCGATAAAATCATTAATCATACGATCGACCGGCTTGACCATTAAATGCACATCAATAGGCGCCGTCACGCCGTGCTTGCGTAGCGCTTTGCACACCATGGGTCCAATGGTCAGATTGGGCACGTAATGATTGTCCATCACGTCAAAGTGAACTACATCCGCACCAGCAGCCAGCACGTTATCTACTTCCTCACCCAGCCGGGCAAAATTAGCCGATAAAATAGAAGGGGCAATTAAAAAATCCTGCTCAGCGGTCATATTCCAATCCTGCTTATTAATCAGTAGACGAGATTAGCTCCCCCGAATGCCTGTGGGCACAGGCAAGAAAGCATAGCCAGCTGCCTATCTTACCAGAGCCAAACCCCAGCCACTTATACGCAGCGGCGCAGATTATCAGGCATATATTCTTAAATAGAATATAAAGCATGATTGTAATTCCACATTGATAGATTTAACCTTGCCAATATTGCGTTTCTAAGCGCTTACCGCTCAAAGGAGTTTATCAATGTCAATGCCAACCATTTTCAGCCGCAGCCTGATTGCCATCGCGCTAGGCGTTACCGTGAGTGGTACGGTAACAGCGCAAGAGCGTGAACTGCTCAACTCATCGTTCGACGTTGCTCGAGAGCTGTTTGCCGCTATCAACCCAGAGTTTCAAGCGAAGTGGCAAGAAGAGCACGGCGAAGAAATTGAGATTAGCCAGTCGCATGGCGGCTCTTCTGCCCAGGCGCGCGCCATTTTGCAAGGGCTACGTGCGGATGTGGTGACGTTTAACCAAGTGACCGATGTTCAGGTGCTCGCAGATGCCGGGCTGGTCGCCGAAGACTGGCAGCAGGCCTTCGAAAACAATGCGTCTCCCTATTACTCCACGACGGCTTTCTTGGTGCGTAAAGGCAATCCCAAGGGGATTGAAAGCTGGGACGACTTGGTGCAAGAAGACGTATCAATGGTCTTTCCGAATCCCAAAACGTCCGGCAATGGCCGCTACACCTATTTAGCGGCATGGGGGTTTGCCGATAACGAGTTCGATGGCGATGAAGAACAAATTGAAGACTTCATGCGTACGTTCTTAGCCAATGTTGCCGTATTTGATACCGGCGGCCGTGGTGCAACCACCAGCTTTATCGAGCGCGACATTGGCGATGTGCTGATTAGCTTTGAGTCTGAGGTAAACAATATTCGACGTGAATACGGCAGCGACGATTACGAAGTGATCGTACCGCCGATAAGCGTTCTAGCTGAATTTCCTGTCGCCGTGGTAGAAGAAAACGCTGAGCGTAATGGCAACAGTGACTTAGCGCAAAGCTACTTAGACTACCTGTACACAGAAGAGGCTCAGCGCCAGCTGGCGGGCTTCAATTACCGCGTGCACAACGAAGCCGTGGTGGCAGAATTCGCTGACCAATTCCCGGAAATTGAGTTATTAAAAGTAGAAGACGTGTTTGGTAGCTGGGATCAAGTCATGGACACTCACTTTGGCAGCGGTGGCGTTCTTGATCAGCTACAGCGCCGCTAATAACTATCTATGAGCAAGCCTCAACTATGAGTCAACTCGCATCTTGGCGAACCGGCAGCACACGCGTGCTGCCGGGCTTTGGCCTGTCTATGGGTATCAGCGTGCTATTCATCTCGCTGGTGCTGCTGCTACCGATTACCGGCCTGTTCGGACAGTTAGCGAAGCTTAGCCTTGCCGAGTATTGGGCGATCATCACCGAAGGACGCGTGGTGGCAAGCTATATGGTCACCATCGGCGCTGCGGCCGTGGCGGCGCTGATTAACGCCGTATTTGGACTGTTACTCGCGTGGGTACTGGTACGCTATGAGTTTCCTGGCAAGCGCTTGCTAGACGCGCTGATGGACCTGCCCTTTGCGCTGCCTACCGCCGTTGCCGGCATTACGCTGGCCACGCTTTACGCCAGCAGCGGTTGGATGGGCCGGTTACTCGAGCCACTGGGCTTTCAAGTTGCCTACACCTGGGTAGGCATTGCGCTCGCCATGGCATTTACCAGTATTCCGTTTGTTGTTCGGACCGTTCAACCGGTGCTAGAAGATCTGCCAATTGAAGTCGACGAAGCGGCTATGTCGCTAGGCGCAACGGATTCTGTCGCCTTTCGTCGCGTCATCATGCCTCACCTGTGGCCTGCGCTAGTGACCGGCACGGGGCTTGCCTTTGTGCGCTCGCTAGGCGAGTTCGGTGCGATTATTTTTATCGCTGGCAATATGCCTTACGAAACAGAAATCACCGCGCTGATGATCTTCGTCAAACTGCAAGAATATGATTACGCAGGAGCGTCTGCGATTGCGTCAGTGGTGCTATTTGTATCGTTGGCCCTGCTACTGGCCATTAATATTTGGCAGGGCCGTTTTGTGCGCCGCCTGCACGGAGGGAAAGGATAATGCATCGAATTGGGGATTCGCCACTTATCCGGCGCCTGTTAGTGGGCGCGGCTCTGCTGCTATCAGCGCTGTTTCTATTGCTGCCACTGATTGCTATTTTTGCCCAGGCGTTTTCGCAAGGTGTGATGGTGTTCTGGGCGAATGTCGGCAACACCTTTACCCTGCATGCGATTGGCCTCACTCTGATGATTGCGCTGTTAACCATTCCCGTCTGCTTAGTGTTTGGGGTTGCGCTGGCCTGGCTGGTCACTCGGTTTAGTTTTCCTGGGCGGCGCATTCTGCAAACGTTAATCGACATTCCCTTTGCAGTATCGCCAGTGGTCGCCGGGCTTATTTATCTGCTGCTTTATGGCCGCAACGGTTGGATCGGTAGCTGGCTCGATACTCACGACATTCAATTGATGTTCGCGTGGCCCGGCATTTTGATGGTGACTATTTTTGTTACCTGCCCTTTCGTTGCCCGAGAGCTTATTCCACTCATGCAGGCCCAGGGCTCTCGCGAAGAAGAAGCGGCTGTCACGCTTGGCGCTTCAGGCTGGACCACGTTTCGCCGCGTCACGCTGCCCAATATTCGCTGGGCGCTGCTTTACGGTGTCATTCTCACCAACGCCCGTGCAGTAGGCGAATTTGGGGCTGTCTCAGTGGTCTCAGGGGCTATTCGTGGCAAAACGAATACCCTGCCACTGCATCTTGAGCAGCTCTATCAGGATTACAACGCCGTGGGCGCATTTGCCTGCGCAGCGTTACTCGCATTCATTGCCCTACTCACGCTCGCGGCCAAGGCTGGGCTGGAATGGCGCGCATCGCGCCGGGAGGCATTCGCATGAGCATCCGTTTACATAATATTGCCAAGCATTTCGGCAGCACCCAAGCCTTAGAGCCTATCAATTTAGATATTCATGAGGGCGAACTGGTCGGCCTACTAGGGCCATCAGGGTCCGGCAAAACCACTTTGCTGCGTATTATTGCGGGCTTGGAAAATGCCGACCACTCTGCACAGCCGGGTAAAATTCTGTTTGGCGAACGCGACGTAACCAATGTGCATGTGCGCGATCGGCGCATTGGTTTTGTGTTTCAGCACTATGCGCTGTTTCGCCATATGAGCGTGTATGACAACGTGGCGTTTGGGCTGACCGTTCTGCCGCGCAAACGTCGCCCTAGTAGCGGCGAGATTCGCGCCCGAGTGTTTAGATTGCTGGAAATGGTCAAATTGGAGCATCTAGCAAACCGCTACCCTGCCCAGCTTTCAGGTGGCCAGCAGCAGCGCGTTTCGCTGGCTCGCGCCCTGGCGGTCGAGCCTGAGGTACTGCTATTGGATGAGCCGTTTGGCGCCCTAGACGCCAAGGTGCGCCAAGAGCTGCGCCGCTGGCTGCGTCATTTACACGACGAGCTCAACTTCACCAGCGTATTTGTGACCCACGATCAGGAAGAAGCGTTGGAGTTGTCTGACCGCGTCGTGGTCATGAGCAACGGCCGTATCGAGCAGATTGATACGCCCGATGAGCTTTACCGCGCCCCTAAAAATCGCTTTGTGTTTGAGTTCCTGGGCGACGTTAATCACCTAGAAGGTAACGTCAGTAATGGCGTATTAACCTGCGGCGACGCCTATTGGCACGTTGACCTGCCGGATGGCCATGAGGAACTACTGCTACGACCCCACGAAGTGCGATTAACGGAGCAGCCCACATCAGAAAGTCATCTGCCGGTCACCATTACAGCGATATCGCCAGTAGGGGCTGAAGTGCGCGTCGAGTTAGAGGCCGATTGGCTAGCCCAGCCTTGGCTGGCCACCGTGCGCCATACTGACTTTGAGCACTTGGCACTGCGCCGCGGGCAGCGCTTATTCGCCCACCCGCGTCACTGGCGACGCTTCCCCAAGGCGGCGTTGAATACAGAGCAACAAACACACTTAGCTTGAGCATACCGCCAACGCTCAGGGCGCGTTATACTGGCATTTTAGCCACCGTGGAGGAAGACCATGCTTCGGCGTCAATTTATACGCATGTCAGGCGTACTACTGGCCAGCGCATGGCTAGCCGGCTGTGCTAGCCCGCAATACTTGCAGCTCAGCCCTGAGCGCAACGCCGATGTGCCGCAAACCGGCTCAGGCCAACAGGTCACGGTGATTGCTCAGGATGGACGCGACAGCGACATTATCGGCAATCGTGCCGGCGGCAATATGTCGACGGCGCAGATTACGGTTAGCAGCCACGAGCTGATTCCACGTTTGCAGGAAGAGGCCGAGCGCGCCGTGCGTGACATGGGCTTTAGCCCGACCACCGAGCAGGCCAATGGACGCCCTAGCCTAACGCTAGAACTGGCCAACCTGAACTACGCCCGAGGCGAGAGCGGCCAGCCGTTAGTCGATGAAGCGCGTCTGGAAGGCGTGTTCCGCGCTATCGCGAAAAACAAGGGCACCACCTACACCGGTACCTATACATCACGCCGCACCCAGGGGTACGCGCTTAAGCCTGACGCCGACAGCAATGCGCGCATGCTGAGCGATCTACTCAGTGATGGGATGAATCGTGCGTTTAGCGACCCTGAACTAGGTCGATTGCTGGCTCGCTAGTCTGTTTATATTACCTCTAGCGTTAATGATACGGGCCACGCCGTTACAAGCGTGGCCCGCGTCGTTCTAGCGCCCATATACTTTCTGCTCGACCACGCTCATCAGGGCTACCCTGCTCCAAAAACGTTAGCGTAAAGTTAGGCGTAAAAAGACTTTCAATCTCGCTGGCCGGCACGCTGTAGGGCGGCCCAGCCCCTTCTTCGCTATGTGACAAACTGATCAGCAGGCCTTTGGCACCTGGCGGCACCAATTGAGCAAGATGAAACGCATAGCGCTGACGCGTCGCTGGCGGCAGTGCAATGAGCGAAGCACGATCATAAAACGCCCCAATCTCAGCAGCCTGTTGAATGTGCAGATGAAAGAAGTCGCCACACCATAGTTCGACGTTGCCTTGCCGGGAAACGGTAAAACCAGCCTGGCTATAGCGTGATACCGCAGTACTGCGCTGAAGCAAAAACTGTTCGATAGCCTCGGGCGCAAACTCAATACCCAGCACTGGATGGCCTATATCGGCCAACCAACGCATATCGACACTCTTACCACACAGCGGCACCAGCACTTTAGTGTCGACAGCCACTTCCAGCGAGGCCCAATGACGCAGCAACGCCGGATGCGACTGCTGCAGATGAAAACCAATTCGCCCTTCTTGCCAACGCTTGCGCCATTGATCGCTCATTATCTAGCCGCCTTGCTGCCTGTATTCACTCAAACGTTTATCCGTGGCGATTAGAACCAACGGTCACGCTTTTTACGACGACGCGGCAGGTGGGGAACAATCAGGCCAACCAATAAGCCAGCGCCCGCCACACCACCGCCATACATAAAGTAGCGCATCAGAAGATCTTCTTCCTGAGTCTCTAGGCGGGCCTGAAGCCCTCTTACCTGCTGGCGCGACGTTTCTGATTGGCTATCGAGCTCTTGGTTACTGGCTTCAAGCTCAGCAATCCGACGCTCACGCACGTCTAGCGTTTCAGTCATCGAAGAAACCCGCTGCTCCCAGGCGTCGTTAATGCCATCAAGTTCCGCGGTTAATTCTTCTACCTGGGTTTCTAAAGCAGGCAACTGCTCAACGGCACTGGGCGTTTGCTGAAGCTCATCGCTCAAAACCCAAACAGCATTGCCATCACCGTTGCGAACGCGCGAGTAATTGCCGCTGGTTTCCAGCACATCAACCTGCTCACCGGCATTAAGCGTACCAATAATGCGGTAGCCATCGGTCGGGCCGCTACGCACATAGGTGCTAAGCTCATCGGTTACCCACGCCTGACTGTCAGACTGGGCAGTAGCGTTAATACTCGCCACACTGAGCAAAACACCGGCCGCAGCGGCGTAATAATGAATACGAATTTTATTTACGTGCATGACATCATGTCCTAGTTAAAAACGCTGCAAGGCGGACGAAGCCAACAGCGCTTATCGCTTAACTTAGCGGTGCGCTTATCTTATACGCTTACCCTTCTCCGCGCGGAGGCAACGGAAAGGGACGGGGGAACTCTGCTACCCGTGCATCGGTTTTGACTGCCTTCAAAGGGCCTTCGCGTTCGACTTCATCAATGCGAACAATAGCGTTCAACGGAAGATAGCTTCGCTTAACGCCTTCGAAAGTTCGCTGTAGCTTCTCAGTCGTAGGGTCAACCACTACACGGCTAGCATCGTCAAAGACAAACTCCTCGACTTCAATAAAGCCCCAGAGTTCGCTTTGAAAGATTTCTCTGACGTATAAATCCCATATTTCACCCTGCTGGTGAACCACTACACGGTAGATCGGCTTGGCCGCCATCTTGGCCTATTCCTCTTGCCACTTGTACATGAAGTTGAACCGCCTAGCTTAGCATATTCACCCCTCTACGCCTTTAGCTATCCCAGCGTTAATGGTTTAAATCACCAGCTGCGTTTGTGCTGCGGACAATGCCCTCATTAGCCGAGCCTAGCTACCATCGTGTATGGTGATGTCGTTAATTTGGTAATTCTGCACGCTCACCAAGTAGGAGTCATCTACATGCAAAAGGATCCAAACAAGGGCTATATCGCCCTATTAGGCTGGAGCCTCAATGCGATTGAAGCGGCCGAAAACTTTGACCGCCGCTACATTGTCGTTGCACCTGACTGGGCTGAAGAGTATTGCCAACAACACAACATCCCTTACGTGCCCTGGAACTTTGAACGCCTCAACGATCGCTCCATTGAGATCGCCCAGACCCTCAAAGAAAAAGGCGTTGACGTCGCCATTCCGCTCTACGAAGAAACCGTTGAGTGGGCCGGCGCTATCAACTCTGTGCTACTTGATAACCCACGCATATACGGCCAGTCGCTGCTGCTGCGTGACAAGGCACTGATGAAGCGCCGTGCCCAGCTAGGCGGCATTCGCGTCGGTATCTTTGAAGAAGCCCACGACAAAGAAGACGTTGTGCGCTTTCTTAAGCGAGTTAACCAAACGCTGCTGAAGCTGGACGGTGACCCCAACGACCCGATCCACCTTAAGGCTTTTGATAAAGCGGGCTGCCTTGGCCACCGCGTTATTCGTACGCCAGATGAAGTAGATACCATCCCCGAAGAAGAGTTCCCGGTATTGATGGAATCGCATCTGGACGGCTGGGAGTTTGCCGTCGAAGCGTGGATTCACGATGGCAAAATTGCCTTCCTGAACATCTCTGAATACGTGACGCTGGGCTATTCAGTGTTTGTGCCTGCATCCCCAGAGCTTGAAAAATACCGCGACCAGATCACTCAGCAAATCGAAAAGCTTATTAAAGCCTTTGATATTGAGTTTGGCTTGATCCACCCGGAATACTTCGTTACTAGCGACGGCGAAATGTACTTTGGCGAGGTTGCTTACCGTCCGCCGGGCTTCAAAGTATTTGAACTGCTTGAGCGAGTTTATGGCTTTAATGCCTATCAGGCGTCTATGCTGGTATTTGATCCGAAAACCAGCAAAGAAGAAGTGGCCAATTTCTTTCCAAAAGAAGTGGTCGATGCGAACGGCTTTGCCGGCTGCTTTGGGGTTTACCCACGCCGCCGAGTGGTCAGCCGCCTGGAAATTCCGGAAGAAACGGAAGATCATCCGTACTTTGAGTCTCATGAGCTAACCTCACCGGTAGAAGAAACCGTGACTAAGCGCACAGCGTTTGGTACCCACTGGGGTCTGATCTACTTTAAAGGCGAGGATGCGCATACGATTCGCGATCTGCTAAAACGCCAAGAAGATCTCGACTTCTATGTATAATCCCCGCTAATGCTGGGATAAGGAGTCACCGTGAAGACAGATCAACTCGCGTCTTCTCAAGAAGATAGTAAGCTCAGTTCACTATTGAGCAAATTTGATGATGCCGTGCTCCTGCTTACGCAGGCGCCCGGGTTCTCAAAGCCCGCCAAACTGCCGCGTGTACTCGACACCGCGCGGCGCGTGCTGTTACAGGATGGCGGTTGTGAAGCGCTCGAATCTCGCGCGAAAGCGTATGAGGACGCGGGCATATTCTTGGGCTCGGATTGGGAAACGCCCCAATATTTAGTACCGACGCTGACAACCTTCGCGCTGAAAAGCGCTGATGCCAATGTGCTCGTCATTGAGGCATTAAGCGAACTTAGGCTTCTCGCCGTAGCCAAGGGCGATGTCGAACATCCTCTCATTTCCAAACAGCATGCCCATCATTATCTAACTCAAGTGATGGCCATCAATCTGTGGCTGCTTTTTTTGGCACCGAGTGAAGCGGAACGCGAAACCCAAGGCCGAATGGCCACTATTCCTCGCCAGCTTTTCCAGCATTTAGCCGACAGAATCGGCTACGAACACATCGTTGATCAACTGATTGAAGAGATTTGGCGCATTTTGAAGCAGCGCCCGATCCAAGTTGATGCGATCAAACAGATGATCACTCAGATTTCGCTTTGCCAGGCTAATCCTGCGATTGATCTAGGCATTAGCGGCCAAGGCGCCGATCGGCTGGTCAGCTCTCTCTATGGCACCACTCAAACCTGTCGCGAAGATCCCGGCGTCGACGTTTATCGCGAACGACTTGAACACATGGATCAAGCCGCTTTACAGGCTGAATCCACCGGTTTTGCCCGAGCGATGCACGATACCGGGCTCGTATCGCCTTACCATGCCGTACTGCTTAGGCACTTGCTGGAAGAAGGCGATCACTTGCTTTCTGAAGCGTTGGGCCTTTCATCCACCGGCCGCGACTGCTTACTGTGCTACCGCGAGCTGGTTCAAGCGCTGATCCGTGGTGGCGTTTATCCTGCTACGGCGCAGGCGGTCTACGGGCTTGCGTTGATGTTAGAGCGAGGCATTCTTTACCAGCCGCCGGTTGCGCCTGCAATGTGGCGCCAGCTGAACTTGCCGCTATCTGAGTGGGCGCAGTCTCGGCTTAACGTTGCTTACGGCGACAGCGCTTCTCCTCGAGCGCGCCTCATTGAAGGTGTGCTGTGCATGCTGGGATTGCCGCTGGGCGTTGGCCAGGGCAATAATCCCACCTGCCAATCTGCCCGAGCACTGTCGATGTGGGCATATAACGACCCGGACTATTTGCTACAGATGGTCGCGTGGGCCGCACGCGATGACGAAATCATTATGCATTTTGAGGGTCAGGCCATCTCATCAATGGAAAGCCTGTCTGGCGTTGCCACCGAGCTACCGATGGATCTCGATCCGGTGTCGCTGATTGTAGTGCCGCACCTGGATCGTATCTATGCAGAAATGGGCCGTCGTTGCATTGGCCGAGAAGGCGACCCTCACCGCTGGGTCAACCCTGAGTTTCACGGCTGGTGGTCGGGGCGTGGTTTTCGTATTAATGTCGATGTAGCGACGGGCCAGCTAACCGATGTAGATAATTTCGTGCGCCATTTCTACGCCTGCTACCATCCTTATTACAATGGCAATCAGCCGCTGATTCACCCACAGCCAGCGGGCATTGCCATTACCGATAGCGCGGCGCGCTTCATCGGCTGGCATGCCATTACTATATTGCGCGCATCGCTTGACCCTTCCGACGTCATGCGGATTTATTTCTATAATCCCAACAACGACAGCGGGCAAGACTGGGGTGAAGGCGTTCTCGTCAGCACCTCTGGCAACGGTGAGCGCTTTGGCGAAGCCTCGTTACCTTTTGAGCGCTTCGTCTCACGGCTGTACATTTATCACTATGATCCTCTGGAGCACGGTGAAATAGCCTCAGTAACGAGCGAGGAACTTGAAAGCGTCAAACACTACCTGCACCGTAGCTGGGGCGCTGCGCGCTTACCGCCTACCGAACTTCAGGCAGATGCTGGGCCCAATGCACCTTTAGACCCCAATGCACCCTAGGCATGGGATAACCGAGCCGTTTAACGACACACTCATATACTCATGATACGACTTGATCAACTGTTGGTCAGCCTAGGGCTGGCCAACTCACGTACGCGTGCCCAACGGCTGATTCGCCATGGCAGAGTCAGCCTAGCTGACAGTGGCAAAGTGCTGACCAAAGCGTCTGAAAAATGGCCCGACGATACTCGCTTTATCGTGGAAGACGACCCAGAAGAGCGCTACGTATCGCGCGCGGGCCTGAAGCTAGAAGGCGTGCTTACAGCGCTTGCCCTGCGCTTTGACGGCTGCGTTGTTATGGACATTGGCCAGTCCACGGGGGGCTTTACTGACTGTGCACTGCGGTTCGGCGCTCGCCATGTGATCGGCGTAGAGGTCGGCCATGGACAGCTCGTAGAGCAGCTGCGCATGGACCCACGCGTTACCTGCCTGGAAGGCCTCAATGCTCGCTACATGAGCAGCTCAACGACTCTTGCTGACGTTCTTGCGACCCAGCCTATACACGTCGCCATCATGGACGTTTCGTTTATATCCCAAACGTTAATTTTGCCCGAGATTGCCGCGCTACTGCCACCAGGTGGTCAGTTAATCTCACTGGTTAAACCGCAGTTTGAGTTAACGCCGAGCGCTTTGGACAAACGCGGCGTGGTGCGCGACGCAAAGCATTTTGCCGACGTAGAGACTAGCATTCGAAGCGCTTGTCACGCCTGCGGGCTCGCCATTCGCCACTGGCAGGAGAGCCCTATCACCGGCAGCGATGGAAATCGCGAGTTTCTTTTACATGCAGCGAAAGCACCTGCAACGGAAGAAGTTTAGCGTGGATCAGGGCGGAGCACGCTGGAGGACAGCCGCGCGGCGGACTGTACCTTAACCGCATCGCCCTGATCACGGTGTAGCCACACATCCATCTGCTCAAACGCCACGCGAACATTCTCTTCACGAAACAGCTCATCTACCCGGCAGTTAACTTCATCGGCGGCAAACAGACGATCAACTAGGTCATTAACAAAAATTCGCAACTCAAAATTGAGGCTGTGCTGCCCGTAGCTTAAACAGAACACCTGAGGCTCCGGGTCGGTTAGCACCCGGGCGTTTTCATCGGCCGCCTGGCGCAGCAGCTTGTGTACCTTAGGCATATCTGAGCCGTGCGCAACGCCATAGGTGAGCACCACGCGCGTCACGTTATCCGACAGCGACCAGTTAATCAGCTGGTCGGTTACAAACGTCTTATTGGGAATAATGATCTCTTTGCGATCGAAATCAGTCACCGTGGTCGCTCGGATACGAATACGGCTGACGGTGCCATGTAAATTACCTAGCGTGATGGTGTCGCCTATTCGTATTGGACGCTCAAACAAAATGATAAGCCCAGAAATAAAGTTGGCGAAGATCTCTTGCAGGCCAAAGCCTAACCCCACACTCAATGCTGCCACGAGCCACTGTAGCTTGTCCCAAGAAACGCCCAGCGTGGCAAGCCCCATCACAATCCCCGTGCCCACAATGGTATAAGAGAGCAGCGAGCTAATCGCATAGGCGCTTCCCTGCTTCAACGACAGCCTGGATAAAACCATCACTTCCAGCAGGCCGGGCAGGTTTTGCGCCATAATAAAGGTAATAGCAACGACTAGCAGTGCGGCAAAGACGTCGGAAATGGACAGCACGCTGTCGACTAAATCGCCCTCTTGAGACTCCCAAAGCGATACGTGGTCTAAATAACCAAGCACTGACAATAAGTCTGCCCACACTAAATAGAGCAGCGCGCTGAAGCCAATCAGCACAATCAACTTGGAAAGTCGTAATGACTGGCTGTTAATTTGCTCCATATCGAGCGGCGGCTCTTCTACTACCTCAAGCCCGCCCTCAGCGCCTTCCTGCACCTGAGCACGGCGGCGAGCCAGCGCACGGCGATAAGCAAGCCGTCGCGCGGCAACGGCTAAGCTTCTTACCAGCGTCGCCTCCACGACCACCCACAACCCCAGCAGATAAAGCGTAATGGCAAACCGACCCACTAAGCGCAGCGCGGTATATTCGTATCCCCACACCACAAGGCCAAGCAACATCAGCGGCACCGCTGCCATCGCAAGCCCTAGCAATAAGCGAAATAGCCGCACGCCAAACACCGGGATATGCGCCAGTATTAACTGCGCCAGCCACCAACTCATGGCCAATAAGCCAAACGACAGTAGCGCAAAAGCGACGGGGCGAAGCGCTAACGGCGTTTCCATTTGTTCAGACATTGTCGCAATCGCAATGACCGGCACCAGGGCAACGCCTAAGCCTCCCAGAAGTTGACGCAACCGCGCGGTATATTGCGGCGACCAGGTAAAGTGGCGCTCTGCGACGCCATCCGCGACCAGCAGCCTGCGTATCCATGCCACCACGCCCCAGCTCAAGGCCAGTTGAAGCAACCCAGGCGCAACGCTAGTGGCTAGCGGCCCAGCCGCTTCAAGCAGCCCGATGCCAATGCCGGCTAACGCGAGCGGACCTGGAAGTGCCAGCAGTGCATTGAACAGTACTGCTTTAGGAGTATGCAGCTGAGTGTCGCTTTTCAGTCGGCCAATTTGCGAATGTATGTCGGCCAGGCGCGTTTTGATCTTACGCCGTAACCCCATTAGCACGAGGCCAAGTAAGAAAATCGGCGCTCCCTTTAACACTTCCCAAGAAAAGCCCTGCCAGCGGGTAGGCAAAATAGCGCGCCACTCACCTTCACTCCACTCTACAAATAAATTGTGAGGCAATTGCCGCAGCCAGTTAAAGTCCAGTGGGCGACTATTGGCGACCCAGAAAAGCTGCTCATCAATCGTTTCGCGCAGCTCACTTGCGGTAATAATCAGCTGCTGCTGATTCAACTGAAGCTCAATAGCCGCGCTTAACAGGCTTCCATAGGACTGCTCTAACTGCTCAACCAGCTCACGTCGCGACTGATACAGGCGAGAAAGTGAGTCTACCAGCCCAGGCGTCGCCTCAATGCCCTCCTCTTCTAAGCGCGTCTGGGCAAACTGCGCGCTCTGACGAAGCTGGTCTCGCTGGCGCACCAAATCAAACTGCTTTAAACGCAGGTCCGCTATTTCATCCTGTAAGTCGCGCCGCACTGATAGAGGCGGCAGCGACTGGCGCTGTTCACGCAGAATGCGCGACAGTAGCTGACTACCGCGTATCGCATCAATCTGTTCATTAAGGCTGCGCTGCAGCTGTCGAACATGCTCTAACTGACGCTGGGCTTCTATATTTTCACGCACAATGCTGTTAGCACGATCCGTTGCGCGCAACAGCTCTTGGCTTAAGGTTTGATTGGTTTTCTGTACTTGCAGCACCACCGGATGCCCGGCGGCAATTAACGGGTCGTCGCGCGCGGCATCAGCGATGGCCTGTTCAGAGGCTAGGCGCCGCTGCTGATCAATCACGCCTTGCAGCATGCCCAGCTGCCGCTCTTGGTAATCAATCTGCAGCATGAGCACGTCTCGACGCTGTTGAGCCAGCTCACGTAGCCGGCTATTTGCGCTCAGCTCACGCTGATTAAAGCTCACTTCACGATCGGCCAGCATTCGCTCGAGGCGCAGTTGAATCAGCGCCGCATCATTTAATGCAGAAAGTTGTCGATCTGCTAACAAAGCCTCGCGCTCATCATGCTGTCGGCGTAAACTCTCCGCGCGCTGAAGTGTTTCAGCAATATTTTGCTGGGCACGCTCAGGGAGCGTCTGGGCAGTGAGTAGCTGTGAATTCACTTCGGCTAGCTGGCTTTGTAGCTGCTGAAGCTCGACCACTGCCTGCGTTTGCATTGTTTCTAGCTCGTCAAGCGGCCGGTCGCTTAAATTAGCCACTGAAAGCTGCTGGGAGGCTTCTTGAGCATCGCTTAAATCACGCTGTAAGCTCGCCAGTAGCTCAGGGGCCTGCTCAACGCGAGAGTCTAAGGCATTCAACCGCTCATCAACGGCCGCCAGCCGCTCGTATGCATCTAGCGCCGCCTCTAAGGCTTTTTTATCGCTAGCCTGCTGATTCGTTAACGCTCCTTCATTCGATTCTAATAGAGCGAGCCTTGATGCCAGTTCAGCTTGTTCGGGCACGCCTTCAAGCATATCGGCCTGGAGCGAAGCGTACGTTTGAGTGATGGCGGTGCTGCTTATTATCAGCAGTAGCAAACACGCTATTAACCATTTACCGGCGTCTCTAACCACGTTACTTATGCCTCGTTGACATCGAAAGCTCCGCACACACGGATAATGAACCCATTGTCAGACGTTCTGATACCCAGCGCAATCAGAGGTATTGACTTCACGATGTAGCGTGATAGAAACAACCTTGGCATTTGCCTCTTTTACTCATTTTGCGAGCCACCTTGATGGTCATCCGAAAACGGTCGTTGCGAAAATTTATTACTCTGTTTAGCCTCGCCACTGTTGTGAGCGCCGCGAGTGCAAATGCCTTTGCTGAATCAGAGGCTGAAATTGAGGCGCGCATTAATGCCCTCAACGCCGAACTGTATCAGCTTCGCCAGCAGCTTCAGCAAGTAAAAAGCCCCGAAGACGCAGCACGCGGCTTACCGGCTGAACCGCTGCCACAGGAAGTAGCGCTGGAAGATTTAAGTGAGCGCCGCCAGCTTGAGGAGGAGTCCAGCCGAAACCCGTTCTCAATCACAACGCACCATACAAACTACCTGTTCCCGTTCAGCTATAACGCCAATCAGGACGACGAAAACTTTCGCAACATCTCTGAAGATGGCACGGTGAATAGCGTGGAATTGAAATTCCAATTCAGCGCCAAGTTTAATCTCGCCGAGCAGGTATTTGGTGACTATGGTGATGTCTTTTTTGGCTACACTCAGCGCAGCTGGTGGCAGGCCTACAACACCGAGGCCTCATCACCATTTCGGGAAACCAATTACGAGCCTGAAATATTCGTCGATTTTGATAATACCTGGAGCGCGTTAGGCTGGGTGAATACCCTCAACCGTATATCGTTTAATCATCAGTCTAATGGCCGCTCAGACCCACTTTCACGTAGCTGGAACCGGGTCTATTTGGAAAGCACCTTCCAGAGCGGTGACTGGGCCTTCACCGTGGCGCCGCACTGGCGGGTGCCGGAGTCAAAAGACGATGACGATAACCCAGATATCGAACGTTTTATGGGTTACGGCGACCTCCGCCTAGCGAAACGTCTCAACAATAATCATGAAATGAGCGGCCAGCTGCGCGGCAATCCGAGCACGGGCAACTATGGCACCCAAATTGATTACAGCTGGCCGGCGTTTAATAGCCTGCGGGCGCATGTTCAGTACTATTACGGCTATGGTGAAAGCCTGATAGATTATGACAATCGCGTTCACCGGCTGAGTATTGGTTTTAGCTTAAACCCATTATTTAGTGCGACAGGCCTGAACCGATAGCAGCATTTACTTGTCTCTTACGATGTGGCTGCTATGCTTATAGCAGCCTTAATCATTCACTCGTCAAAGGAAAGACACCATGGCTAAACGTCAACTCCCCTTCTCTTCTCAGTCAGATCAACTTAAAGACGACTTGCGTCATTTGAGTGAAACTGTTGAAGAACTTATGAATGCGACGGCAAAGGACGCTAGCGGTGAGATGAACGACCTTCGCTCGCGTGCCGAACGCCGCCTGAAAGATACCCGCGCCCGTTTGGAAGCTCGCGGTGAGCGTATCTATGATGAAACGCGTGATTCACTGAATCACCAAGCCGATGCCTGCGATCGTTACGTCCATGACAACCCCTGGACAAGTATTGGTATTGGCGCAGCAGCAGGCCTAGTTGTGGGTATGCTGCTCGGTCGTCGCTAATGGCCTTGGGTCCTACCCAACGCGTCTTCTCTGCCGCCAAACGCTTGCTGAACTCGCTAATTGCTAATAGCGAAACCCGCCTGCGTTTGGCGGTACTAGAATTAGAAGAAGAGCGTTCTCGCCTAGCCGTTTTGCTTCTTTTGGCAGGGGCGAGTTTGGTGCTGCTGCTACTAGGCATTGCCACCTTGACGGCACTGGTTGTTGTGCTGTTTTGGGATACCTACCGCTTAACGGCTATTGGTATCAGCGCCGCCGTTCTGATAGGCGCCAGCTTGCTACTAGCGGTCATTGCTATTCGCCAGTCTAAGCGTCATTCGCTCTTGAAAGAAACGCTTAAACAGCTTGCGGCTGATAGGACGTTACTTGAGGAGCCCGGTAATGAAACCATCCGCAAAAACAGCTAAACCGCCAGCTCAGCCTCAGAGTCGCTCTCAGCGCAAAGCAGAGCTACTTGCTAAGCTGGAGCAGCAGCGTGTGGATATCTTAATAGAAAGCACGTTTTTGCAGCAGGCCACCTCACCGCTCGACAGGAGCTGGAAAAGTTTCAAGCTACCTCTTTATATTATAGGCGGGGTTGCTACGCTGAAATTGGTGCGCCATCCCGGAGGCGCTATGGCGGCAGGCAGAAAAGCGCTTGCGGGCTATATGCTTTTTAAAAAGCTTAAACTGTTAGCCAAAGTGGCCACTTAATTAGCCAATGATGCTCTAGCGTAGCCGCAGGCTTTATCCAATGTTGAATAGGCTAAAAGGCATCGTTAGCAAGCCGCTGATTGGCGTGATTCGGCGAAAAGACTTCGTTTACTTGCTGTAAACGAGAATTTTTCGCCGATTTTCGTTATAACCAATGATTTAAGCACAGCAATCCATTGGCCAGACCCTAACAGGATTGCCCACAGGCTACGCCACTGGCCCACGCCCACTGGAAGTTGTATCCCCCCAGTTCGCCCGTCACATCCAAAACCTCACCGATAAAACGCAGTTGCGGCAAGCCCTTAACTTCAAAGGTCTTTGACGACAGCTGATCGGTATTAACACCTCCCATCGTCACCTCTGCAGTCCGCCACCCTTCGGTGCCCGCTGGCTTTAGTTGCCAAGCATTCAGCCTATGCGCCCACGCATCCAAGGCCTGATTAGAGTAGTGAGCCAACGGCTGTGCGGCATCATCCTCGGGATACCACTCTAATAATGATTGGGCCAGGCGTTTAGGGAAGCGTTCGCCTAGCCATGTGGAAAGCTGGCGTTTGGGCGTATGCAGGCGAGCATCGCGCAAGGCATCAGCCGCGTTTTCACCCGGGAGTAAATCAATGCTGATACCCTGCCCTGGCTCCCAAACGCTGGATACCTGCAGCATGCCGGGGCCTGATAAACCGCGGTGGGTAAATAACATGGGTTCTACAAATCGGCGTTCGCCGGCACTTACCGCCACCGGCACACTGACGCCTGACAGCTGGGCCGCGCGGTCTTTCCATGTATCGCTTAGCGTAAAAGGCACTAGCCCAGGCCGCGTCGTTAAAACGTCTAAACCAAACTGACGGGCCAGGTCGTAGCCAAACCCTGTCGCACCCATAGTAGGAATCGAAAGCCCGCCGGTGGCCACCACGACCACGCCAGCATCAATCGCGCCCGCCGACGTGTTAAGCCGCATAGCGTCGCCTTGTTGCTCTACGGCGCTGATCTGTGTACTCAGCTGAATATCAACCCCTGCCCATTCGCACTCGGTTATCAGTGTGCGAACGATTTCTTTGGCCGAGACAGCGCAAAATAACTGGCCTGGTGTTTTCTCGACGTACTCAACACCGTGCCGTTCTATCAGCTCAACAAAGTGCTCAGGACGGTACCGTTGAAGTGCCGAGATGCAAAAGTACGGATTTAGGGAGTAAAAGTGCTGTGGCGTAGTGCCAAGATTGGTAAAGTTGCAACGGCCGCCGCCGGACATCAAAATCTTTTTGCCCGCTTTATTCGCATGATCAAGCACTAAGGTTCGTTTGCCGGCATAGCCCGCTTGAGCAGCACACATCAACCCAGCGGCTCCAGCGCCGATAACGACAACGTCATAAATCATAAAAAACTGCTCATAAAAGGGCCACTTACTCTGTACAAACAAACATTCTAACAGGGTCCGGGCTTAAAATTATTGACTAACAATGAGATAAATATGCACTTTCCCTTTCGCCGACGACTATTTTCGCGACTCATTCTAGTTACTCTCACCCTACTGTTATCCAGTGCAACGTTTGCTCAACTACCCCCCTCGGTCATCGGCACGCGCGCGGTTATGACCACATGGTCGGATCCTTTAGAAGCATTAGGCACGCTCAGTGCGGAGGAAAGCGTCGTGCTATCCACCACGGTGACCGAGATCGTTGCCCAGATCAATTTCGAAGACGGCGAGCAGGTTGAAGAAGGGCAGCTACTCATCCGCTTGGATGATACCGAAGAGCAGGCTCAGCTAAGATCCTCTCAGGCACTACGCGATGAAAGACGCAATACCTCGACACGCGCCTCTCAATTACAAGAACGTAACTTGGCAGCCAGAGCCGACGTTGAAGACAGCCAATCGCGGCTGCGCCAAGCAGAAGCCGATATTCAAGCCATAGAAGCCCGGCTGGCAAATTATCAGCTGCGCGCCCCCTTCAGCGGTCGCGTTGGGTTTCGCAATATCAGCATCGGCGCGCTGGTAACACCAGGAATGGAGCTGGTAACGCTCGATAAACTCGATGTAATGAAGCTCGACTTCAGCGTACCGGAAGTGTTTCTAGGCCGAATCTCTCCAGGCCTAATGCTACATACCGCCACCGCCACGTACCCTGACGATATTTTTAACGGTCAAATCGCCACCATTGGCACACGCGTGGACCCCGTTACGCGCAGCGTTAATGTGCGCGCAATACTCGACAATGCCGATGGCCGGCTACGGCCGGGAATGTTAATGCAAGTCATTGTTCAGCAGCGGGTCCGCGACGCGGTGGTGATTCCAGAAGCCGCCATTGAGCCCAGCGGTGACCGCCACTCCATCATGGTCATCGAGCAAAGCGAAGGCAGCACGCGCCTAACCAAGCGGGTTGTTTCGATTGGAGAAAGGCGTTACGGCGAAGTTGAAATTCTCGAAGGCCTGGCCGCCGACGAACTCGTGGTGGTTCATGGGCTGCAGCTTGCCCGGGACGGCCAAGAGGCACGTCTGCTTGGTATCGTTGATGATGAAACCAGCCTTCGAGCGCTGCTAGAGGCTGACCGCTAATGCGATTATCGGATATTTCCGTTCAGCGGCCGGTGCTAGCGATGGTCATCGCAGCGCTCATTATTGCCTTTGGTTTAATGGCGCTTAATCGCCTGCCGCTACAAGAATACCCGACCATTGACCCGCCGGTAGTCACGATTGACACCCGCTATCCTGGCGCGTCCGCAAGCGTCGTTGAAACTCGCATTACCCAGGTACTTGAAGACCGCATTGCCGGGGTGGAAGGCATTGATCTCATTACCTCGCAAAGCGAGGATGGCCGCTCTCGGATTGAAATAGAATTCTCTTTAGATATGGATATCGATGCCGCTGCCAATGATATCCGCGATCGCATTTCCGGGGCGCTGCGCAACCTGCCCGATGACGCAGACAGTCCTGAAGTCACTAAAGCCGACAGCAGCGAAGAAATCGTTGTGTGGCTGAGCCTTTCTGGGGAAGACTACTCGATTACCGAACTGACCGACTACGCTAACCGCTTCTTGGTCGACAGCCTTTCTGTTCAGCCAGGCGTGGCACGCGTACGCGTCGGTGGCGGCAGCGACTACGCCATGCGCGTCTGGGTTAATCGCAATGCGCTAGCCGCGCGTGGATTAACGGTCAGCGATATTGAAGATTCACTACGTGCAGAAAATGTCGAACTGCCGGCAGGCTCGATTGAATCACAGGATCGTCAGTTTATTGTTCGCCTTCCGCGCAGCTTTGCCAGTGCCGAAGACTTTCAGCGTCTGGCGCTCAATCAGGGTGACAATGGCTATCTTGTGCGTCTTGCTGACGTTGCACGCGTCGAAGTGGGCGCCGTTGAAGACCGCACGGTATTCCGCTCCAACGGAGTACCCATGGTAGGCCTTGGCATGATCATGCAATCAACAGCCAACGTCATAGAGCTATCTGATGCGGTAAAAATAGAGCTTGAACGCCTGCAAGGTACCCTGCCAGAAGGCATGTCGCTGAGTTTAGATTACGACGCGTCGCTGTTTGTCTCTGGCGCGATTGATCAGGTAGTCATGACGCTATTTATTGCCATGGGCCTGGTTGTGGTCGTGATCTTTCTGTTTTTAGGCAATCTACGCACGACCTTGGTGCCCGCTGTTACCGTACCTATAGCGGTTATTGGTGCGTTTACCGCCCTTGCCGCGATGAACTTCTCGATCAATCTACTCACCCTGCTTGCCCTGGTGCTGGCGATTGGCCTGATTGTGGATGATGCCATCGTGGTGCTTGAGAACATTAATCGTCGTATGCACGACTATGGTGAAACGCCCCTCGTTGCGGCCTTTCGCGGCACTCGGCAAATTGCCTTTGCGGTGATCGCCACCACCCTCGTGCTCGTCGCCGTTTTCGTACCCCTAAGCATGCTGCAAGGCGATATTGGGCGGCTGTTTTCCGAATTCGCGCTCACCATGGCTGCGGCGGTCGTTATCTCTACGTTATTAGCGCTGACGCTAACGCCGATGATGGCCTCCAAAATTCTTAAGCCCGGTATGCATGATAGCCGTATCGGTAAGTCTGTACAGTGGCTGCTTAACGGCACGCAGCGCCGCTATCAAACATCCTTGGAGTGGATGCTCAAAATGCGCTGGCTGGTCGTGGCTATGTTTATCCTGCTTATTGCCGCCACCGCTTGGCTCGCTACGGCTTTGCCGAATGAATACACGCCACAGGAAGATCGCGGCAACTTCATCGTGTTAGTCAACGGGCCAGAAGGCGCTACCTTCAGCTACATGATGGATTACATGGACGAAATTGAGGCCCGGCTGGCGCCCATGGTCGCCAGTGGCGAACTGGAGCGCGTGGTGGTTCGAGCCCCACGCGGCTACGGCAATATTGAGAACTTCAATAGCGGCTTTATTATTGTCAATATGGCCGACTGGGGAAGCCGACGCAGTGCGTGGGAAATTATGGCCGAGGTGCGCCAGACTCTTAGCAGGCTGCCAGGCGTGCAGGCCTTCCCGGTCATGCGCCAAGGCTTTGGCCAGCGCACTCAAAAACCGGTGCAGTTCGTGCTGGGAGGCGGGACCTACGAACAGCTTGCGCGCTGGCGCGATACGCTGATCGACCACGTGCGTGAAAACAATCCGAACCTGATGGCGCTAGAGAGCAACTACAACGAAACCCAGCCGCAGCTACGCGTGGATATTAACTACCAGCGGGCCGCTGCGCTAGGCGTCACCGTCACTGAAATAGGCCGAACGTTAGAAGTATTGCTGGGTGGGCGCAATGTCACCCGCTATGTTGACGATGGTGAAGAGTACGATGTGATTTTAGAGGGCGATCGCAGTAGCCAGAACAGCCCGCGCGCGCTGGATAACATTCAGGTGCGCTCGGCACGCTCAGGTGAACTCATCCCACTGGCCAGCCTAGTCACGCTTTCTGACTTTGCGGGCGCCAGCACGTTGAACCGCTTTGACCGCATTAGATCAATCACCATTGAAGCCAACCTAGCCGACGGTTATCCCCTGGGTGAAGCGTTAGCTTACTTGCAAGAAAGTGCTGCTGAGCTGCTGCCGGCCGAAGCGCAAACCAATGTGGCAGGCGCCTCGCGTGACTTCCAACAGGCCAGTGGCGCCACCGCCTTCCTACTGATATTCGGGGCGCTGGTGGTCTTTTTAGTGCTAGCGGCGCAGTTTGAAAGCCTTATTCACCCCTTTGTCATCATGCTCACAGTGCCATTAGCCATGAGTGGCGCTTTACTTGCCCTACTGCTCAGCGGCCAGTCGCTGAATATCTACAGCCAGGTGGGGCTAGTACTACTGATTGGTTTGGCGGCTAAGAACGGTATTTTGATTGTCGAGTTTGCCAACCAGCTGCGCGATGAAGGCCATGCTTTCAGAACGGCGTTAATTGAAGCCTCAGTGACACGCCTGAGGCCTATTTTGATGACCGCGGTGACCACAATGGCCGGCGCCATCCCGCTGATAATTTCAACCGGGCCTGGCGCAGAATCGCGCCTGGTTATCGGCACCGTGATTATGGCGGGCGTGGGTTCGGCAACGCTGTTTACACTCTTTGTCGTTCCCGTGGCTTACGACCTGCTGGCACGCTATACAGGCTCGCCAGGAGCTGTGAAGCGCCAGCTAGAAGACGAAATAGCCGGTGCTTCCAACACCCTAGATTCAACCCGTCAGGTGCAAAGCGAGACGCCGGAGCGCTAACAGCCGCTGACAAAAAAGGGCGTTCCATCACGGAACGCCCTTAATACAGCATGTTTCAAGCCTGGTGATTATTCACACTCACCGACATGCTCACCTGCAATGACCGTATTCATGCTCAGCTCACCCATTGGAGACTGGGTAAGGATATCGACGTTGCCTTCAATCAGCTCGCCCATAAAACGCATTTCGCCATCAATCGTCGCTTCACCGCCTTCAGCACGGCATACCATGCTATAGGTTAGGCCATCGGCGTTCATATCTTGGTCAAGCAACTCACAGCCTTCTTCTTCTTCGATAAAGCCAAACTCTGACCCATCAAGCTCTTCTTGAGTGATGCACTGGCGCTCGGTTTCCGTTTGATCCGGAATTTCCATTTCGCCACTGATGCTGGTGGTGCTCACAAATTCCCACTCACCAGGCTTCACGTTAGGAGTCTCAGCCAACGCGATCATCGGAAAGGCCACCAGGGCCGCTACTGCCATGTTACGTAACATCATCGCTACTCTCACTGCGTTGCTTTAGGAAACTGCGAATATCCTACCTGATTCCATTCAACGATGCCTCACCTAGCCATCACACTGCTACACTTAAGCATTATGATACACCTGCTTAAAAGGTAGTTAACGATGCAAGACGACGCCCTGGTTAATTATGATTTCCACTGCCCTTACTGCGATTCACCCCTAACCTTTGTGATTGATGTCTCTCAGGGCAGCCACGACACGTGGGAAGACTGCCATCAGTGCTGCTCACCTATCCAACTGCAGATTATCGTCTCGCCGATGAATGGCGAACTTGAAAGCGTTGTGGCGGGCCGCGATGACGACGTTATGTGACGATAACTAAGCCGTGTCGTCCTGCTTAAGGGCCAATTTGCGTTTAGTTTCACTGCGCCGCATAAAGAACCACGCCAATAGCGTCGCTAGCGACACCACCAAAATAATCAGCGTAGCCAGCGCATTAATTTTCGGCGACACGCCCAGGCGCACGGATGAAAATACCACCATCGGTAGCGTATTTGCTCCAGGGCCTGAGACAAAGCTGGCAATCACCAAATCATCGAGCGACAGTGTAAAGGCCAGCAGCCAGCCAGCGGCCAGCGCTGGCGCAATAATCGGCAGCGTGATTAAAAAGAACGTTTTCAACGGCGGCGAGCCTAAATCCATAGCGGCTTCTTCAATTGAACGATCTACTTCGCGTAGCCGAGCGGCCACCACTACCGCGACATAGGCACTGCAAAAGGTCGTATGGGCAATCCAGATAGTCGCCATACCTCGGTCGGCAGGCCACCCAGTAATCTGCGCCATTTGCACGAACAGCAACAGCAACGACAGCCCGGTAATAACCTCAGGCATGACCAGCGGCGCGGTAACCATACTGGAAAGCGCCGTTTTACCTCTAAAGTGCCCATAGCGCGTCATCACAAAGGCCGCTACGGTGCCCAGGCAAACCGCCATGCTCGCCGCGAAGAAAGCGATTTTCAGGCTTGTCCACACGGCCGATAAAATCTGCTGATCCCGGAACAGCTCGCCATACCATTTGGTTGAAAAACCAGACCATACCGTGACCAGCTTTGACTCATTAAACGAATAGACGACCAGCACCACCATCGGCAGATACAGAAACAGCAGCCCAAGCACCAGCATGACCGTCGAAAAGTTAATCCGCCGCACAAACCTCATTCTTTATCGCTCATTATTCATCACTCATTATTCAAACATCCACTATCCAAGTTCCCGGGACTGATAGCGATGGAACCAGACGATGGGCACCAGCAACAGCAATAACATGACGATGGCTAGCGCCGAGGCGACAGGCCAATCCCGGTTAAGGAAAAACTCCTCCCACAGCACTTTACCAATCATTAACGTATCGGGGCCGCCAAGCAGCTCAGGAATGACAAACTCCCCTACTGCCGGTATAAACACCAACATTGAGCCTGCCACAATGCCGCCCATCGAAAGCGGTAGGGTCACTTTAAAAAAGGTATTCAGCTTACGCGAACCAAGGTCGGCCGCGGCTTCAAGCAGCGAGTTATCCAAGCGCGTGAGATGGGCATACAGTGGCAACACCATAAACGGCAGGTAGGCATAAACGATGCCGATAGTAACCGCGAACTGAGTATTCATCATGCGCAGGGGCGACTCTATGAGTCCTAGCCCCATCAGCAAATTATTGATTAGACCGCTGTTGCTTAAAATACCCATCCAGGCATAGACGCGAATCAAAAATGAGGTCCATGACGGTAGCATCACGAGCAGCAGTAAAAGCAGTTGCCAGCGCGCTGGCGCCCGCGCCATGGCATAGGCCATCGGATAACCAATCAGCAAACAGGCCGCGGTGGAGATAAACGCTGTTTTTACTGAGCCCCAATAAGCGGCGATATACAGCGAATCGGAGAGCAGAAAAATATAATTGCCCACATTCAGAAATACATGCAGGGTTTGATCAGCGTATTCCAGTAACGGGCCATAAGGTGGAATGGCCACCGCCGCATCGGACAGGCTGATTTTGAGCACGAGCGCAAAAGGCAGCAAGAAAAACAGTGCCAACCAAACTAGCGGCAGCGCGATCACCGCCCGACGCCCCAGCTGCAAACGTTTGAGCAGCGCTGAAGAACGAGATGGCTTCATTTAAGGCAATCTCCTCGCATAAAAAAATGCACTCATCTAACGGTTCAACACAATGATGCTGTGGTCTTCCCAGTAGACATACACGCGATCTTCCCAAGTAGGTCGGTCACCGCGACGCTCGGTATTGGCCATACTGACCTTAATCATTTGGCCAGAGGGTGTACGCACGTAATACAGCGAGAACCCACCTAGATAGGCAATATCGTCAACTCTCCCTTCTGCCCAGTTATATTCCGTCGTCGGCTTTTCACGGGTTAACCAAATCTTTTCAGGACGCAGTGCGACCCACACTCGCCTGTCCATCGCCTGGGTGGTAATGCCATGGTCAATATAAATAGGCCGCTCAAGCGCCGGGGCGGCAATCCGACAGTGATCGGCGGCATCTTCGATAATCTCGCCTTCAAAGACGTTCACCGTGCCGACGAACTCAGCCACCATGCGACTAACGGGGCTTTCATAAATATCCACCGGCGAGCCCACCTGCTCTATCCAACCATCGGCCATAATCGCTACGCGATCCGCCATGGTCATGGCCTCTTCTTGGTCGTGGGTAACCATAATGCAGGTAACGCCTACCTGCTCGATAATCTCGACGACCTCTAGCTGCATCTCAGTACGCAGCTTTTTATCCAGCGCGCCCATGGGTTCATCTAGCAGCAAGATCTTGGGCCGTTTCGCCAGCGAGCGCGCCAGTGCCACCCGCTGACGCTGGCCACCCGACAGATGGTGCGGCTTGCGCTTGGCAAAGCGTTCCATATGCACAAGCTTGAGCATTTGCGCTACGCGGGCATCAACATCTGCTTTCGAGAGCTTGTCCTGCTTCAAACCAAAAGCAATGTTTTGCGCCACAGTCATATGCGGAAACAGTGCATAAGACTGAAACATCATGTTGATAGGCCGCTTATGCGGCGGCATTGCGGTGATATTGACACCGTCTAATAAAATGCGGCCTTCGGTGGGTGTTTCAAAACCCGCGAGCATTCGCAGCAGCGTTGATTTACCCGATCCGGAACCACCTAGTAGCGCGAAAATTTCGCCGCGCTTAACCTGCAAGTTGACATCATCCACCGCCAGCGCATCATCAAACCGCTTGCTTAAGCGTTTGACTTCCAGCACGACATCTTCAGCAAACCGCGGGGTCTTGCCCTGGGCGCGTGGTGCAGTCGTGTTGATAGGTGCGGTGGATAAAGCCTCGTTCGACAGGGGCGTAGTGACCATTCGCCACTCCCATCAAAAAGCCCGAAAACCCGAGCGTTTAAAGACAAACAGCGAGACAAGCACGATGCTTGTCTCGCCGCCAGACGATGCAATTATTAATGACCTGATTTAACGCGATTCCAGGTGCGCGTCAGGACGCGCTGAACGTTTTGCGGCTTTTCCAAGGGTACAAATGAATTCTTCAACACCTCGGCCTCCGGGTAGATAGCCGGATCATTAATGATCTCGTCAGAGAGGTATTCATTCGCCGCTAAGTTGGGATTGGCGTAGCGAACGTATTCAGTAATTTCAGCCGCTATCTCAGGGTCAAGAATAAAGTTGATAAATGCGTGCGCGTTCTCAGTATTGGGGGCGTCAGCAGGTACCGCCATCATATCAAACCATAGCTCAGAGCCTTCCTTGGGGATGCTGTAAGCGATAGTGAAATCACGCCCCGCCTCTTGTGCGCGCTCGGCGGCCTGAAAGATATCGCCCGAATAGCCGGCCGCAACGCAAATATCGCCGTTCGCTAGATCGGCAATGTAACGTGAGGAATGAAAGTAGGTAATGTCGTCGCGAATGCGGGTTATTACCTCGCCTGCGGCTTCCAGGTCGTCGCTATCATTACTTTGTGGGTCGAGCCCCAGATAGGACAGCGCTGCTGGCAGCATTTCGATACCAGAATCCATTAGCGAGATACCGCAGCCCGCAGCGCTCAGCGCACCGGTAATTTCTGGATCAAACAGAAGCGCCCAGCTGTCGACTGGGGCGTCTTCGCCAAGAATTTCTTCGATACGTTCGACGTTATAGCCGATACCGTTGGTTCCCCACATATAAGGAACTGCATACTCATTCGTTCCGTCGATACGTTCCAGATTAGCCATCAAATCTGGATCAAGGTTGCCAAGGTTGCTCAACAGCTCATGGTCAAGGGGCTGATAAACGCCCGCACTCAACTGGCGTGTAAAATATTGGCTAGAAGGCACGACCACATCATAGCCAGAGCGGCCGGCAAGCAAGGCGGCATCAAGCGTTTCGTTGCTATCGTAAACATCATAGGTCACGTCAATGCCGGTGCGCTCGGTAAATTTTTCAAGCGTTTCCGGAGCAATGTAATCAGACCAGTTAAACACCCGCACCTCATTGGCGTAGGTAGTGCTAGCCGCTGCGGCGAACGTGATGGCCGCAACGGCCGCGGAAAGTTTGTGAATGTTCCCCATATTACTGCTCCTATTATCTATATCCATCAAGCTATGCGATCTTTTCAACACGGTTCTAAGCGATTATTGTGCCACGTATTCCCCGTGGCAAACTGTCTGCCACTCAAACAGCGTACGTCATAATGTTGGCCGTGCGAATTTTGCGGTGCGTGAGCCCCTATCGCAAGCCAATGTGAAAAATTCTTGTATTCCGCACCATCGGCCCCCACTTAAAAGCAGTGCGGCGACGTCGGCCAGCCCTTCAATAGCTAAATGCTATCAACTGAATGGCTATTCTTAATTTTATTCATTAGTCGTAAGCCCTTAGTATTATCATCACTTCTTAACCATTAACTCATCAATTGCGGAGATTACCTGAATGTCGTTAATCAACACTGAAGTTAAGCCATTTAAAGCAACAGCTTATGTTAACGGTGAATTTGTCGATGTTACTGAAGCCGACATGCAAGGCCAGTGGTCTATCTTTTTCTTCTACCCCGCTGACTTCACCTTTGTATGCCCAACCGAGCTTGGCGACCTAGCCGATCACTATGCCGAGTTCAAAAAACTGGGCGTTGAAATCTACAGTGTTTCTACTGACACCCATTTCACGCACAAAGCATGGCACGACAGCTCTGACACTATCGGCAAGCTGCAGTATCCGATGATTGCTGATCCGACGCTGCGTATTTCACGCAACTTTGAAGTGCTGATCGAAGACGCTGGTCTTGCCGAGCGCGGTACCTTTGTTGTCGATCCTGACGGCAAAATCCAAATTGTCGAAATCAACGCTGGCAACATCGGCCGTAATGCCGAAGAGCTGCTGCGTAAAGTGAAAGCCGCTCAGTACGTTCGCGCTAACCCGAACGAAGTTTGCCCGGCTAAATGGAAAGAAGGCGAAGAAACGCTAGCGCCTTCTTTGGATCTGGTAGGCAAAATCTAAACTGCCTATCGATCTAACCGGCCGCCAAGCTTAGCTTTGGCGGCTAGTGATACCTCAGCACCCGGGTCCTGCCCGGGTGTTCTGTTTCTACTCAGAGTACTGCGAGGAAGCTACTGTCATGCTGGACGCCAATTTAAAATCCCAGTTGAAAACGTATCTGGAGAAAGTGACTCAGCCGTTCGAGATCGTTGCGTCCCTCGATGACGGTGCCAAGTCACAAGAACTACTGGGTCTGCTGCAAGATATCAGCAGCTTAAGCGATAAGATTACCCTGCACAGCGACGGCCAAGATCCCCGCACGCCGTCGTTTGCGATTAACCGCCCCGGCGAAGACACCGGCGTGGTGTTTGCAGGCATCCCGATGGGCCACGAATTTACATCGCTGGTTCTCGCGCTGCTGCAAGTAGGCGGCCATCCGCCTAAAACCTCTGATAAATTGCTGGATCAAATCAGAGCGCTCGACGGCGTAATGCTGTTTGAGACCTACTACTCACTTTCCTGCCAGAACTGCCCCGACGTTGTTCAGGCGCTTAATCTCATGGCCATCTTTAATCCTAACGTGCGCCATGTCGCGATTGACGGCGCGCTGTTTCAGGATGAAGTTGAGTCTCGTGAAATCATGTCGGTGCCGAGCGTATACTTGAACGGCAAGCCGTTTGACCAGGGCCGCATGACGCTTGAGCAGATTTTAGCCAAGGTCGACACCGGCGCTGCTGAGCGTGATGCCAAACAGCTCAGCGAAAAAGCGGCCTTTGACACGCTCGTGATTGGCGGTGGCCCCGCGGGTGCGGCGGCAGCGATTTATTCGGCTCGTAAAGGTATTAACACCGGCATCGCCGCGGGGCGCTTCGGTGGCCAGGTGGCCGATACCATGGGGATTGAAAACTTTATCTCAGTTTCGCACACCGAAGGTCCAAAGCTTGTCAGCGCGCTCGAAGAGCACGTGAAAGATTATGAAGTCGATGTAATGAATCTGCAGTTCGCGACTACCTTTAAAGCAGCTGAGGCTCAAGGCGGCCTGCATGAAGTGTCGTTTGACTCAGGCGCGACGCTTAAGAGTAAAACGCTGGTGCTCGCGACCGGTGCCCGCTGGCGCGAAATGAACGTTCCCGGCGAGCAGCAGTACCGCAATAAAGGCGTTGCCTACTGCCCTCACTGCGATGGCCCGTTGTTCAAAGGCAAGCGCGTTGCCGTTATTGGCGGCGGCAACTCTGGGGTTGAAGCAGCTATCGACTTAGCGGGCATTGTGGGCCACGTGACGCTGATTGAGTTTATGGGCGAGATGCGCGCCGATGCAGTGCTGCAGAAAAAACTTAAGAGCCTGACCAACGTCGATATTATTCTTAATGCACAGAGCACCGAAGTCACTGGCGACGGCAGCCGTGTAAACGGCTTGGTCTATAAAGATCGCACCAACGATGAAAGCAAATCCATTGCGTTAGATGGCATCTTTGTACAAATTGGGCTGGTGCCCAACACCGAATGGCTGAAAGGCTCACCGATTGAAATGACGCCACGCGGGGAGATCATCGTCGATGCACACGGAATGACGTCGGTACCCGGCGTATTTGCGGCTGGCGATGTTACCACCGTGCCCTACAAGCAAATCATTATTGCCATGGGCGAAGGCGCCAAAGCGTCGCTCGGCGCGTTTGACTATCTCATTCGCAATTAACGATTGGGAAATGCAAAAAAAGCCCGCTGGGTTGAACTGTTGAGGGTCAACTGTTGAGGGTCAACTGTTGAGGATCAGCTCAACGTCAGCGGGCTTTCTTATGATCATAGCAGCACTTACGGCGTCGTTGGTATGTCTCCTAGCACCTCAGGGATGGTCATCTTGACGTAGCGCCCTGGCGACGGCTCGATGATCGAAAGTGCGCCATCGCCAGGTTGGCGCACGGGCACCATTTTCTCGCGGTCGGCGTAGCCATTGTCAGTCATCCACGCCTGCCAGTGAGGCCACCATGAGCCCTCATGCTCACTCGCGCTTTCCAGCCACGCTTCATGGCTTTCCGGCAATGCATCGTTGGTCCAATATCCGTACTTATTCTTATGCGGCGGATTAACAATACCCGCAATGTGTCCAGAACCGCCAAGCACAAAGGTTGCCGGCCCCTTAGGTAGCAATGCCCCGTAGTAAGTGCTGTTCCATTTAGCGATATGATCTTCTTTGGTCGATACGAAATAGCTGGGCGTTGAGATTTTGCGCAGATCAATCTTTACGCCATCTAATTCAATGCCGTTTGGTTCAACTAAGCGATTCTCTAAGTACATATGACGCAAGTACCAAGCGTGGGTGCCTGCAGCCAAATTGGTGCCATCGGTATTCCAGTAAAGCAGATCAAAAGCGGCAGGCGTTTCACCCTTTAAATAATTATTAATGTAGAACGACCAAAACAAATCATTTTCACGCAGTAAATTAAAGGTGTAGGCCATTGAACGGCCGTCCAAATAGCCTTTCAACTGCAGCGTTTGCTCAATACCTTCAACCACACGCTCGTTGAGGAAAACGCCGATATCACCAGGATCGCGAAAATCCTGCAGCGTAGCCATATAGGTCACCGACTTCACTTTCCGCCCACGCCGAGTACTCGTAAGGTAAGCCACCGTTGAAGCCGTTAGCGTGCCGCCAACACAATAGCTCAGTAGATTCACCGACTTCTCGCCACAGGCCTGCTCAATGGCATCCATCGCGCTAATGGGCCCCATCTGCATATAGTCGGCCCAGGTGATATCACGCTGTTCAGGGCCGGGATTGCGCCAGGAAATCAAGAACACCGTATGCCCTTGCCCCACTAACCACTTAACCATGGAATTATCGTCACGAAGATCAAGGATGTAATACTTATTGATCCACGGCGGCACCATTAGCAGCGGCGTTTTAAAGGTTTTTTCTGTGGTGGGTGTGTACTGAATCAGTTGGATCAATTCATTTTCATACACCACCGCGCCGGGCGTCACCGCAATATTGTGACCCACACCAAAAGCGCCGCGGTCGGTCATGCGAATATTGATCCCCTCGGCGGAGTTGCCCAAATCTTCGCGTAAGCTCGCTAAACCATCAACCAAGTTCTGGCCGCGCGTTTCAAGCGTTTTACGCATAACCTCTGGATTAGTGGTCATAAAGTTCGTCGGCGCCATCGCGTTCACCAGCTGACGCGCGTAAAACATCAAGTTTCGCTTATGGGTTTCATCCAGGCCGCTCAAGCTTTCCACCAGCTCTTCAACGACCTGGGAAAACAGTAAATACTGCTGCATGATCGCCATGTAATACGGCTCTTGGGTCCAAGCATCGTCTTTAAAGCGGCGATCACTTTTCGCCGGGGTGATCAGTGGTGAGACCTGCTCGCCGGCCATGCCACGCATTGCCTGCTGACACAAGAGCCACTGGTCTTGTAGCAAACGGGTTTGGGTTTCAAATAGTAGGGTAGGATTCTGCATCAGCGACTGCGCCCCGGCCTCAAAGCTTTCACGCATATCGGCATAGATAGGGCCGGCAGCTTCGCTGGGGGCAATACGAGAAAGCAAGTCCTGCATCAGCCCCTGATACTGGTCGCTAATATCACTAAGCTGGATAGTCCAAGCATCGGCTTCGGCCTGAGAAAGCCCTTCAGAGAGTTTTTGAGATATAGCCTGAAACGGATTCTGCCACGCTGACTGCATACTTACTCCCCCTCGCCTACTCGCGGCGCACCAAGCGCTGTCGACCGGCTTGGCCATGGATCAAGATGATCAAAGCATCGCGGCGCCCTTAGGCGCCGCGATGATGATCTCACTCAGCTTTTACGCGATGCCTGGCTAGAGGCTTTGGCCGATGGTCCGCCTTTGGTTGCAGCCTTGGCTTGGTCCGACATTTGCTGTCCGGCTTCGCTAAACATCTTTTCCATTTCAGATTTGAACTGCTGGCTCATCTCACTCATTGCCCTCGCATCTTCCTGCATCTGCTGGGACACTTCGTTCATCATTTCTGCTTGCTTAGTGCTAAAATCGCGCAGCCCTTCAGCATCTTTGATTTCAGTAGCGCTACGCATCCGCTCGGTGCCCATTTGGCTGTAGCGTTTCATAGCTTCCAACTGATACTGGGTCATTTTTTCCATATTGTTGAGCATCAGCGAATTGATTTTGCGCATAGGCTCAAACATTTGACGCGTTTGGGCGTTAAAGGCGTCCGTCATATTGTCTTGCATTGTGTCTGCTCCTCTCGATGGATCCTTGGCATGAGCCTTAGGCTACACATGTAAAACGCCTGGAGTGACTCATAGTGACGCAGCATTGCTGCACTGTAAAAACGCACTACAAAACGAGTAGCCGCTGACATGCGGGTTTGCAAACTACTCTAGAAAGCATCCTTGCCTTCTATCCTTTCGCTCGAGAGCGCGAAGAAGCGGCTGTTTTCGCCTTAGCGCTCTTCTCGCTTGAACTGCCTGTGTCCGACGCTCCTGAAGACGATGCGCCGTTGCGTGATGCACCAGAGCTGGCCTTTTCATCCGCGGCAGTAGAATCATCAGACGCAGCGGCATTACCTGCTTGGCGCAGCATATCCAGCATCATTTGCTGGTAGGTGCCGAAGTTAGCTAAACCCTGGGAAAGCCCTTGTGATAGTCCTTCTGAAAGCCCCTGCTGCATCATCGGCTGTTGCAAGAAAGGCCGCATAAGGCTCATAGGATCATAACCTTCAACCCCGGATTCCATTTGCCGCTGAATATTTTCCAGCAGATGCTTTTGGAATTCCTCGACATCAGGCAGCCCCAGCGATTGGCGAAACTCATCAGGGGTAAGATCAAACTCAACGTTAATCTTCATAGGCGGCTCCTGCCAAGTTTTACCGACACTCGTTTTATCTGAGTGTAGCAGCGATAGGCAAATTTCACCGTGGCTTTAACGCTGCGTTAAACGCGGTGTATCAACGCTAACGTCGCCATTTTGGCCCCGCTGGCGCAACCAGTGGTCCAGCAACGTTATGGCCATCATTGCTTCGGCAATCGGCGTCGCGCGAATACCCACGCAGGGGTCGTGTCGCCCTTTTGTGATCACTTCAACCGCTTGACCATGCACATCAATAGAGCGGCCCGGCGTGGTAATGCTCGACGTCGGTTTTAGCGCCAACCGTGCAACGATTGGCTGACCGCTGGAAATACCGCCGAGCACGCCGCCGGCATGATTAGACAGAAATCCTTCAGGCGTCATCTCATCGCGATGTTCGCTGCCGCGCTGGGCAATACACCCAAAGCCTGCGCCGATTTCAATGCCTTTGACCGCATTGATGCTCATCAAACCATGCGCAAGCTCAGCGTCCAGGCGGTCAAATACCGGCTCACCCAGCCCCACGGGAACACCTTCAGCAATCACGGTAATTTCAGCGCCTACCGAGTCTTGATCACGCCGCAGTTGATCCATATAGGCTTCAAGCTCGGCTACGCGCTCTGGGTCAGGGCAGAAAAAGGCATTTTGCCCTACCGACTCCCACTGTTTGAAATCAATTTTGATCGGCCCTAGCTGACTCATATAGCCACGAATCTGCACCCCTTGAGCCGCCAAATATTTCTTGGCGATGGCCCCGGCGGCTACCCGCATCGCAGTTTCTCGGGCACTGGAACGCCCGCCGCCCCGATAGTCGCGGTGGCCGTATTTATGATGATAGGTGTAGTCCGCATGTGCGGGGCGGAACTGGTCTTTAATTTTCGAGTAATCGTTAGAGCGCTGATCGGTGTTTTCAATCAGCAAACCAATCGACGTGCCGGTGGTTTTACCTTCAAAAACGCCTGAGAGAATGCGCACCTGATCCGGCTCTTTGCGCTGGGTCGTATGCCGCGAGCTTCCCGGCCTGCGGCGATCCAAGTCGTGCTGCAGATCCGCCTCGCACAGCGGAAGCCCTGGCGGGCAGCCATCAACGATTGCGCCAAGCGCGGTGCCGTGGCTTTCACCAAAGGTTGTGACACTGAAGAGTTTGCCAAACGTATTGCCAGACATGGCCGTTAATTCCTTACACGAAAGACGCCGCATGGGCGTCGAGTTCAGCGGCGCTCAGGACAAACACGCCCTGGCCGCCACGCTCGAATTCAAGCCACAAAAAAGGAACATCCGGAAATGCTGCTTTCACATGGCAATCTGAGTTACCGACCTCAACGATCAGCCAGCCCTCGTCGGTTAAGTGTTGCCGCGCTTCACTCAGTATACGCCGCACAATATCCAAACCGTCACTACCTGCACCCAGTGCCAATGACGGCTCATGGCGAAACTCAGCGGGCATCAGCGCAAGATCACGCGCATCGACGTAGGGTGGATTAGAAACAATCAAATCAAAGCGCTGGCCTTCCAGGCTATTGAAGACATCCGACTCTAACGCGCGCACGCGATTGCCCACATCGTGGCGGGTAATATTTTGTCGCGACACGGCTAAGGCATCTTGGCTAATATCCGCCAGCGCCACTTCGCAGGTGGGTAGATACAGCGCCGTGGCAATGCCAATACAGCCCGAGCCCGTGCATAGATCTAGCACCTTAGCGGGAGGCTCTTCTGGAAACCAAGCCGCAAAACCATCTTCAATTAACTCAGCAATTGGTGAGCGTGGGATCAGCACGCGCTCATCAACGTTAAACGGATGACCGGCAAAAAAACTTTCACCTAGCAGATAGGGCAGCGGACGACGCGTGGTAATACGTTCGCGCGCTAAATTAATAATACGCAGACGCTCAACGGGCAGCAGCCGCGCCTCTAATACACCGGGGTCAACGCTCCACGGCAGATGCAAAGCGCCCAAACAGAGCGCGACGGCTTCGTCCCAGGCGGAGTCTGTACCATGGCCATAATGCAAACCGGCCAGATAAAACTCGCTGGATACCCAGCGTAGGTAGTCGCGCAGTGTGAAGAGTTCGCTCACCAGCGCTGACTCCGGCAGGGAAAGGGTTGAGTGAGAATGCTCAGCGTTAAGATGCGTGGTCACAGCGACTCCTGGGTTAACGATAATCATGGATTCAGCCAGGCCGTGCCTGATAACGCCTTGTCCACATAACGAATAAAAGATTGTACCTTTCACGCCGCCCGGTTCACAGCAACGCTCAGCCCGCTATACTGTGCTTCTTTAGCTGATTCACCGTTTTTACACCTATTTTTCACACCTGAGCCTGCCATGACGCGACGCCGCCACCTTCCCAGTGATGATGATATCAGTGCCTTTCGTGAAGCGTTAACAGCGGCGGGCGTGCGCCGTATCGCGACCAATCAAGCCGATCCTGGCAAGCCTAAACGCGATGTAAACGCACATGAGGCGCGCCGCCACGCGGCGGTACAAAGCGATGCGAAGCAGGTCAGCGGTCGCACGTCGGATGGCCGCGTGGAAGCCGTACGGCCGTCTGAATATCTGGAGTTCAGCGTTGTTGACCTGCCGCTGCGTACCTTTAGCCAGTTAAAGCGCGGCCAAACAGCTTGGCAATCGGGGTTGGATTTACATGGCTATACGCTTGAAGAGGCGCGTACGGAGCTTGAGAGCTTTCTACGCGACTCGGCCAGCCAAGGCCTGCGCTGCGTACTCGTAGTGCACGGCAAAGCGTGGGGTGCCACATCTGATTTCCCCGTACTCAAAAGCCACACCAATACATGGCTGCGCGAATGGCCGGGGGTGCTGGCATTCTGCTCGGCGGTGCCCGTCGATGGCGGCACCGGTGCCGTGTACATCCTGCTACGCAAACGTGGCCTTTAGCCGTTACTCAGCGGCATCCGAAGCAACACTCGGCATGCGTCGCTCTAGCGCTTCATCCGCCAAGTGGCGGCCTAAGCGAATCAAGTCTCTACCGCGATGAAATTCATAGGTGCTACAGACGGTCTTGGGTATTTCAATCAGCACATCGGGTGGATAACCCGCCACTTTGTATTTAGCCAGCGCCGCCTGGGTAATATCAAACGACTCCAAAATCATATCCAGCTTGCTCCACTCACGCTTACCACGGGTTTCGATGGTCTCTTCAGGCTCTTCCTCTCCGTTGTCGCCCAGCCCACCCCAAAGCTTACGCGTCGCCGCGCGCACATCGCCAATCCACTTGCCCATACTCTGATCACGCTCGCGCTCATTGTCACTGCGGCTATCGGCGGCCTCTTCTTCTTTAGGAAGTAATTCCTCTAGCGTCACCGGTAGCGGGCTGTGCGCGGTGACGTTGACCGCCACGACGAAATCCGCTTGGTGTGCCGCCACCACGGGCATAATGGGTAAAGGATTGAGCAGCCCGCCGTCGACCAAGACTTGCTCACCAAGGTGAACGGGCGTGATAACGCCCGGCACTGCGATCGATGCACGAATAGCGCGCAAAAGAGAGCCGTTTTGAAACCATACCTCGCGCTGGCGCACCAAGTCAGTTGCCACGGTTGTCACTGGAATCGACAGATCTTCAATCAAAATGTCGCCTACCAGCGCTTCTAGCTTACTCATCACTTTGCTGGCACGCATCGCACCCATGGGGCTCCACGTCACATCCACCAGTTTGAGCACATCAAAGTAATCCAGATTACATACCCACTCGCGGTACTCCGGCAGCTTACCCGCGGCGTAAATACCGCCAATCAGCGCCCCCATTGAGCAACCCGACACGGCGATAATCTCAAAGCCACGCGCCTCTAATGCTTCAATAACACCTATGTGCGCGTAGCCCCGCGCACCGCCGCTACCCAGCACCAAGGCGACTTTTTTGCCACCGGCCAAGTGAGCCAATTCATTCATGCTAACGTCCTTCCTTAGCGATTATCGGTCTTGTTCCAGTGATTGCCAATAACCGTAGCGACTTGCGCTACCGCACGAGGCTCCAAGTGCAAATGATGGCCACCAATAAGCACTTGGCGGTGTAAATCTTTGATCGCCTCACGCGCTTGAACGGCCCACTCGCGTTCGCCCAGAATGCCGCTATCGCCTTCGATCAACAAAACCGGGGCATTAATATCTGTCAGCAATGACAGCACTTGTTGCGGCGTAAAGCGCACCAACGATGGCTTCAGCAGGCGGCTGTCCGTGCGCATTTGCACATGGCCATCGGCGGTAGGTTGCGTATTGCGCTCCACCAGCGGCGTGGCCGTTATGCTATCTAACGGCGTCACACCGCCCGCCACGCGAGCAGCGACTGCGCTTTCTATATCCGCATAGCGTGGGGCCCGAGAAAGTGGCCGGCGGTAGGCTGCCAGCCCTTTGCGCAGCTGGCTGGTGGTCTCCTCCATCGGCGTATTGAGTGCGCCTAATCCGTCAATCAAAGTTAAGCGCACTACCCGCTCAGGCAACGCCGCGGCCACCAGACATGCCACTGCCGCGCCCATTGAATGGGCCAGCAGGCTAGCTTGTTCCAATCCAAGCGTGTCCATAACATCTAGCACGTCGTGACAATAGCCCCAGAGTGCATAATCGGTGCCTTCAGGCACATGGGAAGAGTGTCCATGCCCCCGAAAATCCACCGCTACAATACGAATACCTAGCGCCTCAACCAGCAGCGGTGCCAAGCGTGAAAAACTGGCTGCGTTATCTAACCAGCCGTGCAGCGCCAGCCACGTAGGAGCATCTGAGCGCCCCCAGCTCAGCGCGGCAAGGCGGCCTTCAGCCAGCAAAAGTGGCTGCGGCGCAAAAACGCGAGAAGCCGTTAAATCCGAGTGGTACATAAGCTAAAAGTCCTGAGCCATTAACACCGCGTGCAAGCAGCCAAGATGACGACGCGGGCAACAAACGGTACCATGCCCGGCGTAATGCTTCCGCTGCTTTTCTCTCCACGCTTATTTTGGTGTTGCCATGAAACCACGCCGCGATACCCGCGCCCGTAACCTTGTCTTTCTTATTGCTGTTATCAGCGCCACCGTCGTCGGCCTTTGGCTCGCTCGCTAATACGCAGCGATACCGCTATGCCTCCCCGAGAAGCCCTAGACTGGCCGCTGGGGCTTGGCGACGCAGCCCACGTGAAAGCGCATGACCAATCACGCCAATCAGCACCGCCCCGCCGAGTGGCAATAATAGCCATAGCCCTAGATGGAAGGTTGGCGTGAGGTCTAGCCAGTAAATATACAGCGCCGCCGTAGCAAGCTCCGCCAATACCGCCCCCATCAAACCGCTGGCAAAACCTAGCAGCGCATACTCGGCTCCCTGCACTCGTGAAATCATTCGAGTGCCTGCTCCAAAGACACGCAACAAACCGCTTTCATGGGCGCGTACCGGAAGACTTGCGGTTAATGCCGCATAAAGCACGCTAACCCCGGCCAAGAGTACCAGCGCAAGCACCAGCTCCACGGCACGCGTCACTTGGCTAAGCACGTCGCGCACTTGGCCTAAGATGGCATCCACGTTGAGTAACGACACACCGGGGAAATCGGTAATCAGCTCTCTAATCAGGTCACTTTCTGCTTCAGGCAAATGAAAAGCCGTGATGTAGCTGTGGCCGAATTGCTCCAGCACACCCGGCGGAAAGATAACGAAAAAATTAGGCTGAAAGCTGTCCCAGTGAAGGCTACGCAGGCTGGTAATTTGCGTCGCTATTTCATCGCTACCAACCGAGAACGTGATCTCATCGCCAATGCCTAGACCTAATCTTTCCGCCAGCCCGTCTTCCATCGAAATAGGAACCGGCGTTGCTTGCGGGGTTGCCTCAACCGCACTCATCCATCCTTGGCTGACATCGCTTGCTTGCGCTGTCGAAAACCATTCGCCGGCGACTAGCTCGTTACCATCGGGCAGCTCTGCTTGCCAGGTGAGATTTAGCTCACGGCGTAGCGAGCCATCGCCACGCGCATCCTCTGGCACGGCCTCCTCAGGGGGCTGATCATTAATAGCAATAACGCGACCGCGTACCATTGGGTATAGGGTGCTTTGAGTTTCTACACGCGGTGAAACGACCGCTTCAAAAGGATCCCGCTCGGACGGCTGAATATTGATAGCGAAATAATTAGGCGTATTTTCCGGCAGCTGATCTTGCCAGGTACTCAACAGATCACCGCGCACCAATACAATCATCGCCATCGCAAAGAAGGTCACCGAAAATGCTAGCAGCTGCCCCAATCCTGCCTGGCGTCTGCGAGCCAGCTGACGACCGCCTAAACGTAGCGCCTGCGACCACTCGTTGCTCCCCGCTATGCGTTGCACACCGCGTAATAAAGCGCTGAGTAAAAAGGCGCTAATCAGCCACAGCAAACCAAGTAGCAACGCCCCGCCGATTAATAGCGCAATCGCTAGCACTAGGCTGCCCGAGTAAAGCCATAGCAACCCGCCAAACACAATACTCGCCACCCCCACCACTAGCCATGCAGAAGGTGGCAAAGGATCCAGCTCGCGGCGCAGTACTTTCAGCGCGCTAACTTGCTTAATACGCAGCAAGGTTGGCCCAGCAAACCCGACTAACACAGCAAGCGCTGTAAAAACGCCAAGCCCTAGCGGCATCAGCCCCGGTGGTGGCAGCGTCATGGGCAGAAAGCTTACCAACAGACGTAGTAATACTGCTTGGCCAACAAGCCCAAGCAGCGCCCCAATCACTGAGGCGACCAGGGCCAGCCCGAGTAGTTGAAGGGTGAAAATTGAGACCAGCTGGCGCTGACTGGCGCCAAAGCAGCGCAGCAGCGCGGCGGTGTCTAAGTGACGTTCAACGTAGCGCCGGGTCGACATCGCGACCGCAACGCCTGCCAGCAGTACGGCGGCTAGCCCTGCAAGCCCTAGGTAGCTTTCGGCGCGCTGTAAAGCATTACCCAACTGGGGCCGATCGACTCGCACGTCGCGAACATCAACACCGTCGCTGCGTAGTTCTGCCAGCAGGCCTTGAACTTGCTCTAACGCCGCAGGCGAGCCTGCCGCTAATATTTCAAACTCTATGCGTGAGCCAGGCTGGATTAGGCCGGTCGCCTCCACGTCCGCGGTGTTCATCATTAAGCGCGGGTTAAAATTGCTAAACCCAGCGGACTGGTCTGCCTCACGCTCTACAATACCCGTCACGATAAGCTCGGTTTGGCCTACCTGTACTTGATCACCGAGCTGTATCTCGACTAATTGCATAAGGCGCGGATCGGCCCATGCTTCTCCGGGGGCTGGGCCTGATGCAACTTCCTCCGTGCCATCGCCAAAATCGACGTGTGATACGCCGTAATGAGGATAAGCATCATCGACCGCTTTGAGACTCGCAGGCTGAAAGCGGTCGCCGCGGCTAATCATGGAAACGAGATCAACCTGATCGCTTAACGCAAAGCCGGCATTTTCAAGATTGGCCCGCAGCTCTTCCGAAAAAGGATCGCGCTGCTCTAACACTAAGTCGCCGCCCAGCATTTGGCTTGCTTGCCGCTCCAAGCCACGTTCTAAACGATCCAAAAAGAAAGCGATCATCGTCGATGCCGCCACGGCCAGTACCAGAGCAATAAACAAAGCGCGAACGTCGGCAGCCCGAAGGTCTCGTTTAAGACTGCGCATGGCTAAGCGCCAATTCACATCACTCATTGCGTCCCCTCATCTATCGAGGCGGCCACTGGCACAAAAGGTTCTAACTTGCCTTGATCCAAGCGCAGACAGCGGTCGCAGCGGCGAGCCAGGGCGTGATCGTGGGTGACCAAAATGAGCGTAGTGCCTGCTTCACGGTTTAAGGTAAAAAGCAGATCAATAATTTGAGCGCCGGTATCCGGGTCAAGGTTGCCGGTTGGCTCATCGGCAAACACCAGTTCAGGGTCCGTGACGAAAGCGCGAGCAACCGCCACCCGCTGCTGCTCGCCACCGGAAAGCTGCTTAGGCAGATGGTCCACCCGCTCACCAAGCCCTACGCGCGCTAGCCACTTAGTGGCGGTTTGAGTTTCTCCGGCACGGGGTGAAAGCTCCAATGGCAGCATGACGTTTTCTAGCGCACTCAACGTGGGTAATAACTGGAAATTTTGAAACACGAAGCCCACTCGCCCCGCCCTTAATGCCGCCCGGCCATCCTCATCTAATCGGCTGAGCGCTCGACCGAATAGCATGAGCTCACCGTCACTCGGTGTATCAAGACCCGCCAACAAACCCAGCAACGTTGATTTACCCGCGCCGCTTTTGCCTAAAATCGCAACGCTTTCACCCGCTTCCACGCTTAGTGACAGGTCGTGTAAAATAGTCAGCGAGCGCTCTCCACTGGTTACTTTTTTCGACAGCCTGTCGGCATGTAGAACGGGATGCCCGGTAACACCATGAGGAACGTTATGCGCTGCGGGAGTGTCTGTAAGAGGACGGGGTTCGCTCGTTGACGAGGCGTGTGCAACTGAGTTTTCGGTTTGATCAGAGGAGTAAGGCATGAAGCATGGCATCCCTAAAGCTTGGTGTGGGCTGAATCGTATGGTAACCGTATGGGGGCTAGTACTGGTAGCCGCATGGACCTCGGCCTCAGTCAACGCAGAGCCTCTCAATGAAGACACGCGCCCTACTCTACTGGTAATGGGCGACAGCCTAAGCGCCGCTTATGGCCTTGAGCGTGAAGAGGGCTGGGTGAGCTTACTAGCCGAGCGCTTGGACGATAAAGCACAGGTTATCAATGCCAGCATTAGCGGTGAAACAACGTCTGGGGGCCTGCAAAGATTCACCGATATTATCGGACAACGACAGCCGGATATTGTTCTACTCGAACTGGGCGGTAACGACGGCTTACGCGGCTTGACCCCCAATCAAATGCAGGCAAACCTAGCCAGCATGATAGAGCAAAGCCAAGAAGCCGGCGCTCAGGTGCTGCTGCTGGGCATTGATATTCCACCGAACTATGGCCAAGCGTATCGCGATGCGTTTACCGGCGTATTTCACTCTTTGGCGGAGGAGTACGACGTGGCGCTAGTGCCCTTCTTACTTGAAGATATCGCCTTGGATACACAGCTGATGCAAAGTGACGGCATTCATCCCACGGCTGAAGCGCAGCCAATTATTTTAGATAATGTGTGGCCCGCGCTAGAAGCGCTGCTGGAAGAACTCTCAGCCGAAGCACAGCTGTCCTAACGCCTAACGCATGTCCTCAGCCATATGCGCCAAAAGCAAAAGCGTCGCTGAAAAATAATCGTCTTCTGATTGGGGCGTTGCGCTGGGTAGTTGTTCACCGCTCGCATAGGCCCTAATTGCATCTACGCCGCGTGAAATTGGATATTCCGCACGTTCTTCACTTTCGACATCAACCCACGCTGACGGAGGTTGGTGCGCAGGGTCATTCCAAAAAGCAGTCATACTGCCGATAGCGCGTGCTTCATCGCGCCCACCCCAGACAAAATAGAGCGGGATGCGCACAGCGTCAAAGCTAAACCTAGGCGCCCAGTTGGATGCTGGCGCAACCTCGCCTTGTTGATTAATAACTACCCAGTCAGTGGGTAATAGATAAGCACCAAAACGAGCTTCATCCAGCACCGCAACGCCGTCATCAATCAGGCGCTGCCAGGGTTGTTCAGGCTCAATGTCAGCAAAATCCCTTAGTGCCGGTAAAAACCAGTAAGAAAGATTAATGTCGACCTCTTGATCGCGTCGAAACCCCTCTATCGCTGGCAGAAGCACTTGATAGCCCGCAATCTCATAGGTTAGATTTTCTAACACCGCGCGGCGGATACTTCGAGAAGCGCTCGCGTAATTAGCGTTGTTCCAACGCTCTGCGGCCAGATGTAGCGCCCAGGCGATAAATAAATCGCCATCCGTCGCATTGTTAAGGTCACGCACCGCAGGCTTATCGCGGGGATCGTAGCGCCACGAAAAGAGAGAGACATCAGGGCGACTCAAGTGCCGACGCGTCCACTGCCAAAGCTGATCAAACGTTTCTTGGTCATTATGATGCTGAGCAAGCATCATGCCCCACCCCTGACCCTCCGAGTGGCTGACATTGTTATTGCCGGTATCAATGACCCGTCCATTGGCGTTGATAAAGCGTTCTTTATATACGCTCCAAGACGTATCTGCCTGGGCTGCGCAGGCACCCGCCAGCATACAAACAATAAGCCCAGTGCTTAACATAAGCCGACGCCACATAATGAGCTATTCCTTTAAATGCGCAGTTCCCGTATTAGGAACGGCTAACGTCCATAAATAAAGGTACATTCACGCTGCTCAACATTGCGGCTAATGCAGGTAATCGGCACCTCCATGTCCCCACCCTGCTGGCTTAGCCACCCTTTATACAATCCTTCTAACAAGGCAGACATTGCTAGCAAACTGATGTCGATACGCTCTTCTGAGTCACCAGGGATAGGGCATGCAGAATGACAAATCCGCATCTTTTGATTATCAGCAATGATGCTGGTATATCCCCAATCTAGCAGATCTAATGCCTCATTGATGGCCCTCTCAAGGCTTTCTAAAGTAGCGCACTCGCCCATAGGCATTTCTAGCGCCATACGGCTGCCGATGTGACGCCAGAAACCCGAAGACTCTTCTTTGCCTGCACTGTTGAAAAGCTCATCAAAAACCAGTTCTAGGAAAAGCCGCCACTGGGTGCTGCAATGGCGCTGTGCATAATGTTCAATGTGTTTGGAATGATTATCTGGCTCGTTCACCGCTATCTCCAAAGATATAGTTCATAAACATGCTAGCGGATGTATCGTTGTAATCACCGAAGCTGTTGAAATCCACTCGTCCGCCAAGCGAAAGGTCAGGAGTCATTTGGTACTCCATAGCACCGCCAAAGGAAAGCCCTATCCCACTTTCACTTTCCCCTGAATAGCGTGATGTCGGAGTAGCCCCGAGAGCAGAAAACACATCAAGAAGTGCCTGCGCCTCTGGATCTGTCGGAAAATAGTCGCTGTCATCGGTGCTATAACTTTGGAAGCCCGGCGCCACATAGCCGCCCAGTGTGAGCTGGTCGGTGAAACTCTCACGATAGTTAATAGGAAAGGCGACGCTGACATAATCTTGGGGGCTAAAATAGCCACCGTGGCCATAGGTGAAATGGCTCAGATCATCATCGAAGGCCATGGCGGAAACATGTACACCGGCTTGCAGCTGGCGGCGTTCATTATTGACTGGGCGAGCATAGCCGCCTAAAGAGAGGTTGTAAGACTGGTTATCAGCAACGTTATGACCGGTATAGCGATAGGTGCCAATATCCGCATAAAGGCCACCCGCCTCAGTGTCATAGTTAATACCGGCGCGGCCACCGGTTCGCACAACGCCGCCCCACGTATCACCACTGTAGGCATCATAAGCGCCCGCATATGACAGCACGCTATCTTTCACAGCCCTTCGTTCCGCGGTGAAATTCAGCGTTGTGTTCTCAGCAATCTCCGGCTGCCAATGAATGCCGCCCACTAGGTTAGTTTCTTCAAATCCGAGGGGCGTACTGCCCATATCAAGATTGACACTACCATTCTCATAGCTAAGCGCTAGCCCCGCACCGCTGTCACGTAAGCTGGAGGGCCTAGCTGACTGCGCCGTAGACTGCAGCCGGCTCTGAATGCCAGCGAGGGCCGTTTCTATTTGCTGACGGCTCTCGACAAAGGCACTCAGCGACTCTCCGTCAAAATTTAATGCCTCAAAATCGACACTATTGCCTTCTAGATATTGATTGAAAAGCTCGCGCTGCTGTTCAGTAAGGCTGGCAACCGTTAAGCCCGCTTCAAATAAAGGATTACGCTCAAGAGCGGCATCATAAAAACGTCTGGCCTCTTCTAACACAGCTGCCAAACGCACCCGCTCTTGCTCATTTACCGCAGCGTCTAAATTACTCTGGGCCGTAAAGAAGTTAGTAACGGTAGTTTGAATTTGATCCAGGATCGGTGTCACGCCGCTAAGCGATTCATTTAGAGAAGCAGCACTTTCCGCGAGCCCACTACGCCCGTAGCGTCGCAACGCATCGCCCTCAGGTGTTCCGGCGGTGATTTGGGTAGGTGTTAAAGCGACCTCAAATCGACCTTCTCCAAACGGCACTAGCGAAAAGCGCACAGGGGCTTCGACACGGTCCTGTCGACTAAGACCGCTCTCGCCATCACGCAGGTTAAAGGCGAATTCAGTGGCCACCGTTGGCGCACGCTCACGTCTGATCTGACGGGAAAGCTCATCTATCTGCTGGCTGGTAGATGGCGTCACCGCTACCGATTCAGTCATGGCTATGTCATAACTAACCTCACGACTAGCGCCCGGCAACCAGTTAGGTCGCTGTGACGCACGCGCACCTTGAGACCTGTCGGTAAACGGATTTTGTCTCTGAACAAAGGCCGCCGCACCGCCTTCTTGTACGCTCAACCCCTGGCGAGCTTGGCTGAGTAAGGCGAGCGCTTTCAAGCTTTCGCCATTAGCTCTAGCGACTTGAGCACTGAGCAATAACGTATCGGGGGTTTGTTGCTCGGGCCCATAACGACTCAGAAGCTGGCTTGCCTGGCGCGAACGATTGTTAGCAAGTGCCGTCTGTACCGCACCCTGTAAGGCTTGCTCACTTTCAGGATGACGCGTGAGCACATAGGTATATATCTGCTCAGCTTGGGCTTGACGCCCACCGTCGGCGTATAAACGGCCCATCGCCAACAGCAAGTCCTCGTCATCTGGCGACTGTTGCATCGGCTCTGCCAACACATCATAAGCGCTGGCCAAACGGCCACTCTGGCGTAACTGATCGGCTTCAATGATGGCTAAACCACGCTCAGCGGCCAAGGCGTTGGGATCCTCACGCCACTGAGGAGAAGCGGCTAAACGATTGAGCAATTGTCGGGCAGCGTCAGGTCGACCGGCCTGAGCCATCACCAGCGCATGATTGATATAATCATTGGGTATTTGTTCGTCAATACCACGTGCTAAATCGCGCTCTACCCAGCGTAAAGCCTCACTTTTAGCACCCGCATCAGACAACGCCCCCGCAATTTGACTAACTTGGCTGGGGGTAAGGCCAGCCCCTTCAGAACGCAGGTAAAGTTGCTGTAGTGAGGCAATCGCCGCAGACTGACTTCCTTGCTCTAGCTGCACTAATGCCTGATTCAGCGGCTGTTGAATCTGAGCCTGCTGCTGAAGAGATTTCATCTCAACCGTAAGCGTATTTGACGGTATGTTCGACAACAGTCGCTGGGTTTCTGACCAACGACCCTGCTCCGACGCAAACAAAGCTGCGGCATAACGTTGATCGACCGTGGCATCGCTCGCAAGAAAAGGCCCCATCAATGCCTGCGCTTCATCTGAGCGCGATTGCCCCGCCAGCAAACGAGCTAGGTCAAGGCGCGCCCATGGGTTGCTCGGCGCCAAATCAAGTGCTTCGCGAAGCGCAGCTTCCGCTCCAAAATCATCTTGCTGGCGCGCCTGAAGGCGCAGCGCTTCTACTTGTGCCGTGGTTAACCCACTCATCTGAGCGCGCCTGCTTTCCGGCAGCGCCTGAGCTATTTGCTGTGCAGCGGCCCAGTCACCTTTGTCAGAAAGCACTTGGACTAGTCCTACTCGCGCGTCAACGTCGCTTTGACGCGTTTCCAGCATGGCGCGATAGGCCTGTTCTGCGGCATCTAAACGCTTCTGGCGACGCAAAATGTCGGCTTCCAACAAGCGTGCGGCGCGTCCGGCATCGCTGCTCTGCTGAGTAAGCGGCCGCACTTGTTCAAGCGCTTGGTCAAGATTATTGGCTGCCGCTAAACGACGCGCCTCACCTAAGCGGGCATAAAAGGCCGCACTTTGATACGCCGCGGCCCACTGCTCTCGGCGCTCAGGCGCCTGGTCCATCGCTTCTGACAGAAGGTCTCTAGCTTCAGCAAACTGCTGCCTACGCAGCAGTATTAGCCCTAACCCACCTTTCGCCTCAGCATCTTGCGGGTTTTCTTCCAACGCCTGCCGAAATGACTCTTCGGCGCTTCCCAGTTGCCCCGCCTGTAAGGCCGTAAAACCTACTGCGCGCGTATTCTGAGCAGTTGAATCTTCAAAATGCTGGGAGACGTCGGCATCGTCCGGATTAACCTGCGTGTAGACCTGATAAAGCGTTTCATCAGCCGGCGTGGCTTCTAGCCACAGCAGCGCTTGCCGCCAACCGCTTCTCGCAGCAACGGCTTCAGGGCCGCCTTGCCGCGCTAATTGAGCTAGCTGACTAATCCCCTCACGCCGAGTGCCTTCGCGATAGGTTAATACTTCACTTAAAGCACGCTTTAATGGCGCATCATTGGGATAGTTGTCGCTAAACTGACGCAGGCCGTCACGCGCTTGTCGCCATTGGGCATCAGTGCCCCCAGCCAGCGTTTGATAGTACTCAACGGCTAGACCACGGGGAGGTGTATCGCTACCAAATAAAGTGCGGTATGCCGATGCCGACTCTTCATAGCGATTAGCGCGTGCTAGCTGGCGAGCGCGGTTCAACTGCGTAGTATCTAAGTTGTTGCCCTGCTGCAGTTGGTCTAGCTCAATCAGGTGCTGGCTATTAGGCGACGCTTGTTCCAGCCGCCGCGTCCACTGCGCTACTTGATCTGGCTGGTCATCTATCACCGCTTGGCGCGCTAGCCTGTAAAGCACTTCGGGGTCATCAGGACGTCCGGTAAGGTAGCGCTCAAGCGCTTGCCGCGCTAAGTCAGGGCGTTGATTTTCTTGCCAAAAGTCAGCTTGGCGCAATAAAGCATCTAAGGCCGCCTGCGAGTTTTCCTGTCCCCATGCTGCGGTCATCGGCGCACAGCTAACTAAGGCACTCAGCAAAAGCCGATTTTTTAATTTCATGAACGTTGGTACGGGCGTACGCATGGTTATTCTCCGCCTGAGTGCGTTTTGCTACCAGCATTTGCTCGACGCAGTGCTCGGCGTTTGAGAGTGCTATAAAGAAGTCCGGACAGTAAAAGCAGAACAATCCCCATGGCTAATAACATGGGAATAATATATTGGCCGGTGTACCAGCGGATCAGACGATGCCAGACCATTTCACCTCGAGGGGTCCGCGGCCCAACCTGATAAGCACTGACCTCTTGGCTCGGCGACACCATGACTAAATCTCCCACAGCCTGACGGCTAATTTGGGGCTGATCAATCACGGCCGGTAGCATGCGCATGCCTTCATCATGAAAAGCAGTGGCTACTATAATGCTGCGCGTGGGGTTCAGCGGTGACCGAACGCCCAGTAAAATCTGTTCAGGAGACTGACTGCCAATCCTATTGCGAGCGCGCTCGGTATCTCGCCCCCACTGGGCTTGTGCCCAAAGATTTAATCTATTCGTTAAGTTCAAAGGCGTGACGCGTAAAGCCCCTTGCTCAATACTGAAAGGCCCAAGATAACGATTAAGCTCACTGCGTTCCAATTGATCCACACGCGCAACAACCAACATATCTCGGTCTGATAAATTGTCGTTAAGCGTTAGTCCCTTGCGCACATCCAGCGCAATACTGGGATATCCCGTAGAGGCCCCCATGCGCCCAATCAGCCCAAGCGCGGTGCCAATTTCGACAGCATCAGGTTCAGCGGCAAGCAGCAGCGTCGTGTGCGACAAATCGGCCCACTGTGTAAAGGGAAAGCCTGCACTAAGCCAATATGAGAGCTCTGGTAACGCTGCAAAATACTGTGCATCGCTCATATCCAAATAAGAATCAGGATATAGGCGCGTTTCAATTCGATCAGGAAGGCCAAGCTCACATCCATTTTCCGGCATATTCACTGCCATATTAAAATAAAAGCTGAGCTGGTTATTACCGTATAGCTTTTCCTGGGGAATGCGTAATGTAGCGCGCTCTTTACGAATATCATTACCGAGAAAGCGCCATGCTTCCCAGGCTAACGAACGCTTTTCAACGGGCAAAGAGGCTAAATAGCTGCCGTTAAGAGCAATCTCCAGTCGTGACTCATCTTCATTTAACCACTCGCCACGAGGAAACTCATAGCCCACCTCTAACGTTACATTATCGCCCGGCCATAAATGCATATTCGGGGGCAGGCGAAAGCTGTAATTTTGCGGCGATGGGCGAATACCCTCACCAACCATCTCATTCTCACCGGCTATTCGGTCAAGATAGATCGGCTCATTAAGCGCCTGCCAGTTAGGTGCATCATAGGCCTCTCTAAGGGCTAGCTGGGGCGCACTTACCGTTTCACTATCGCCGCTTAAACGCTCTTGATAATGGGCTAGATATGCAGCGGCGCTTTTTACGTCTTGCTCTGTTGCTCCCGTGACGATCAATAAGCGATACATAGCATTATTAGGGTTAGCCAGCTGAAGTAAGGTAGGGCCGTCAATTTCAGGCAGCTCTACCCCTAAAGGCATCTGTTCGGTGGTCCCTACGACGACCGCATGTTGATCAGGTATTTGAGTATGATGAACGGGGAAGTCGGCCCCTCTAAAATCCGCTTTAATCGCAAAATACGATGCTAATATTGCGCTGGCACTCAGCAGCGTTTCTGAAGGCATAGAGGGCATAATGAAGGGCAATACCAACCGTTCCATGTCTGCCGCATCAGCAAAGGGGGCAGGTAAATTAGCTAGCCCATTAAGCGGAGGTAACGACTGAACATTCACGTTGAGCGTTGAACTTGGTAATACCTCGACCCAAATATCTTTACTGAGCAAATTATTACACTGCTCGAGCGTTTGTCCGGCCACGCTTAGCACTAGCGTGTTATAGGTAATGATTAGCTCAGGCGGAATCGCGACTTCAGCGACTAGATGCTCAGCCGTAAAGCGGTCAAGTTCGAGCGTCTCGATGACAATGCCATTGAGGGTAACGTCAAGTCGGCTAAGCCCCTCTAAAAGAGCATCTGAATAGCGTATATCTAAGTGCAGCACCGCGCCGGTAGACACTTCATCACTACGTAAAGAGAACTCGATACCCGCCTGAGCGCCGTTTCCCTGAATGCGAAGTGGTTCAGGCTCGCCTTCGTCTATACGCTGCAAAAGTGGATAAATTCGCTCCCGAGTCTCCACGGGCATATTGAAAGCTAAGCCGCCCCGAGCCTTCACTTGAACATCAGGTAACGTCGCTGCCTCATTAGGCAGCATCTCTAGCATTAACGGCCGAGCGTTGCCTGACAAAGTCTGAACATCTAGTGATTGGCTCCATGCTCGCTGGGTAGATAAGATGCCTACCATAATCAACGCGACGAGCACCATTCGCCATACCCAGGTGGATACAGGTGTCGCCGCTGTTGCCATAGATGCAGAGCTATCAGGACGTGCGTCTGCTTGGCGTTCCTTGCCAGAACTGCCACCCCCACCGGCAAATAAACGCCGCTCCTTCCAGTTTCGAAAAAACAGCCCGGTGACGGCACGTATAACGGTCCACATAGAACGCAACGGCTGGTCGTGCGGAAGCTTGCGTTTCTGTAGCCAAGCATCCGCACGACCCATGACAAGCTTCACTAACTGGCGGCGCTGAACCACATTCAACGTGCCAAACCGTAGACGTATATGCTGTGCATCTCGGCTTACTATGTGCACAGGAAATAGGATCGGATTGCCATCGAATTCCATTTCGATAAAATCAATGCGCGCATCTTTTGTAAAGCCAGCCACTGCAGCAAGCTGCATGCCACCCATAGACAAATTTTGCGTCGTAGACGACAGCGTATAGCCGCCTGAGAGATGTAATACCACAGGTCGGCTTAACTTGATTCGTACGTACTCACGCACCTGCTTTTGTTCGCTGCCAACAGCGATAGCCGCCATCAGGAAAATCGCACTAAATGAGGCCCATGCTACGTTAAATAGCAATACGCTTACTTGCTCACCTTCAGGATTCCACCAAACTAAGCGTACGACACCCCATACTAGGCCCGCAGCCAGTAGTGCTAGTAAAAAAAGATGAGGGCGTGTCACATTAAAATCAAAAAAGCTTTGCTCAAGTCGCCCACCTTTTTCCGTGACATCAAACTTCCCCCGATTGGGGTTAAACAATGTGACAAGGGAAGGCTTGAGCAAATGAAAGGTTAAAACCGTTTCATATATTTCATTCCAGAAGGTATAGCGATACTGCCCTACCAGCTTCGCATTGGTATACACGGCTGCAAATAAGTGAGGCAGAACATAGACAGCAACGGCCTGAGGAGATGCTTGAATAATATTGAGTCCAAACAGCATATAAGCCAACGGGGCCGTTAAAAAAATAAACCGTACTAACGGAAACTGAAAGTGCAGCATCGCGCTTAAATAGCAGAGCCGCTGAGGAATGCTCAACCCTCTGCCTAACAGTGGATTATCGCGCCGTAATATCTGCGTCATTCCCCGAGCCCAACGCGCACGCTGAACAATATGCAGTGCTAGACGCTCCGTCGCTAATCCGGCGGCCAGGGGTATGCCTAAGTAAGCGGTAGACCATCCTTTTCTTTGAAGTTTTAATGCTGTATGAGCATCCTCGGTGACTGTTTCAACCGCAAATCCACCTATTTCCTCTAATGCACTGCGCCTAATGACTGCACACGAGCCACAAAAAAAGGCTGCGTTCCAATAATCATTGCCCTTTTGAATAGGACCGTAAAAAAGTTCACCCTCGTGTGGCACTTCCCTGCCACTGACTAAATTTCGCTCAAAGGGGTCAGGCGAATAAAAATGGTGGGGAGTCTGTATAAGTGCTTGCTTCTCGTCGACAAGAAAAGAGCCCACCGTCGCCTGTAAAAAAGCCCGCGTGGCAATATGGTCACAGTCAAAAATACAAATAAGCTCGCCTGTCGTTTTTTGCAGAGCATTATTTAAATTACCCGCTTTTGCGTGCTTATTATCTGAACGTGTTATATACCCTACACCCGCCTGAGATGCGAAAGCGCTAAACTCGGCTCGTTTACCATCATCTAGAAGGTAAACATTTACTTTATCGGCTGGGTAGTCAATATTTTGTGCTGCCAAAACCGTATCACGAACTACGTCTAAGCTTTCGTTATACGTCGGAATATATACATCTACCGTCGGCCATTGAGTGATGTCTTTAGGCAGTGGGACAACTTTACGATCAAGCAGCCACGCCGACTGAAAAAAGCTCAGCACCAAAACAACCCAGCAGTAACCTTCAGCGGCCAACAGTCCAAAGCTCAAAATAGGCTCTATAAAACCATCAGTAATGAGCGTTTCAGTTACCCGCCAATAGAGGTACCGAGTGGCCGTCATGACGGTTACTAATGCCATGGCTAAACGTATCCGCGGCAAATCAATCTGCCCCATTATTAATAAAAATACCGCGGTAATCCCACCAAATGCCAGCTGATTATTCAAAGTCATTGGCGTTGAAACAACAATTATCAATACCGGTATACAAAGAATAAGCAGTAGAGCAATCCAGCCTTTATACACAAGAGATTTCATTATTCGCCCTCTTGCCGTACTTGGGACAGCTCGGCATCTTGCATCAGACGAATAAGATTGTGGGCGATCGCTTCAATATCATTAACAACCGCGGAGGTATGCGCATGTTGTAACACAGAAACCTGCAGTGCATGTGCTTCGGACACCGCCGCGTCACGGTGAATCGATCCTAGTAATGACGCCTTCAAACGCTCTTTTAAAAGCGCGTATACATCGCGACTAAGGTCATTGCGAAGGTCTAACTGATTAACGACATAATACAAATGCCTGCCAACGCTTTCAGGATAAAAACCACCACTTTCAATAGAAGGTAGAACAGCCAAAGAAGCGCTATCGGCCATTAGTACTGTGATGCAAAGCGGCTTCAGCTGACAAACAGCTTCTAATGCTACGGAGTGTCCAGGCGGCAAATCAACTATTAGCACATCATTCGGAGAGTTATAAAAACCGCTAAGCGCTTGATACAGGGCTCTTGGATCACTGGCGAGAAATGTTTCGAAACGATGGCGCTGTTCTCTAGTCGTACTACCATAGGCAAGCACATCAATGCCGCTTGCCGTTGTACGGGCCATCTCACCCCAATAGGGAGTAGACGCAGCTTCTACGACATAGCCCTGAGTATCATTAAAAGCAATACCGAAGTGGAGTTTAAGCGCATCTTGGCTATCAAAATCAATGACAGTGACATTAAAGCCTTGGCGCTGCAAAGTGTAAGCGAGATTAGCAGTTAACGTTGTTTTACCAACACCTCCTTTCGGAGAAGCAACGCAAATAAGTGTCATGTATTGATTTGCCTTAACAACGCTTTTAGCGAAGTTCCCTGTTGGTGATTACTTTGAGCATCATCATTATTATCTGTGTATGACTGAAATAGATGGCCAAAAGAACGCTGCTTTGATGGTTTTTCAATCGGGTGCTGACGAGAAATATCAACACGTGGTGTCGGTGATTTATCTTCTAGGCGAGATAGCACCGCCTGCTGCACAGGCGGCTGTTCACGCTCCTGCACATAAATCGGAGGTATAGCAATGGGCCTAGACCGCTCGACGATTTTTTGCGTGGTGCCCGGTGCTTGCTTGGCAATCCCATCAAGCAACTTCCAACGCTGCTGATCGTGTGAATAAGCCACATCAGACGTAAATTGCTGATACTCAAAATCTTCCCCTAATCGCTCGCTCAACGTACCAATGTCTGTGCTCTTGTCCATACCTTTGTTATAACCTCGCTCTAGCCTCAGCTACCCACCTAGCCTGCGCCTAATGTATCGTTATGATCACATTTAATTATTTAAGAAAATGTACTCATACTTCAGCACTAGTATTTAGTTTGACTTTTATACTAGTTCACATTTCACTTCAAGGATTAAAATAATAAAAAACATGCAAAAAAACATTGCTCTATCCAGACTATTTCCCCTCTGGCTGTTTCTGCTGAGTTTGCAGCCCTAATCCCAAAAGGATCAACACCAGCCCCGCCAGGGTTGATGGCAAAATAGGCTCTCCAACCACCAAAAAAAGCAGCATCAGCGATACCGGTGGTGAGAGAAAAATAAGATTAGAAACTTTTGCAGTACGCGACACCTTGTGAACAGCCATCTGCCATAAAATGAACGCGATACCCATTTCAAACAGCCCTACGTAAACGCCTGCGCCTAACGCCCCCCAGCCGTGCCACTGAAAGCCAGGCCCCAGCAATAGCAAGATGGTTAATACCGGTAAACCTACTGTGAAATTTTGCCATTGGCCCACTAATGCCGGGCGCGAGTCGCGTGCATTCAGCAACCAATAAAGCGCCCACAGCAATGTTGAAGCTAGTGCTAGAACAACCCCTAGCGGATCAGCAAAAGAGACATTAAACACCGTGCCACGCGTTGCAATCACCCACACCCCGGCATACGCAATCAGTCCAGCGACGATATCCATGCGCGTTAAGCGCTGCCCCAGCAAAGGCACGGCTAAGAATGCCATCGCCAACGCCCAGGTGTAGTTGAGCGCCATCGCCTCCTGCCCGGGCAACCGGTCATAAGCAGCAAAGAGCACTAAATAGTAGGCGACAGGGTTCATTAACCCCGCCCACGCGGCAGTCTTCCAACCGGTGCGCAGCGCCGTAGCAAGATTGCCCTGCTTGATAACGAGCGCCCCCATTAATGCCCAGGACACTAGCACTGCGAGCCACATCAATTCTAATGGGCTCATCCAAGCAAGGGCCACTTTGAAGGCAGTCGCCACTGTCGACCATAGTGCAACGGCCCCTAGCCCATACAGAATTGCTTGGCGATCCTGATTCATCGGTCGATATGCCCTAAATCACGCCCAGGCTCTAGCTGGTCACGCACACCCTGCTTGAGGCGTTTGATATCAGGAAAACCACCGTCGCGCTTGCGCTCCCAGAGCAGCACGTCTTCATACCAAATTTCAAAAGTCCCTCCATGAGATGGCATCAGCGCCACTTCATCTAAATCTTCCCCGAAGGTTGAGAGCAGCTCCTGGGCATACCAGGCACTGCGCAGTAGCCATTGGCACTGCGTGCAATAGCGAATTTGAACACGTGACATTTTAAATTTTCCGGTCAGATTAATAGGGCCTCTTTAAACGCCATTCTGTCATGTCGAGTTAGCTTGAAACAGGAAACAACCACCCGCTCGCCTAATAGCGTTACGTTTTATGCATCGCTATCATGTCGGCTCATGGCCAACGGCGAAGGCAGGTATATAAAATACGTCGAGACTGATGCCAAGAGTGCGTTGACGATTGCAATGCATCGCAACGCTCGCCATGATGTAGCCAGATAGCCGTTAGGGACGGACACATTGGCTATCTAGCCTCTAAAAATGAGTAAAAAATCCCGCTCGGGCCAAGCATAGAGTGAAAGGCATGGTCTCCGGAAAGGACAGGAGCTGCAACAGGAACCCTTAGATGAAACGATCTCCCTTGATCAGCCCAGAACTGCTCGAACGCATTATTGATGCATCTGAAGATGGCATTGTGGTTGCCGAACAGGAAGGGGATGAAAATATCCTCATCTACGTCAATAAGGGCTTTGAGCGTTTGACGGGCTACAGCGCAGACGAAATTTTATATCGCGACTGTCGCTTTTTACAAAACGAAGACCGCGACCAGGACGCGCTTGGTGCCATTCGAGAAGCGCTAAAAGCAGGCCGGCCATCGCGTGAAGTGCTGCGCAACTACCGCAAAGACGGCACCATGTTTTGGAATGAACTTTCCATTACGCCCGTCTACGACGAGGCGGATAAGCTGATGTATTACATTGGTGTACAGAAGGACGTCACTGATCGCGTAGAGGCACAGCTTGCTTTGGCTGAATTACAAAAGCAGTAAGAAACCAGCTAAAAACTAACTTTTTCACGCAAAAAAACCAACAAGACTTGAACTTTAGCCCAACTGGCGTTATATAGCGGCAAGGCGCTTAAACTGCGCTAGGCGCTTCACTTTGTAAACTAAACGCGTTTACCAATGAAGCCGTTGTGATGCCGGTACGCCGGCTGGGTTGGAGGGCATATCATGAGCCGTGACCCCTTAAGTCGTGAAACCTTTACTACCGATAGCATCGACTCAGACGAGTTCGAAAGCTTAGATGCCGTTAATGATGACCATTACAGCAAAAGCAAACCCAGCAAAGCCGACAGTTTGCGCTCTCGACGGCAAGTTGAAGCTTGGTTAGAAGAGCGCCGATTGCAGCGCGTTATTGAAGATGACTGGGATGAAGAAGAGTAGCCATTCGCTCTATCGCTTTCCAGTACTGCCATCAAGCAGCTTGGCCTTCTCGCTTTATGGGTAGGCTTAGCTAGCAGAACACCTCTCACAGCCTAGCCTTTCCCGGCGCAGACCTCTATCATCAGTGCATAGCTAGCCGCATTCGGCTATCGCTTTTTCTTTCATCAACCTAACGGATCTCCATGGCGCAATACGTTTTCACCATGAATCGGGTTGGCAAAGTAGTGCCACCCAAAAAGCAAATTCTTAAGAATATTTCGTTATCGTTTTTCCCAGGTGCCAAAATCGGCGTGCTGGGCCTCAACGGTTCGGGTAAATCCACACTGCTGCGTATTATGGCCGGTGTCGATAAAGAGTTTGAGGGTGAAGCTCGTCCGATGCCCGGTATCAATGTTGGCTACTTACCTCAGGAGCCACAGTTAGATGACGAGAAGAACGTCCGTGACACCGTCGAGGAAGCGCTCGGTGCCATCAAAGAGGCGCAGGAGAAGCTTGATGCGGTTTACTCTGCCTACGCAGAGCCAGACGCAGACTTTGATGCACTCGCAAGCGAACAGGCGCGTCTTGAAAATATTATAGAAGCAGCCGATGCGCACAACTTAGAACGTAAGCTTGAAGTGGCCGCGGAAGCCCTTCGCCTGCCCCCGTGGGATGCCAAAGTAGGCAATCTATCGGGCGGTGAACGTCGCCGCGTAGCGCTCTGTCGCCTACTGCTTTCCAGCCCCGATATGCTGTTGCTTGACGAGCCCACCAACCACCTTGACGCAGAATCGGTGGCTTGGCTTGAACGCTTCCTGCATGACTATAACGGCACCGTGGTCGCAATTACCCACGACCGCTATTTCCTGGATAACGTTGCAGGCTGGATACTTGAACTTGACCGTGGGCAAGGTATCCCGTTCGAGGGTAACTACTCGCAGTGGTTAGAGCAGAAAGATGAGCGCCTGGGTCAAGAGGCCAAACAAGAGGCCTCGCGCCAGAAAGCCATCAAGCAAGAGCTTGAATGGGTGCGCAGCAACGCCAAAGGCCGTCAGGCTAAAAGCAAAGCACGCCTTAACCGCTTCGAAGAAATGCAGTCCGGTGACTTCCAAAAGCGTAATGAAACTAACGAAATTTATATTCCGCCGGGGCCGCGCCTGGGTGATAACGTTATTGAGTTTCGTAATGTCACCAAGCGCTTTGAGGACAAGCTACTTTATCAAGACCTCTCCTTCACCATTCCACATGGTGCGATTGTAGGTATTGTCGGTGGCAACGGTGCGGGTAAATCGACCTTATTTAAACTGATAACGGGTAAAGAGCAGCCTGATGCCGGTGACGTAGTGATTGGCGAGACGGTCGATATTGCTTACGTTGAGCAGCTACGCGACGCGCTGGATGACAAGCAAACCGTGTGGGAAGCCGTTTCTGGTGGTCAGGACATCCTCAACATCAACGGCTATGAAGTGTCATCACGCGCCTACGTTGGTCGCTTTAACTTTAAAGGCAACGATCAGCAGAAGCGCTTAGCAGAACTGTCTGGCGGTGAGCGTGGTCGCTTGCAGCTTGCACAGACGCTTCAGCAAGGAGCAAACGTTCTGCTGCTTGATGAGCCATCTAACGACTTGGATATCGAAACGCTGCGGGCACTGGAAGAAGCACTGCTGGCATTCCCAGGCTGTGCCATGGTGATTTCGCACGATCGCTGGTTCCTTGATCGCATCGCTACCCACGTGATGGCATTTGAGGGTGATTCTGAGGTGGTCTTATTCGAAGGCAACTATGCAGAATACGAAGCAGACCATAGAAAGCGGGTGGGCAATGACACGCCTAAGCGCATGAAATATAAGCGCATTGATGCCTAACGCAAGATAAGATGACGGCACTAAAAAGGCTCCGCTTGCGGGGCCTTTTGATTTTCAAAGAATGTTCACCGCAAATATCAGCAGCTTCTCGGCCCTGCCTTTTAAAAGTGGTAGACACTCTTGGTCATCGCTTCAGCGCTTAAACGCATTACCCACTTAACTGGCGCAGGAAAGCGCAACCCTCCAGCCTCTAGGGCCATATGCGCATGATGCGCTTTATCAACGGCCATTTGACCCAGTATAGCGCGTGAACAGTCATCACCTGCGGGTAACGACTGCTGGTGTGCGTCAAGACACTTACCTACCTGCTCTTCGGCGGCGGACACAAAACCTAAACTCACGCGATCACTTACCGCCCCCGTGGCCGCGCCTATTCCAAACCCGGTGAAATAAAAAAGCGGATTTAAGTAACTGGTTCGGCTGTGTAACTGCTCAAGGCGCTCGTCACACCAGGCGAGATGATCGATTTTCTCAAGCGCCGACTGCTCCATTTGCTTGCGAGCATGGGGCAACCTCACGGTGATGCTTTGTCCTTGGTACAGCCCTTGCAAACACACCTCGCCGGTGTGATTAATACGCATTAAGCCAGCGGCATGACGGCGCTCGTGATCGTCCAGCTTTTCTCCGGTGACACCCTTAGCGGGACTGACACGCTGAGGAGATGCCGCATGGGGGACAAGAGTACGCAAAACGGTATCAAACTGATTAATCAGTCTATCGGCACGACTCTGCAGACGATCCATGGAAACACTCCGTTGTCTTACTCAGCGTACTTGCTAAAGCGAACCTACTAGCCGGGAGGCCAGGTGAAAATACGCCCGCCCATTAAATGCATGTGAATATGATAGACCGTCTGCCCGCCCATTTCATTGCAGTTCATCACTACACGGTATCCATCTTGATCAAAACCCTGCTCACGAGCCAGCTTAGCGGCGGTGAGCTGAAGGCGCCCTACGGTGGCAAGATCAGGTTCTTCAATATCATTCAGCGTCGAGATATGCTTTTTAGGAATAATCAGCTGATGGGTAGGTGCCTGAGGGCCGATGTCGTTAAAAGCCAGCACGTGCTCATCTTCGTAAACAATATCGGCCGGGATTTCACGATTGATGATTTTACAAAAGAGGCATTCCATACATTACTCCATTATTTTTATCAGCAAGGATTAGCGAAAGCGTCGCTGCGCCAATAAATGGCGTACTAAGGGGGCAAGAATCAGCTCCATCGCCAATGACATCAGTGCGCCGGGCACTACCAGCGTATGGGGGCGAGTCATAAAGGAGTCTTTAATCATGGCCAGCAGCCAGGGAAAGTCAACGGTGGAAGGATCTCTAAAGCGGATGACTACGAGCGACTCAGCATCCGTGGGAATATCCTGCACTTCAAAGGGGTTAGAGGTATCAACAGTAGGCACACGCTGAAAATTGATGTGGGTGCGCGAGAACTGCGGCTGAATGTAGCGCACATAGTCATCCATTCTGCCTAAAATCGTATCGATCACCGCCTCTTGTGAATAACCGCGCAGCTTGGTGTCACGATCAATCTTTTGGATCCACTCAAGGTTCATGGTGGGCGCAACGCCAACTAAAAGATCAACATGACGCGCAATATCAAACTCTTCTGTCACCAGCCCGCCGTGCAAACCTTCATAAAAAAGCAGATCAGTACCACAGGGCAGCGACTGCCACTCGGTGAAGGTGCCTACGCGGCAGCCGGCTTCAATTTTCTGCTTATCTTCGGCGTGAATATAGTGCCGAAACGTACCGGAGCCATGCTCGCCGTACTCACCGAACAGCCCTTCTAGCCGATCCAGCAAATTAGCCTCAACGGCAAAATGCGAAAGCTCGTCTTTACGTTCTGGCTCATCTCGAAAAATACGGTGCAAGTCATCACGCGTATAGCGATGAAAAGCATCGCCATCGACGATTGCTGCATGCACATCTTCGCGTAAAAACATACGCTCGAAGCTGCGTCTTACGGTCGTTGTCCCGGCCCCAGAGGAGCCGGTCACGGCAATTACCGGGTACTCTCTTGACATCAGCCACTCCTCGCAAGAGAAAGCGCATGTTTAACGTCAGCGGGCACATCCACAGGGCGACCGGTGCTCTGGTCAATCAGCAACTGATTGACGCGCGCCGTCGCCACAACCTTCTGCGAGTCACTCTGTAGGATGCGCTGATAAATCGTCAACGCTTTGCCTTGAGGCTCGGGTACGGCAGTTTCAATGATCAAGGCATCGGGCCAGCGCGCTTCGCTGAGATACTGGATCGCCAGATCAGCCACTAGGCTGGGATACCCACACATGTCCCATTCGGGCAAACCAAGCGCCGCAAAAGCCTGCACACGGGCCTCGTGAAGCAGCGACACTATGGCGTCATGCCCTAAGTGTCGGCCGTAATTCATATCGGTTACCCGCACCGTCAAGGGATGGCGATGAATCACCGCTTCAGCGGGAAAGTCCAGCTTGACACGCTCCATGCCTGAATCCTCAACGGTGTTGGATAGCAATTACGCTAAATGGGCGTAACCGTTTTTTAGGCCTCGCGCGACATCGCTCTAAAGGCAATATCACGCCGGTATTCAGCGCCGTCCCAGCGAATCGCCTTAACGCCTTGATACGCTAACTGCTGTGCCGCCGACACCGTCGTACCCAGCGCAGTGACACACAGCACGCGTCCGCCGTTGGTCGTAATCTCGCCCTGAGCATTCTGCGCGGTGCCGGCATGAAATACTTTACAGCCATCTTGCTCCGCCGCTGCCAAGCCATGAATCACATCGCCCTTACGGTAGTCGCCAGGATAACCACCTGCCGCCATCACCACACCGACCGCCGCACGCGGATCCCATTCGCAGTGATGCCCTGCTAATGCACCCTGTGCGCCGGCTAAGCAGAGCTCAGCGAAGTCAGACACTAGCCGCATCATAATCGGCTGGGTCTCGGGATCACCAAAACGACAGTTATATTCAATCACTTTGGGATTGCCGGCGACGTCAATCATCAGGCCTGCGTACAAGAATCCGGTGTAGGCATTTCCCTCTGCGGCCATGCCGCGCACGGTAGGCCAAATGACCTGCTCCATAATACGCGCGTCAATCTCGTCAGTAACAACGGGCGCCGGCGAGTAAGCCCCCATGCCGCCGGTATTAGGGCCGGTGTCGCCGTCATAAGCGCGCTTATGGTCCTGGCTAGTCGCCATGGTCACAACGTTCTCACCGTCCACCATGACAATAAAGCTGGCTTCTTCACCTTCTAAAAACTCTTCCATGACCACGCGTGCGCCAGCATCACCAAACGCATTAGCTTCCAGCATGTCACGAATGGCGTCGGCTGCTTCTGCTTCGCTCATCGCGACAATAACGCCTTTGCCCGCCGCCAGACCATCCGCTTTGATGACAATGGGCGCGCCCATTTTGCCCAGGTAGGCAAGCGCGGGCTCGACCTCAGTAAACGTTTGGTAGTCTGCTGAAGGAATGTGGTGGCGCGCCAAGAAATCTTTAGTGAAGGACTTCGAGCCCTCAAGCTGAGCCGCGGCTTGATTAGGACCAAAAATCGTCAAGCCGGCTGCTTGAAAACGATCAACGACACCTTCCACCAGCGGCGCTTCCGGGCCAACCACCGTCAAGCCAATCTGCTCGTCGCGGGCAAAGGCCACCAGGCTATCGATATCCGTTGCCGCAATGGCGACATTGGTGACCTTAGCTTCCGTCGCCGTACCGGCATTGCCCGGTGCAACGAAGACGTGTTCAACGCGGCTCGACTGAGCCAATTTCCAAGCTAGAGCGTGCTCACGACCACCGCCGCCAATCATCAAAACCTTCATGTTCATCCTTCTCAAACGGGAGAGCGTTATTGGCGGCATTATGCCACAGCGCGGCCCCAAGTGGGGTCAGGAGGTTTTGTCCTGTTTCTTTTTATTGTTTCCGCCGGCGTCGTCACCAGGCTCAACGCTACTTTTTGGCGTTTGATGATCGTCAGCGTTAGCGTCATCGCTTTGCGCAGATTGATTCAAGGTCTTTTGCCAAAAACGCATATTCTCTTCGCCTAGCTCGCGCATAAAGTCCAGCGGCGTGTTACGCATGGCCTGCTTCCATTGGCTTTGCATGCGCTTTTGCTGTTCCATCATCAGCTGCGTACCCTGCTCAAGATAACGCGACAGTGGCAATGGCGACGACATGTCATAAACGCGGATCAGCTGCGCCAACAAATCGTTGGAGAACACCTGAGACTCACCGTCTGCCTGCTCTTGCTCAATGATGATCGATAGCAAAATAGTGCGGGTCAGGTCTTCCCCGCTTTTGGCATCTTCAACGCGAAAAGGCGCTTCATCGATGATTAAGCGACGCAGGTCTTCTAACGTTACGTAGCGGCTTTGCTGTGTATCATACAGCCTGCGGTTAGCATACTTGCGAATCACGCGCACGGCGCATCTCCTTAAAAGCGATAGGGACTTTAAAAGCGATAGGGGCTTTTTCCCGTTGCTGGTATTGTGCCTGCACCACGCGCCCATGCAAGCGGCTTTGATCGATTAGATAGACGCAACACGCCTATTCTGTGACCAATAGACTCTCATTATGAATTTGATTTTACTCAGCCCCGATGACCTTACCGACGATAACCGCGCCTGCATCAGCGACCCGAGAAGACTGGGCCATCTGCACAACGTTCATCGCTCCTCGCCTGGAGACCTGCTTACCGTCGGCATCCAAGGCGGGGCAATGGGCAAAGCGCGGCTAACTGAACTCACCGCTGAACGCGCTTACTTTACGTTAGAGACGATGGATGAGCCGCCGCCAGCGCCACTACCAGTGCATTTGGCATTAGCACTGCCAAGGCCACGTATGCTAGCACGCACTCTGGAGCACGTGACTGCGCTAGGTGTGAAAGACATCACCCTGCTGCATACCAAGCGGGTAGAAAAAAGCTACTGGCAGTCTCCCGAGTTACGCGCTGATAAAATTCACCAGCACCTAGTCCTAGGTTTGGAACAAGCTCGCGACACGCAGCTGCCCAACATTACGCTTAGCAAGGGGTTTAGGCCTTTCTTAGAAGAACAGCTTCCCAACCTACTCAAGCAATACCGAGGACTGCTGGCACACCCGGGCATGCCAAACGCTTGCCCAAGAGATGTTAAGCACCCAACGCTCTTATTGGTAGGCCCAGAAGGCGGCTTTATTGCTTGGGAAGTAGAGCAACTGCTTGCGGCAGGCTGCGAGGGAATGCACCTAGGGCCGCGTATTTTGCGAGTAGAAACAGCCGTGACAGCGCTGCTGTCACGGCTGTTCTAGGCGTTTGCGTTAAGACTGATCATCTTCCGGGTCGTGAGGCACGACCTGGGAATTCTCATCACATCCTGGCTCTTGCAGAAAGCTGTTACGCACATCTAGCAAGCCAAGGTGGCTGATCGTGCTGCGGCCAAGCAGCATCGGATATATCATCTCTTCGCGATCGCGCAGACTGAACTGCTCTTCGTAGATGGTATCGCCCATGCACACTTCCATTAGAATAACGGGGCGGTCATCACTGCCACCCGCGCCGCGCACGGTTTGTTCGCGATACAGCGGGCGCTCAATCTCATCGCTGAATGTTTCTCCGCTGTCCTGATCTTCAAGCTTGAGACGAAAACGCACCCACTCTTCATCATCTTGCTCGAACATCTCAATGTCACGAGCGTCAAGCGATGATGTTAATGCACCGCTGTCGAGCTTTGCCTTAACCGTAATGTCCCAGGGCTGAAGCGTCGCATTTTCTACCCAGCCAAACACTTGGTCGTCATCTGCCATCGCGGTGGAAGTAGATAGCAAGGCACCAATAACAGCGCTGCCTAATAACGTTTTTCCTAGCACTCGCATAGCATCATCCTTGGTAAGTTAAAACTTTCAATAAAACGTTGCCTACTCAGCACGGTTTCGCAATTGCTCTAATAGGGTCTGAGTTGCAAAGCCGTCTGGTATTAACCCTTGATCACGCTGGAAGTTCCGTAATCCTTGACGCGTATTGGGGCCCATGACGCCGTCAGCCCCGCCCGCTGAGTAGCCGGTACGGTTTAGCTCGCGCTGGAGTTCTTTCACGTCATCGCGGGTAAGCGTCGTTTCACCTCGCGGCCATTCATGCTGGATACCCTCTCGCCCGGCAATAGCATCGCCCAGCGTAGCCACGGCAAGGGCGTAACTGGTGGCATTGTTGTAACGTAAAATAGCGCGGAAATTAGCCCCCACTAAAAAAGCGGGGCCTTGGGCACCAGCAGGTACCACCACTGACGCGCTGTCGAAACTTGGCAGCTCGCCCTGCTGCGCTCGAACGCCTTGATTACGCCACTCGGCACTACTGCGTCGGTCGGTCTGAGTATAATCAAACCCTTCCGGTAGGCGTATTTCCACGCCCCAAGGCTGACCCGTTTTCCAACCAGCTCGCGCCAGGTAGTTTGCCGTCGACGCCATGACGTCGGGAATACTTCCCCAGATATCACGCCGACCATCACCATCGCCATCGACGGCATACGCCTCAAAGCTGCTGGGAATAAATTGGGTATGGCCCATCGCCCCGGCCCATGAACCCTTCATTTGATCGGCGGCAATATCACCTTCGTCAATGATACGCAGCGCAGCAAGTAGTTCACCTCTAGCAAAATCACGGCGGCGGCCATCGAAAGCGAGCGTAGCAAGGGACTCTAACGTTGAGAAATCACCGAAATTGCTGCCGTAGTTACTCTCGATTCCCCAAATAGCGACAATAATTTCGGCGGGTACGCCAAAGCGCTGCTGCATTTCCAGCGCGGTATCGCGGTGAGCCGCTAACTTTTCTCGCCCGGTATTAACACGCGTAGATGAAACCGCGGTATCAAGGTATTCCCAAATAGGCCTGACAAATTCGGGTTGATAGCCATCGAGCTCAATGACGCGATCAAGGTGGCGTATGCCATCGAATGCTTCGCTCAATGTCGCTTCGCTAATGCCTTCACCGGCGGCATAGCGACGAAACTCATCTAGCCATTGCTGAAAATTAGCGTAGTTAATCTGTGTAGTAGCACGCGCATCGACTTCAGTCATTAGCTGCTGATTTGCGAGTGCTGCGCCTCCAACGAAAGGGGTGCTCAACGCTATCGCCAGCGAGGCACACAGTAAGGGGCGGTAACGCCGCCCTGCAGGCAAATTAATAGACATCGTTTATATCCTTAGGCAGTCCTTGGCATGTCTAGAATGATGGCCTAGAAAAGTAGTAGATACTAGACGCTGAGGCTGATTAGGGGGCGCAATTATCTTTCAAGCGATGTCATCCAGTGGGCGACATAGCGCCCATGCGGGTCATAATGGTTGATCTGCTGCTGCACATCAAAGTAGCGACGATGGCGCGCGCCTCTTCCCACGCCGGCAATATAGCGCCAGTTTCCCCAATTGCTGGCAACGTCATAATCAATCAAGCAATGCTCGAACCATAAAGCGCCTAAACGCCAGTCTACCTGCAGGTCGTTGACCAAAAAGCTGGCGACATTTTGCCTGGCGCGATTAGATATCCAGCCGGTGCGATGAAGTTCCAGCATGGCCGCATCCACAAACGGCACGCCAGTCACAGCATTACGCCAAGCATCAAACGCCGTACTCGGCTTGGCCGCTAGAACCTTACCAAACATTTGCACACCTTCAGCCTGCGCGACACGTATAAAATACTCACGCCAAAGCAGTTCAAACGTGATCCAGTAGCTCGATTCATTGCTGCCGTGTTCGGCTTCCCACGCTTTCACTGCATCATTAACTTGGCACGCAGTGACACAGCCGCGCGCAAGCCACGGCGAGATGCGTGTTGAAAAATTCGCGCCTAAAAGACCGTTTCGAGTTTGCTTATAGACTTCTGCGCCCTTTTGATGCCACAGATAGTCATGAAGACGCGCATGCGCCGCCGACTCCCCTCCCTCGTAGGTATAGCCTTGACGTGTATCCGGCTGCCACACAGCGCTATGCTCAGAGACAGCCTTTAACGGCGGAAAGCCACGTGGCGCCTCAGGCCAAGGCGGCAGTGTTACCGGTGCAGGTCGGCTCGCGGAAAGTGAGCAGTTTTTTTCTACGCAGCGCCTAAAGGCCGAAAAACTTTGCGGTAACCTATCCGCGTCGAAAGGCAGCGCCTGCCGATTAATCAGTTGCCCGCTCTCAATACAGCTCAGCGTTGTGTGGCCGGAAAGCCCGCTGGCCACCGCTTTAATCTGCTGTATTTCTTCAACCCCGGGGTGGTCAGAAACGCGGACCTGGCGAGCACTAAGCGACCTGGCCAGCTCAATCACCACATCGCTTGGATTACCGATGCGGACAAGCAAATCACTGCCGCGCTTTAAAAGCTCGCCGCGCAACGCCATTAAGCATTGCCATAGGAAGCGTAAACGCGCCGGGCCTATCCGCGGCACGGAATCGTCTTTTATGAGAGGAGCACACCAGCGCTGGTCCAACACATAAAGGCACAGCAAATGACTGGGGGGAGCATTAAAGTGTAACAGAGGGTTGTCGGCCACGCGCAGGTCGTCTTGCAGCCAGACAATATCAACGGTGGTGTTCATGCCCTTGCCTCCCAGAAGCGCTTTGCTGTTTTGCAGTACGTCGACATCGCTCGCTGCAATAGCGCACCTCATCCCAACAGCGCGCCCATTTCTTTCGCCAAGCAAAGGGTCGCTGACACAGGGCACACGTTTTTTGGGGCAGGTGTTGTTTGCGTTGCTTGCTCACAGTCGGCGTACTTCTTAATAGGCACATGATTAATTATGAACATATCATCCTACACGGTATAACTGTTGTACATTAATTGTTAATCATCGATGCTGATAAAAATAAAGCGTTGCGAAACATCAAATGCAAAAAAGCCACCCTTAGGTGGCTCAGCGGCAAGATACAGCCTTCTAACTATCGAACTCGCACTCTAATCTGGATCAGTATCTCTTGGCTGACGCTTGGCATTTTCTTGGGTCTCCAGGCCACTTTTTAATTCGTGGGTCAAAGGATCATAGTTAGGCCGTAATTCATCCTTTATCGTGCCGCTCCAAAGCTTGGACCCAACGAAATAACCGGCACGACCAATCACATGGGCGGCCACCGGTGCCGTCATTAAAATAAACAAAATGACGGCAAATGAGCGCGCCACGATCCCCACTTCAGCAAAGTGCATTGCCGCCGCCAGCATAATCAAAATAACGCCCAGTGCGGCGGCTTTCGTAGTTGCATGCATACGCGTTAGCAGATCGGGTAAACGCAGCAAACCCACAGAGGCAAGCAGCATAAACAGCGCACCGCCAAGAATCAGCGTGCCTTTTATAAAATCAATCATCTCGCGGGCCTCCTCGTTCTAAAAAGCGCGCAAAGCCAATAGCCGCCAAAAAGCCCATCAGTGCGACCACAATCGCAGCGTCGAGGAAACTAGCAACCTCTGTTTTAATCGCATAAACCCCCACCAATCCCACCAGGGTGGTCGAAAAAAGCTCTAACGCTACAACGCGATCAGGCAAGCTGGGGCCGCGTACGACGCGCACAAAGGTGAGTATGAGCGCGATACTCATAATCACTTGGCTAATTAAAATAACGGTATCCATCAGCGAAATAGCTCCAGGGCCCGGTGCTCCATTTCTTTTAAATTACGCCGCAGCTCTTCTTCATCGTCTAAAAACATCGCATGGATATAAAGCACCTTGCGATCATCAGACACATCCAGGCTAAGCGTACCGGGCGTCAGCGAAATCAAGTTAGCTACCATGGTGATTTCCATTTCCGTACGAGCCGAAAGTGGCAGCGCAATAACGCCAGGTTTCATATGCCAAGGCGGTGTCAAAATATCGAAGGCCACCCGCAGGTTGGCTTGAATCAGCTCTTTCAGGAAAAAACCGATAAAACCCACAAGCCGCGGAACGCGCGCCGGATAGCCTTTCAATGAGTCAAGCTGAGGCTCAATCAAAACCAGCGTGATATAGCCGAATATCAATCCGACAAGAAGGTTCAAACCGGTGAAGTCGCCGCTCAACAATACCCACGCCAGACCTAATAGTAAGTTCCAGATAGCTCCCGTCATGGCGCATCCTCTCCTGTTTGCGCTTCTTCAGCGTCCGCGGCTGATGAATTCAGCAACGTGTCTTCTACACTGACCGAAGCGCCCAGAACGGCTTCGATATACCCCGATGGCTCAAGCAGCTGATCACCAATCCCGGTCATCACCCACATAATTGGCTCAGCAAATACTCCGATCAACAGAGAAGACATCGCCAACACCATCACCGGTAAATACATCATCCACAGGCTTGGCTTTAACAGTCGCCCATCATCCCCAGTCGGGGTAACGGTTTCAGGCACGTGATTATCATTCGGCAGCGACTTCCAGAACACCTCATTCCAAATTTTCACCATGGAGTAGAGCGTCATTAAACCGACCGCCAGGGCGATTCCAGTCACGACATAGGCTTCAGCCTCCAGGCCTGCCCGCACAATGACAAATTTAGCAAAGAAGCCAGACAGCGGCGGTATGCCCGCTAGAGAGAAAGCCGAAATAAAGAAGGCGACGGCTAGCCACGGGCGCTCCCGATACAAGCCCCCCATCTTTTTGAGTTGATAGGTGCCCTGCAGACGATGGGTAATCCCGCTAATCAAAAAGAGGTTAGTTTTCACCACCATGTTATGCACGATGGCAAATACGCCACCGGCTATCGCCAAGGGTGTATAAAGCGCTAAACCCAAGATCATATAGCCAATCTGGCTGACAATATGAAACGATAGAATACGCCTAAACTCATACTGGGCGGCCGCGCCCAGCACGCCCGTCACCATCGTAAAGACCGCTCCCCAGAGCATAATGTCCTGCAAATAGCCCATGGTCTGGTCAAACATCAGCGTAAAAACGCGGAACAGGGCATAAACGCCGACCTTGGTGAGCAGCCCGGCAAACAGCGCTGAAACGGCGACGGGCGGCGTATGATAAGAAGCAGGTAGCCAAAAGAACAATGGAAAGGCGGCCGCCTTAATACCGAAGGCCACCATAAACATAACGGCCAACACTTCAACCATGCCCGTGTGCTCAGCTTCCCCCATACGCAGCGCTATATCGGCCATGTTAAGCGTCCCCACCATGCCGTAGAGCAGCCCAACGGCGGTCAGGAAAATGACCGAGGCCAGCAGATTCAAGGTGACATATTTAATCGCCCCCTCCATCTGCGCACGCTCCCCGCCTAGAATTAGCAGCGCAAACGACGCCACCAGCATCACCTCAAACCACACGTAAAGGTTAAAGATATCGCCGGTTAAAAATGCCCCCATAACGCCCGCCAGGAGCAGGTGCATTAAAGGGTAATAGCCAAATTTCTCATGGCCCCGGCCGGTCGTGGCCAGCGAGTAGATTCCCATTGCTAAACCGATGACGGCGGTCATCAACACCATCACGGCACTCAGCATATCGGCGATGAGCGTGATGCCAAACGGCGCGGGCCAACTACCCATCTGCATGGTGACGTAGCCGTCTGAGAGCGTGGAGACGAACAGCCACAGGCTAACAATCAGCAGCGCCGCATTACCGGCCACGGCCAAAAAGCGCTGCATGGGGCGGGAACGCCAAAACAACAAAGAGATTGCCCCTGAAAGCAGCGGCAAGAGGACGGGAAGAGCAACTTCAGGCCTCACGTATCGGTATCCTTCATCTTATCAAGATCATCAGCCTTAACGACTTCATAGGCACGTCGAATCAACACCACCGCAAAGGCAAGTACGCCAAAGGCAATCACGATAGCCGTCAGCACTACCGCTTGAGGTAAGGGATCAGCGACGGCGCCTACCGGCTGCATCATGCCTTCAGGAATCAATGGCGGCGCGCCTCGCGTCAATCCCGCCGTTGTAAAGATCAGCAAATTGGCCGCGTTTGAAAGCAGCATTAATCCAATCACCAGCTTAACGATAGAGCGGCGCAGCATCATGAAAATAGCCGTCGCGTAAAGCAGCCCGATGGCTACCGCCATTAGTGGTTCCATGCTGAGCCTCCTGTTAACTCAAGGTTCATCCTTGTCGACCTCCATTAGCGTCATTACCATGCCGGTGACAGAGCCCAGCACCGCAAAATACACACCGATATCAAAAATCAGCGGCGTTGAGGCTTTAAAGTCGATGATTGGAATAGTCCACCACTGGGCAGTTAGAAACGGTTGCCCCATAAACCAGGCAGGCACGACGGAAATCATTCCCAGCAATAGGCCAATGCCAATGAGGTCTCTGGGATCAACCATACGCAGCACTTGCTTGGTCGCGCTAACGCCAAAGGCAAACAGGTAAAGCGTAAATGCCCCCGCCGCCACAAGGCCTGCGATAAAGCCACCGCCCGGCTCATCGTGTCCTCTAAGCAATAAGAAAACGGAGAACATCAGCTGCAGTGGCATTAAAAACCGCGCAGCCGTGTTGAGAATAATGGTGCCTGACTTAACCATCGTTAGGCTCCTTAGCCGCTACTTTGCTGCTTTCACTCGGTTTATTCTCACTACCTTCACCATGACGCAGCCTCAGCATGGCAATAACGCCAACGGCTGCAAGCGCCAATACAAACATTTCGCCTAGCGTATCTAGCGCTCGATAATCGACCAAAATGACATTGACGATATTGCGGCCAAAGGCCAAGGGAGCGCTGTTCTCAATCATATATGTCGAGATCGGCTCAAACTGCTTAATACTCCACGAGGTCATAATCAGTAGGCAGATCAAAATGCCCATCATGGCGGCGACAGCGCCATCACGGATACGCTCAAGGCTGGTAGAAAGACTCGAAAAGCGCGGCAGCCGGAACAATACCAGTACCAGTAAAATCACCGTCAAGGTTTCCACCAGCAGCTGGGTAATGGCGAGATCAGGCGCACTGAAGAGAATAAATATTAACGCGATAGAGAAGCCCATCACGCCGACCGACACCACTGCCCCAAGCCGGGATCGAGAAATGGTCGCGAACAACGCCCCCATTACCATACAGCCTGCCACCACGGCCTCGTGAAAGCGCACGTCTAGATCAAAGGCAAACTCAGGCGAATGACGCAGCAATATGGAGTTACTAATCAAAACGATCAGCGTAATCAGCATAATAAGAATGTAATTACGCATATAGCCGTTTTGCAGCAAGCGCGTTTGCCATTCGGAGAAATGTACGATGCCGTTCATCGCGCTCTCATAGCCGGCCTCAGGGCCATGGCGCATGATCGGCGCCAGTATGGATAGCCTGGCGCGTACGCTGTCCCAGCGTTTAAACAGCAGAAAGCCTAAACCAAGGCTGATAACCGACATGACTAATGCCACATTCACGCCATACCAAAGCGACAGCGAAATCTCCATCGGTTGCCCAGAAATCGAGCTTGCGGCAGCGCTCAGCAACGCATCGGCGCCTAACGCCGCTGGCCATAAACCAAGCAACAGTGATCCTGTTACTAAAAACGCCGGCCCCGCTAGCATGCTGAGCGGCGCTTCATGAGGATCTAGCGGTGTTTGATGGCGTTTGCCGAAAAAAGGACGTAACGCAATGATAAAGGCAACCGCGATAGTTAATACCGCGGCAATAAAGGCAAATAGCACCAGCAACATGTTGAAGCTGTCAGCGCCGAGTGCCGACTCAAACTTCAACTCCTTGCCTATAAAACCAATTAACGGCGGCACGCCCGCTAGCGAAAGCGCAGCAATCAGCGCAATCGTCGCCGTCACCGGCATCACTGAGCGCAGCCCGCCCATGTGCGTGACATCCTTGGTACCGGTTTCGTGATCCAGAATACCGGCGACCATAAATAGCGCCCCTTTGTACAAAGAGTGCGCCAGTAGGAAAGTAACGAAGGCAGTCATCGCATAATCACCGCCAATGCCTAGCAGCATTGTCAGCGTGCCCAGCGCCATAATCGTTGAGTAGGCTAATAGCTTTTTAATATTCGTATGCTGAATGGCTAAGAATGAACCGACCAGCATCGTGGTCGCGCCAACGACGGAAAGAATTGCCACCCATAACGCCGTGCCGCCCAGCTCTGGGTGTAGTCGCGCTAGCAGATAAATACCTGCTTTCACCATGGTGGCTGAGTGCAAGTAAGCCGAAACCGGCGTTGGCGCAGCCATCGCATTAGGCAGCCAAAAATGAAACGGAAACTGGGCTGATTTGGTAAACGCGCCAAGCAGCAAGCAGATCAACATGGGCGTATAAAGTGCATGCTCACGTAAATCTGTATCGCCACCCAGAATCTCTGACAGCGACCAGCTGCCGCTAGCAATGCCCAGCAGTATCAGACCGGCCATTAATGCCAGGCCACCAGCGACGGTCACAAATAATCCTTGGCGCGCTGACTTACGAGCTTCTATATCGGCATGATTAAAACCAATCAGCAAATACGAGGTAATACTGGTTAATTCCCAAAAGATGAACAGTGTTAATAAACCGTCGGCCAGCACTAGCCCCAGCATGGAAACCATGAAGGCTATCAGCGCGATATGAAACCGCGCGAGATCAGGATGGTCTTTCAAATAACCGCCGGCATAGACAAGAACGAAAGAACCAATGACGGTAATCAATAGTCCGAAGAGTAGCGACAGACCATCTATCAAAAACGTAAGGCTGATGCCCAATGACGGCACCCACTGCCACTCAAGCAGCAAGCTACCATTTTCAATCACATAGGGAGCTTGAAGAGCCAACCACGCCGCTAGCCCGGCTGGAAAGACTGCCAGCACAAGGCTGGTGCGTTGGCCAAACCATCGATGCAGCAGCGGCGACGATGCAGCCAGCAAAAAACCCATTAATACGGCAAGTTGCATCTTGCAAAATCTCCTACATAACAAAAGGCCCGACCGTTTGATCAGGCGCGAAGATTATTGGCACCATGCCTTTGGACTGGAACGCCAGCGTTGAATAAAAGTGATTTCAAAGTGAGACAGCTTATAACAGGCAGTTTTGTCTGACCAGTCAAACGCTTAAATGCAAACAGCCGCAGCGAAGTAAACCCCGCTACGGCTGTTGTTGCGCCACTCTAAAAAAATTAGCGGGTGGGCAACCATCCGGCTAATTCATTATTAATCACCGCGAGCAGTGCCTCTATATGGTCGTCGCGATCATTCAAGCACGGTATGTAGCTAAACGTTTCACCACCTGCCGCCATAAAGCTATCGCGAATTTCTTCTTCTATCTCTTCCAGTGTCTCAATGCAGTCTGATGAGAAAGCGGGCGAAATAACCGCGATGTGCTTGTGCCCCTGTCGAGCCAACTCGGCCACGTGCTTAACGGTCGCCGGCCCCAGCCACGTCTCAGGGCCAAACTTCGATTGAAAAGCCGTATCCACGTCTTCTTTGCTGAAGCCGAGCTGCTCGCGCAGCAGCCGCGTTGTTTTCTGGCACTGGCAGTGATAGGGATCCCCTTGCATCAGGTAGCGCTCTGGAACCCCGTGATAGCTAGCCACCAGCTTGGTTGGCCGCGTCGGCAACCCGGCGTAAGCCTCTTGCACAGAGTTAGCCAGCGCCTGAAGGTAAATAGGATGATCAAAATACGCGGGCACCGTGCGAATGTACGGCTGCCACTTCATCTTCATTAACGTGCGAAACGCCTGGTCATTAGCCGATGCTGTCGTTGGCGAACCGTATTGAGGATAAAGCGGAAAAAATACGATTTTTTCACAGCCTTTCTCTTTCAAGCGCGTCAGCACACTTTTAGTTGAAGGATTCCCATAGCGCATACAGAAATCAACTTCAACATCATCACCATAAAGCGCCTTTAAGCGCGCCGTCATTTTCACGGTCTGCGCGCGGGTTATGGTCAGTAGCGGACTTTCATTTTTTTCTTTATTCCAGATACTGCGATACGCCTTGCCCGACGAGAATGGCCGCTTGCTCAAAACAATCAGTTGCAGCAGCGGCTGCCATTTCCAGCGCGCATAGTCGACTACGCGCTGATCAGAGAGAAACTCGTTTAAATAACGACGCACAGACCAATAGTCCGTGGCATCCGGCGTACCCAAATTCGCGAGCACAACACCCACTTTGGCACGCGGTACCGGCGGGTGATCACTGGACGCATGCGCTAAGCGCCCTGCTCCAGGCTGATCTTTGACGACGCTTTCGGTCATTAGATTTACTCCCGAAAATACCTAAGCAATTGAAAAATTGGTAATTAAAAACATAAAAAACGCACAACATTATGGCTTAACTGCCAAGCGGCCCCGTAAATGCTATCACTTATCGGCAAACTGCTGACATAAAGTTATACTATCATCATCAATTGTATAACTATGTTGCAAATAGCCACCGATAGGCGAACCGCTATGAACCGTTTTACGCCGCTGCAGGCCCATCCTCCGGTTACTCTATTTCACGACGGTCACTGCCCCTTCTGCCGCCAAGAAATTGCCTGGCTAGCCAAACATCGCCACCGAGAACACATCACATTAGTGGATATCCAGGCACATCATTTTAACGCGCAAACGCACGGATGCGAATTCACCGCCATGATGGGGCAGCTGCATTTACACGATATTCAGGGAAAATGGTATATCGGCATGGATGCCAGCCGTGCCCTGTATGCGGTATTGGGCTACCGGCGGCTGGTATGGATATCGTGCTTGCCGGGGATACGCGGCTTAATGAACGCGGGTTACCGGTTTTTTGCCCGTCGCCGAATACGAATCGGGCAGTGGTGGGAAAAACGTCAATCTAAAGCTTAGCAAGGTGACTTAAACGCGTTAAAAGACTAGCGGCATACGCGAAGTAAGTGGCTCACTGTAGTGCGTGTCGCGACCAATGACTTCATCGTGAGGCACGTGCTGGACTAAATAGGCACGGTGAATCGCGGCGCGCTTAAGCTCCATATAAACGTCATCTAACGAACGGAACAACATCGGCTTATTGCGCTGCGTTAACATATGGCGCTCGCCTTCAACATCCTCTAACTCAATTTGATAAAAACGACTACCCGAATGGGTAATCACGCGTATTTCGAAGTTGTCGTGGCTGGCGACAAACTGTTTAAGATCTTTCAACTCCATGGTTCACTCCTATTATTGATACATACTAAATAGGGCACAGCATGGCTGTGCCCTATGACATTTAAGTTGCCTGATTATTACATTGTCATGACAATTTTCAGCTTCATGATATTCAACAACTAAGACGGCAGTAGTGCAAGAGAGTTCCTGACCAAAGCGTCAACAAATGCGGTTAATTACTGATATTCAGAGGGATCGATCGCTTTACCCAGTGAATTACGATCAATCCAATTGCCACCTTTCGTTTCTTTATAGCGGAAAACCACTTTATCGCCCACGGTGACGGGAACCTCTCCGTCTTCGGTTTGATAGCTGTATTTCTCGCCCTCCACTACCAGGTGGTAACGATAAAGATCCGGCATACCCAGCCACTCTTTGAAAGGCCCTTCCCGCTCTAGTGACTGTAGCTCACCGCGACCTTCAAGCTTAGGAAGACGCTGCCGATTACCGCGCCGAAATCCACCTGCCATTTGCTACTCCCGTTTTTACATTACACATCAAGTTAATCGCCAAACGAATCGCCGTAGCTATCCGGGGCTAAATCTTCAAAGCGCGTATACTTACCGATAAACGCCATATGCACCGTACCGATAGGCCCGTTACGCTGCTTACCAATAATTAACTCGGCAATCCCTTGGTTGTCGGGATTGTCAGGGTTATAAACTTCATCGCGATAAACAAAAGCGATAACATCAGCATCCTGCTCGATAGCGCCCGACTCACGCAGATCCGACATGATAGGACGCTTGTTAGGACGCTGCTCCAACGAGCGGTTCAGCTGTGAAAGCGCGACCACCGGGCAATTAAATTCTTTCGCTAAGCCTTTCAAAGAGCGCGAAATTTCCGAAATCTCGCCGGTGCGGTTTTCACTGAAGCCGGGGATCTGCATTAGCTGAAGATAATCGATCATGACCAGCGCAATGTTGCCATGCTCACGAACTACTCGACGCATCCTGGAACGCATTTCATTGGGCGACAATGCGGCAGTATCATCGATAAACAGCTGCTTATCTTTGAGCAGATTCACCGCCGAGGTTAAGCGTGGCCAGTCTTCGTCTTCTAATTGACCGGTACGAACACGGGTTTGGTCAATCCGACCCAGCGAAGACAGCATCCTCAGCATCAACGATTCCGCGGGCATCTCCATCGAGAACACCATCACCGGCTTGTCGCTGGCGATGACCGCATGCTCGACCAGGTTCATGGCAAACGTAGTTTTACCCATCGATGGCCGGCCAGCAATAACCACCATATCCGATGGCTGCAGACCCGTGGTCATTTCGTCCAGGTCACGAAAGCCCGTCGAAAGGCCGGTCATCTCACCCTTCAGGTTAAACAACTCGTCAATACGGTCAACGGCTTTGGTAAGCAGCTCACTCATGCCGATAGGGCCGCCCGTTTTGGGGCGTTCCTCAGCAATCTGGAACACTAGCCGCTCGGCTTCATTGAGCAGTTCATCCGCCGGACGCCCTTGAGGCGTAAAGGCGCTGTCAGCAATTTGACTAGCCGCACGGATCAGCTTACGCAGCGTGGCACGCTCACGCACAATGTCGGCATAGGCGCGAATATTGCTGGCAGACGGCGTGTTACGCGCAAGCTCGGCCAGAAAGGCCAGCCCACCCACGGTATCCAGGTGGTCGCGTGCTTCCAGCGCCTCAGAGATCGTCACTACGTCCAGCGGCTGTGCGGACTCGGCTAAGTGGATCATCACGTTGAACACCAACCGATGCTCATAGCGATAAAAATCATCGGCGACCAGACGCTCTGAGACGTTATCCCACGCCTGATTATCCAGCATGAGCCCGCCTAATACCGACTGCTCTGCCTCAAGCGAATGCGGCGGCAGTTTTAGCGCGGCCGTTTCTTTATCAGCAGAAGGCGTGTCCTGCATAGCAAGCTCCTTTAAATACGACAACGTACCCAGTGAAGGTGCTTATCTTAGCCGAGCCCATACCGCGCGACGACCCACATCATCAAGATGTTGCCTTAAAGTACCCGGCGTTCATGCGCTGGATAATTTAGGCAACGTCCAGAAATAACAAAAGGCGCGGGAAAACCCGCGCCTTTTGAAGCGTACGTGTCAGCGCAAAGAATTACTCTGCAACGACGACCACGCGTACAACGGCGTCCACTTCAGCGTGCAAGTGTAGCGCGATGTCGTATTCGCCAGTTTGACGAATCGGGCCATTCGGCATACGTACTTCGCTCTTGGCAACATCGATGCCAGCAGAGGAAATTGCGTCGGCCAGGTCACGTGGACCAATCGAACCAAACAGTTTGCCTTCGTCGCCTGCTTTGGAAACCAAAGACAGTTCGATGTCGTTCAACTGTTCAGCACGCGCTTCAGCTTCTGCTTTACGCTCAGCGGCTTGCGCTTCGAGCTCAGCGCGCTGTACTTCAAACGCTTCGATGTTGTCTTTGGTGGCCGGTACGGCTAAACCGTAAGGCACCAAATAGTTACGACCATAACCAGGCTTAACAGTGACCTTGTCACCCAGGCCGCCCAGCTTACCAATGTTGTCGAGCAGAATGACTTCCATCTCGTAAACCTCTTGTCAGTTGCTGCGGGCAAGGCGTGCGCGAACGTTCGCGAATGTATCAATCAGCCCCAACAGCAGCACAATGAGAATCGTGGGCCAGGTCGTGATTAGCAGCACATAAAATGCGACTAGCCACAGCCCGTTCATCCCCTTTAATCCAATAAACCCGTGCACTAACGCAACGCCAGCTACCAATAGCGGAATCCAGCCAAGCATGGCTAACGCGTGGACACCTAACAGCGAGCCTGCCACCCCAATCACGGCCAAAATGGCCAGCTCTTTAGGGCTCAAGCGCAGTGCGTGAAACTCTTCACGAAAGCCGCCTGGGTTGTACAACCCAGCTTGCCAGCTTCGTGCAAGTGCTAAACACACTATGGCTGCCAACAGCACCACGAGCCCGGTAACTCCCCCCACTACCAGCGCGGCAATGGTTTGAGTGTCGTAGCCTTGGTTGGCAAATTCCGTGAGCATGCGATCCACTTCTTGCGAACCTTCTCGCAGCTGCTCAAGCATTAGCTCTGTACCACCTGGCGGTGAAAAAATGCCAAGTTGAACCATGACCACAGCGACCAGTGTCCCCACAATCAATGTTTCGCCCCAACGCATTCTTTCGCGCAGGATGACGGCCATCAGCGTTACCAGCAGTATGCTAGCAAGCGGAATCACGTCGCCCTGGGCCCACCACCAGCCAGCCGGTAGCGCTGCTGCGATGATCACCGGTAGCGCAGGCGCAAAGCCTTTACGCAGGGTTATCAGCGCGGCAATGGCTGCTCCTAACCAGAACAGCCAAGGCACTAGCGTTGCTAGGGCCGCCACGCCTGCAGCGTAGGGCGTGCCCCGCATCAGCCATCGGGCTAGTGCCAGCATCACGTTAAACGCTTACTGGTGGCTATCGGAGTAGGGCAGCAGTGCCAGATAGCGCGAGCGCTTGATAGCGGTCGCCAACTGACGCTGATAGCGTGCTTTGGTACCGGTAATACGGCTTGGAACGATCTTGCCGGTTTCGGTGACATAAGCCTTCAGCGTGTCCAGATCTTTATAATCGATCTGTTTGATGCCTTCAGCAGTAAAGCGGCAAAACTTACGGCGACGGAAAAAACGTGCCATGGACTAGCTCCTTAAAACGTGCAGTGAATAAAATCAGGCAGTTTCTTCTTCTTCAGCGCGCGGTTTATCTTCGCGACGCGGACGTTTTTCTTCTGCCGGTTTCATCATCGGGGAAGCTTCAGTAACGGCTTCCTTGCAGCGAACAACCAAGCTGCGGATGATGGCGTCGTTGAAGCGGAAGATATTCTCGATTTCTTCGAGAGTCTCGCCAGCACATTCGACGTTCATCAGCACGTAGTGGGCTTTGTGGATCTTGTTGATCGGGTAAGCCAAGTGACGACGGCCCCAATCTTCTAGACGGTGCACAGTGCCGCTATTTTCAGTAACAATGCTGGTGTAGCGCTCGACCATAGCCGGCACTTGCTCGCTTTGATCCGGGTGGACCATAAACACGATTTCGTAATGACGCATGGAATCTCCTTGCGGTTTGACAGCTTCCTTAGTGTGCCACTGCGAAAGCAGATAGCGACTGGGAAGCAAGGAGTTAACTGAAGTGTTCGATGGCCGCATTAAGCGATCACCAAAGCATCAAACAGATCGTTTATTTCAATTACACTGTTCACAGCTAACGCCCGCTTGCATACAAACGGGCGCATGTATCTTAGTGGCGCGGCGGTTAACTTGCAAGCTGCCGCTGACGAACAGCTTCAAACAGACAAATTCCGGCCGCGACCGATACATTCAGGCTAGACACCTCACCCGCCATCGGCAGCTTAGCAAGGTTGTCACATCCTTCACGGGTTAACCGGCGCATGCCCTTGCCTTCAGCGCCCATCACTAGAGCCGTCGGGCCGGTCATATCGATGGCAAATACGCTGGACTCCGCCTCACCCGCCGTGCCGGTTATCCAAACGCCCGCATCTTTGAGCTTGGCGAGGGTGCGCGCCAAATTGGTTACTTGGTAAACCGGAACAACTTCGGCGGCACCGCAGGCCACTTTACGCACGGTGGCATTTAGCGGCGCCGCTTTATCTTTCGCTACAATCACCCCGTGAGCACCGGCAGCATCGGCACTGCGTAGGCAGGCACCAAAATTATGCACGTCGGTCACACCGTCTAAAATCAGCAAAAGCGGCGGCGTTGACGACGGCCAGGCTCGCAGCTTTAACCATAGCGACTCTTCGCCTTCAGGCGTAAGCGGCGGGCAAAAAGCTACCACGCCCTGATGAGCCGCGCCTTGCGTCAACTGATCCAGCAGGTCTCGCGGCTGCTCCTTCACGCGAGCACCGCGCGCCTGAGCTTGAGCAACGACCTCTTTTAAGCGGCTACCTGCGCCCTGCTGCACCCAAAGCTCACGTGGCGACTCACCTCGATCCAAAAGGCTTTGCAGGGCATGTACGCCATACACTTGATCCAACCCATCGGGAGTCTTAGGCCCCCGTCGAGACGATGCCGGCTTCATGCTCAACCCTTATTCGGTGATGGCTTGCGCGGGCCAGTGCGCGTCCGCCGAGGGCCACGACGGACGGCAGGCCGATCGCCGTTAGATGCCTTAGCACCGGCAGCCTTAGCACCGGCAGCCTTAGCGCCTCCAGCCGAAGAACTACCGCCCTCTTCTCCGCCGCGACTCTTACGCGGCTGACGACGCGGCCGAGGCTTTTCATCGCCTAGACCAAAGTCGATCTTACGATCGTCCATATCGACGCGTGCCACCTGAACAGTAAGGCCATCGCCTAGCCGGTAAGTGGTGCCCGTCCGCTCGCCCTTGAGGCGGTGCTTTTCAGCTTCGTAATGATAGTAATCGGAAGGCAGCGAGGTTACGTGAACCAAGCCTTCTACGTAAAAGGCATCTAAGCGTACAAACAGACCAAACTGAGTAACCGATGCAATGGTGCCTTCAAACATCTCACCTAGCTTGTCGGACATAAACTCACACTTCAGCCAGCTCTCGACATCACGCGTGGCCTCATCGGCGCGCCGCTCGGTCATTGAGCAGTGTTCGCCCAGCTCGAGCATTTGCTCAAACGTATACGGGCACCACTTGCTCGGCGGCTCAACCGGCGCACCCTCAACGCGCAATACCGTGTTGGTCTGGCGCGGCCCGCGGATCACCGACCGTATAGCGCGATGCACCAACAGGTCAGGGTAACGGCGAATGGGCGAGGTGAAGTGGGCGTAAGCTTGATAAGCCAAGCCAAAATGGCCTTCATTTTGCGGAGAATAAACCGCTTGATTCATCGAGCGCAGCATAACGGTCTGGATGATATCGAAATCGGGACGATCGGCAATAACTTCACGCAGCGCCTGATAGTCTTGCGGCGTCGGCATATCACCGCCGCCAACAGACAGGCCGAGTTCGTTCAGGAACAGGCGCAGCTTATCAAGGCGCTCAGGCGTAGGACGCTCGTGGATGCGGTAAAGCGCCGGCAAATCATGCTTATCTAAGAAGCGCGCGGTCGCAACGTTGGCTGCCAACATGCACTCTTCAATCAGCTTATGGGCATTATTACGGCTACGCGGAACGATTTTTTCGATCTTACGCTCATCGTTAAAGATGATCGCCGTTTCGGTAGTATCAAAGTCGATAGCGCCGCGCTCTGCTCGCGCTTCACGCAGCAAGTAGTATAGCTCTTCCAGGCTTTTCAGCGGCTTCACTAATTCGCTGTATTCTGAGCGAAGCGCTTCGCCCTCTTCGCTTGTCTCATCAAGAATCGCCGCCACTTTGTTATAAGTAAGGCGCGCATGAGAGTTCATTACCGCCTCATAAAAGCGATAACGACTAATCGCCCCCGTCTGGGAGATATTCATTTCACAGACCAGCACTAAGCGATCCACATGCGGATTCAGTGAACAAAGGCCGTTTGAAAGCAGCTCCGGCAGCATAGGGACGACTTGGCCAGGGAAGTAGACCGAGTTACCACGCGTGCGGCCTTCATCATCCAGCGCCGTACCAGGGCGCACGTAGTGGGAAACGTCGGCAATCGCCACCAACAGCTTCCAACCACCCGACTTTGTTTTCCATGCGCAGACGGCATCATCAAAATCTTTGGCAGACTCATCATCAATGGTGACCAGCGGCACATCGCGTAAATCAACGCGGTGCTGCTTATCGTCTTCCAGCACTTCGGCTGAAATGCTACCAATTTGATCAATAACCTCAGGCGGAAACTCAGCAGGAATGTCATAGCTACGAATCGCTATATCAATTTCCATGCCGGGGTCCATACGTTCACCCAGCACTTCAACCACCTCACCTACCGGCTGTACGCGGGTAGCGGGCTGCTGAACAATTTTGGCAGAGATCACCTGCCCATCCTGTGCGCCGCCGCAGGCGCTATGAGGAATAATCACTTCCTGCGTGATGCGCGGATTTTCCGGAATCAGGATGCCAAACTCAGGCGTATTGCTACGATAAACGCCTACAATCGTTTGCGTGTTGCGAGCGATAACGTCGGCGATGGTCGCCTCATCGCGGCCACGACGATCGCGGCCACTAATGCGGGCCAACACATGGTCGCCGTGAAACACACGCCGCATTTGGCGCGGAGGCAGTACCAGGTCAGGTTTTTTGCCGTCATCACGCAGCAGAAAGCCAAAGCCATCGCGATGGCCCAGCACTTTGCCTTTCACTAAGTCGAGCTTATCAATCAGCGCGTAGGCACCTCGACGGTCGCGCAGCACCTGGCCGTCACGCTCCATGGCGGCCAAACGACGCCTGATCGCTTCGATAAGATCTTCGTCTTCAAGCCCCAACATGCGGCTCATATTTTCGTGGCTAATCGGCTTGCCGTAGCTTTCTAATGCGGCGAGAAGGTATTCCCGGCTCGGCGCTGGGTTGCCGTATTTGTGCGCCTCGCGCTCGGCGTGCGGATCATCACTTAACGTCCAATACTTCATGCGATCAACATCCTTGATGGCGTCATCTGCGAGAGGCGTAAAAAAAGCGCAGACGCTATGCGTTGCGGGCGGGCTACTTCAGCGCTTGAAAGGCTAAAATGAATAGGGTTTTGTTTAGTCATGGCCGCAGTATAGCGCCGCGCGCTCAATCACCCAACCGTCTTAGGCGTTGTTTATACAATTTGCTTTATAAAAAGCGCCTGAGAGGCCTTGCATTTAACCATCACCCCGGTATTATACGCGCCACTTGCCCAGATGGCGGAATTGGTAGACGCGCTAGCTTCAGGTGCTTGTGTCCGTATGGACGTGGAGGTTCAAGTCCTCTTCTGGGCACCATACTGTTTCTATCCCCCTCACGGATATAAACAGTAAGGTGTAAAGTAAGGCAGTACTCGTCAAGGCAGTATTGCTAAGCAGTGGTAAATGTTTTGTGTTCGCCCAGGTGGCGGAATTGGTAGACGCGCTAGCTTCAGGTGCTAGTGTCTGTATGGACGTGGAGGTTCAAGTCCTCTCCTGGGCACCATACGAACACAAACAGTAACTCGTAATCCAAGCTTTAAATGATGCGCCCAGGTGGCGGAATTGGTAGACGCGCTAGCTTCAGGTGCTAGTGTCCGTATGGACGTGGAGGTTCAAGTCCTCTCCTGGGCACCATTTATAGTTCCAGCTTTTTTTATACTCATCTACGCCTTCCTAGCTTTATCCTAGCCCTTCTTTAATTATCACGCTTGTTGTTAATACAACACGCTATCTACTACCTTTTTATTTACCCAGTCTCCTATCACCGTTTCAATACACTCTTATTCATTAGTATTTGTGCTTCATTGCAGCCCCCATTTCAAACACCCCATGCGTACAGCGCATGCCCTCATGCCCAGTTTGCAATGCCTCTCGGGCCTGAAATGACGTTAAGTTATACTGCCATGATATGTATGCATGGAGAATGACGATAACGATAATGAGGGAAAGGTATGCAAACATCACTTCGACCGCTGGTCTTTTGGCCAACTTTTCTTGTTCTGATTGCGGCAGTCATTGCCAGCTATGTCAATTTAGATGCATTTTTAGCCACGGCTAGCGCCCTTAATGAGGCGGTTCTCAACAATTTCTCCTGGCTGTTCAGCCTGGGTAGCCTTTATCTTCTAATCATGGCGGTGATCGTTTACTTTTCACCGATCGGTCGCGTGCGTATCGGTGGCCCGGATGCGACGCCGCTGCTGTCGCGGATGCGCTGGTTCTCAATCACGCTCTGCACCACACTGGCTGTCGGTGTTTTGTTTTGGACCACGGCCGAGCCGCTCTATCATTTTATGAGCCCGCCGGTGTCGAGCGGGCTTGAAGCTGGCTCTAGCGATGCCATGCTATTTGCGATGTCGACCATGTTTCTGCACTGGTCTTTTACCCCTTACGCTATCTACGCTGTGCCGGCGCTGATCTTCGCCCTGGCGTTCTACAACCTGCGTCTGCGCTTTTCTATTTCAAGTATGTTGGAGCCGATCTTCGGTCCAAAAGTGAAGCGCTTCGCGGGATTAATCGATGCAATCTCGCTCTATGCGCTGGTTGCAGGCATGGCGTCATCATTGGGTACCGGCGCTTTGACGCTGGCCGGCGGTGCGGGCCAGTATCTAGACGGTGAGACCAATCCGCTGCGTCTTGGCATCGTGATCGCCATCATAGTAGTGACTTTCGTGCTCTCTGCAGCCAGCGGCCTGCAGAGAGGTATTGCAAGGTTGTCATCACTGAACGCCTTTTTACTGCTGATTCTCGGCATCTTCGTGTTTATAGCTGGCCCCACGGCCTTTTTCCTGGCGCTGGGCGTAGAGTCATTCGGCCGCTATGTCGATAACTTCTTTAGTATGAGCCTGTTCACCGGCGCCGCCGGCCAAGATCAGTGGCCACGTTCTTGGTCGACCTTCTACTGGGCGGTATGGTTTTCGTGGGCACCGGTTGCAGCGCTATTTTTGGGCAAAATCTCCCGTGGCTATACCGTCAGAGAATTCCTACGCGTCAATCTGCTCTACCCAGCACTGTTCGCCAGCGTGTGGATTGTCATTTTTTCTGGCACTGCCCTCTATTTTCAGTCACAGCTTGGACAAGCCAGTACCGGCATCGACCTCTATAGCGTGCTAAATGATCGCGGCGTAGAAAACGTTCTATACGAACTATTTCGCCAGCTACCACTTTCAAATATGTGGATTCCGGTGCTGCTATTCGTCGCTTATATCTCCTATGTCACCGCCGCCGACTCGCAGACTGATGCCATCGGCAACCTTTGTACCCGCGGACTGACCGCCGACTCCGACCTCAATGCAGGAATAGCCATGAAAGTCATATGGGGAATTATTGTCGGCATCGTCTCTTGGATAATGGTCAGCTTTGTGGGAATTGACGGCGTCAAGATGCTTTCTAATCTGGGTGGACTGCCCTCAATGCTGATAGTGCTGCTAGCCAGCGGTTCACTTTGGGTCTGGCTAAAACACCCGGAACGGCTCCAGCCGGTGCCCAAACTCACCCGTGACGAGAATGCGCCATGAAGATCAAGCAAGATTTCCCCCACAGCATCCGCGAGATCGAAAATATCTGGATACCGCTGGCCGATGGCACACGCCTAGCCGCCAGAATTTGGTTACCCGAAGATGCTGAGATAAAGCCGGTACCTGCGATTCTAGAGTATTTGCCTTATCGCAAGCGAGACGGCACGGCGGTTCGCGACGAGCTGACTCACCCTTATTTCGCCGGTCACGGTTATGCTAGCGTGCGCGTTGATATGCGCGGCAACGGCGAATCCGATGGTCTTATGGAAGATGAATACGCGCCACAGGAACAAGCCGATGCTCTGGAAGTGATCGATTGGATCGCGACCCAGCCCTGGTGCGATGGCAAGCTCGGCATGATGGGTATCTCGTGGGGTGGTTTTAACGGGTTGCAAGTGGCGGCACTGCGACCTAAGCCGCTGAAAGCCATCATCACGCTCTGCTCTACCGACGATCGTTATGCCGATGACATCCACTTCAAAGGTGGCAATATGCTGCTTGAGAATCTTGGATGGGCCGCCACCATGCTAAGTTTCTCTGCTGGCGTGCCCGATCCGGCACTAGTCGGCGAGCGTTGGCGCGAGATGTGGAAGCACCGCCTCAACAATATGCCGCTACTGGCCGAAACCTGGCTTGAGCACCAGCATCGTGACGACTATTGGAAGCACGGCTCAGTTAATGAAAACTATGGCGATATTGAAGCTGCGGTTTACATGATCAGCGGCTGGGGTGATTCTTACATTAATACCATTCCGCGTATGATGGAGAACCTGAAGTGTCCGAAAAAGGCTCTGCTGGGGCCCTGGATGCACAAGTACCCGCACTTTGCGATTCCCGACCCGGCGATTGGCTTTCTTCAAGAAGCCTTGCGCTGGTGGGATTATTGGCTCAAAGATACCGATACTGGCATTATGGATGAACCGCCCTGTACCTTTTATCTACAGGATGGCCTCCCCCCAGCGCCCAAGTACCTAGAGCGCCCCGGGCAGTGGATTCGCACTCACCGCTGGCCAATGCCTAGCGACAACACTGACATCAGTAAGTTAGTGCTTGGCGATAACGGGCTCACTCAAGATGGCCAGCTAAGTAACGATCGCCTTATCGCATCGCCACTGACAGCCGGTTCGCTGCAGGGCGAATACATTCCCCTCTGGTTCGGCGCAGACTTCCCACCGGATCAGCGTCGTGACGATGGCTTATCACTCATCTTTGATTCAGCCCCCTACGATGATGGCCTCGACATTCTCGGCCAGCCGACGGTGTCAGTATCATTGGAAAGCAGCGAAGACTGCGGCCAACTGCATGTACGTCTTTGCGACGTTGCACCCAGCGGGGAAAGTGCATTAATCACCTACGGCACGCTGAACCTCAATCTTCGCAACGACCCGGGAACGATAACCCCGCCAATCCCCGGCGAACCCATGGACGTGCGGCTCTGCCTAGATTTGATTGGCTATCGCTTGCCAAAGGGGCACCGCCTTCGCATCGCGCTCTCTAGCGCCAGCTTCCCGCTGGTCTGGTCGCCGAAGAAACGCGCCGACCTGACGCTAAAGGCAGGCACTCCAACACTAAAGGTACCACTGTCAACGGCAGACTATGTTCCGATGCCGTTCGAACCACCAGAGAGCGCCTCACCTTGCCAAGTCGAAACACTGCGCGCCGGTCAGCCAAAGCGCACTATCAGTGAGGATATCGGTAGCGGGGAAGTGACCATCACCGTTGAAGATGACATGGGGGACATTCGCTTCGAGGATCACGGTCTGCGCGTCGAACAGCGGGCGAAAGAGGTTTACTCCAGTCATCCAACCGATGCCACGCGGACACGCGCTGATATCGAATGGATTTATCGCGCTCGTCGTGATGAGGGTGAAGGCCAATTCGCGGTAGAAGTGACAAGCCGTTACCATCTTCATTGTGACGAAACAACGTTCTACCTAACCGCAGAGCAGCGCGCGTTTGAGGGGGACAACTTGGTCAGCGAGAAATCGTGGCAGCGTGAAATTCCGCGTACAGCGATTTAAGCTTGAGATACCTCGCGGGGGTCGAATTGATATCTCGCGTGGTATGCTTTGGGCCATCGCTCCCAGACCCTTGAGATTTATGCAATGCGCGATGCCTTACCGCCGTTATCTTGCTTACGCGCCTTTGAAGCCGCGGCCCGCCACAGAAGTTTTACTCAGGCGGGCAGCGAGCTTAGCTTGAGTCAAAGCGCCATCAGCCGTCAGATCAAGCGACTAGAAGATGATCTCGGTCGCCCGCTGTTTGAGCGCCATTACGACGGCCTACGCTTAACCCCGGCTGGCGAGCATTACTTTCGCGTTGTTCAACGCCTGTTGCGCGAGTTACGCACCGAAAGTGCACGCCTTAGGCGACGCGGCGATGATCGCCAACTGACGCTAGCCTCCAGCCCTACTATTGCCTCAATCTGGCTTGCACGCCAACTGCCCGACTTTCAATACGCCCATCCCGATATCGAGATACGCATTCTTACCGTTGAGGATCCACACCGTCTTGATCTCGCCGAATTCGATCTCGGCATCTACTATCATGTGCCGAGAGAAGTCGATCCGCCTGGCCTAAGCGCAGATGCTATTTTCAAGCATGAAGACGTTGCCGCCGTCTGTAGCCCTATTTATTTGGAACGCCATGGCAACATCGCTGATCCACAGGATTTGCTCATGCGGCACACGCTGATGGTGGTCGAGGATCATTATCATGATTGGCTCACCTGGGAACTCTGGTATCGATCCCTTGGGCTCGATTGGCAGCCGCCAACTCATACGTTACGCGCCAACAGCTTTCAACTACTGATGAACGCAACGCTGGCTGGTCAGGGCGTCACGCTGGGATGGACGAATCTGCTCGCCGCCGAGTTTGAACAGGGCAATCTTGTGAAGGCATTGCCCTTAGCGCTACCCAGCAAAGGAAAACTGTCGCTGCTCACACCGCGGCGCAGACACCTCACTGAGCCCATGCGCATTTTCCGCCAATGGGTGTTAGATAGCGCTTAAACACCGAAAAACCCTACTGAAAACGCCCGGGCCGACGTGATACTTCTTCAAGCGCCCATCCTTGCGTACGCAGCTCTCCTTCCAGAACAGCTTCCACCTCAGCACTCAACTCTGGAAAGAAGTTAAGGCCAGTAAGCGCCTCAACTTCATCAATCGTCACTAAGTAATCATCGAGCGGCTCGTTACCCCGAACATCTTGCGGCATGATAAATGCCAGCGCTAATGGCGCGTTACTGTGCGGCGCAACGATGATCTTGTAGAACGCCTCAGGCACTTCGACAAAGCCCACACGGTTAAACACGTTATCCATAAAGCTTGCTGGAAAAATAGGCCCCGTAATCACCTGCAAATGATCAAAGCGCGGCGCGAAATGATCCATGACCGATTCTTCTAAGCGTTGCCATAGCTGACGATTGAGCTGTGGCCGTTGCGGTGTCATGTTACTCATTAAGAACGTATCGACCTGGGCGCTGCGGCCATGCACAGCGGCAATGGCATAGTTAGGTGCCATATGCCCTCGGTCATAGCCACTGCCCGCATAGTCGCCAGTGCCTATTGGCCAGAGCGTGCGCCAATCCGCTTGAAAACTAGGTCGCGAGCCGATTCGCGTGTCGTCGCCAACCGCTTCAACCTGATAGCTCACCCACAGCGGATTAACCCGCACATCCGACCAACCCACTAAATAGCCGTCGTTACGCAGCACTCGATGCATCGTTGTGGGGCTAAACGCCTCCCATGTCGGCACGCCCATCCAGGTATACGCATCTTTGTGTTGGCGTTCTTGAAACTCCCACAGCCCGGTACCCGCAACAATAAACAGCACAACGATGCCCAGGCGTCGACCGTTACTACGCCAGCGCGAAAGCGATTTCCCCAACAGACTTACTCCCTGCCTAGCGCCTAAAAGCACCTATCGTTTTGTTCAAACACTAATGGCGAATTTAGAACGCCTACCAGCCCAGTGAAAACATGGTTTCCAGGTCATGGCGCGAATGTACCTGCATGGCGTTGAGTGTCTCGGTATCGCTGATACCTTCAACGGCGTTTAAGCGCTCGGTAACCAGCTCGGCTAAACTTTCAAAATCACGGGTGCGGGCAATCGCCACCAGGTCGTAACGACCACAGGTGGAATACACCTCACTAATACCCTCTACATCGGCCAGCCGCTCAGCGACGGCTTTCACTTGCCCTTTGTCGGTATTGATTAAAATGACTGCGTTTTGCATGGTGCGCCCTCTCAACAGAAAAAAATCACGACTCACAATGGGATGTCGGCGTCGGGCAGAGTATACCAGCGACATGAAGGCGGGCGTAGCACCTGGCGCCGGCGCGGCTTATTGCTGGCTCAGCTCATCAGTATGCGCACAGACTTATTCGCACAACCTTATTAGCACAACCTTACTCGCACAAACTTTGTCATCCGCTAGTATCTAGCAGATAATTAGCTGGAGACTGATTGAGAGCCCTGTGAAGGCTTTGAAGAATACGTTTTAAGCTAATTAACAGAACCAAGAGACTCAAGAGGTGGATAACCACCCGACAATCGTGGTCTAACGTCAAACCGTGACGATAAGGAGAAATCATGGCTAATCAGAATCGTCGTGACTTCATGCGCAAGAGTTTACTGGGGCTTGCCGCCCTTCCACTAGGTGTGGGCATTCTGTCTAAGACCGCTTTTGCTCAAGGCCTTCCGCGTCTTGATCCTTCAGCGCCTAACGCACAGGCACTTAATTATGTAGAAGTTGCCCGTGATGCCAGTGATCATCCGGCTTTTAAAGAAGGCGAACTCTGCGACAACTGCATGTTCTATAGCGCTAATAATGAAGGCTGCCAACTATTTCCAGAGAATAGCGTGGAACCTGCCGGATGGTGCCAGTCCTGGACTGCCCAGTCCTAAGCATCTATCGCTAATGAAATGCCTATAAAGCACTGCCCCGCTCATCATGCGGGGCAGAGATAGTTAAAGAGCCGGCGCTAAAAAAGTCCTTCAACAATCCTCCCCCCCCCCCTTTAAGCAGTGCTGTTTTCGTCTTCAATCGGCCAGTGATAGCGGCGCGTTACGCGGCCTTCCTCAAGCGAAACCAAATGAACGGGAAACCCCCATAGCTGCTGCAAATGGCGCATGACGGGATAGACGCTACGCCCCAGCGGGCGACGGCTGTCCTGGACATGATGAAGCGTCAATGAGCGATCTCCCCGGATAGCCGCTTCGGCAACTTGAATATTAGGTTCACGCACAGACAGCGCATACTGGGTAGCCAGCGCGTCACGCACGCGGCGGTAGCCCTGCTCGTTGTGAATAGCCGCCACTTCAAGCGTCTCAGCCTGATCATCATCCACGACAAGAAACAGCTTATGGTCGCGCATCACCTTCGGCGATAGAAACTGCTGAATAAACGATTCGTCTTTGAAGTTACGCATCGCAAACTCTAGCGTCTCCCGCCAAGGTGTTCCGGCAATGTCTGGAAACCACGCCTGATCTTCGTCATTGGGCGCCTCACAGATCCGCTTAATATCTATAAAAATTGCAAAGCCTAGCGCGTAGGGATTAATGCCACTGTAGTGCGGGCTATCAAATGGCGGTTGATAAATAACGGCCGCGTGGGACTGCAAAAATTCCAGCATCAGCCCCTCATCGACATCGCCATCGTCGTAAAGCCGATTCATTAACGTGTAGTGCCAAAAACACGCCCAGCCCTCATTCATCACCTGCGTTTGCCGCTGAGGATAAAAGTACTGTGCTAATTTGCGTACAATCCGCACGATTTCACGCTGCCACGGCGAAAGCAGCGGCGCGTTTTTTTCAATAAAATAAAGTAAGTTTTCCTGGGGTTCCGAAGGATAATGCCCGCCGCTATGCAGGCCTAACGGGTCATCATCGCTATGCAGGCTGGCCAGTAGCGGCGAGCTGCCCTCAGGCAATCCCGGAATGGTGCGCCAGAGCATGTTTACCTGGGTTTGTAGATAGGTCTCTCGCTCATCTTGGCGTTTAGCTTCTTCTTCCGCAGAGATCGGCGAAGGCCGCTTGTAGCGATCCACGCCATAGCTTTGGAGCGCATGGCAGGCATCCAGCAGCTGCTCGACGGCTTGCACACCGTGACGCTCTTCACACTGATTGATATAGCGTCGGGCAAACACCAAGTAATCGACAATTGATGAGGCGTCGGTCCAGGTTCGAAATAGGTAATTGCCTTTAAAAAAAGAGTTATGGCCGTAGCAGGCATGCGCCATCACCAGCACCTGCATCATCAGCGTATTTTCTTCCATCAAATAGGCAATGCAGGGGTCAGAGTTGATCACCAGCTCATAGGCCAAGCCCATTTGGCCGCGCTTGTAAGCTTGATCAACCGCTAGAAACTGCTTACCAAACGACCAGTGATGGTAGCCAACCGGCATCCCTACGCTTGCGTAGGCATCCATCATTTGCTCAGTGGTGATCACTTCTATCTGGTTAGGATAAGTATCCAGCCGATACTCGTCGGCAAGACTTGCCAGCTGCGTGTCGAAGCGTTCCAGCACAGCGAAGTTCCAATCGGAGCCGGTGGCAATCGGCTTGCGTTTGCGGGTCGCACTCATAGCCCACTCCTCTTCACGCGGTCCCTAGCCTCGATATAAGGTCTTAGGACTGGCTTAAGCGACGCTTAAACAGCTCGCGAAAGACCGGATAAATATCGCCCGCCTCCACAATTTGCCGCATCGCAAACCGATCGGGAAACTCATTAACCACGCTCTCATACTCCTGCCATAGCGACTGATGATCGTGAGGAGTAATTTCAACGTAGGCATAGTACTGAAGCTGCGGCATTAGCTGCTTAATCAGCAAATCGCGGCAGATATTCGAGTCATCATCCCAGTTATCGCCATCGGAGGCCTGCGCTACATAGAGGTTCCACTGGCTAGTGGGATAACGCTTCTCGATGATTTTATTAACAAGGTTTAGCGCGCTGGAAACAATCGTGCCGCCGGTTTCACGTGAGTAGAAAAACTCCTCTTCATTTACTTCCCTGGCGGCCGTGTGATGGCGTACAAACACCAGCTCGACTTTCTCATAGTGTTTTTCCAAAAACAGGTAGAGCAGGAGGAAAAAGCGCTTGGCGATATCCTTGTGGTTTTGAGTCATTGAGCCGGAAACGTCCATGACGCAAAACATCACCGCTTGATTAGAGGGCTGCGGCTGTGCGCTGAGCTGGTGATAGCGCAGGTCATAAGTGTCAATAAAAGGCACGCCAGCAATACGCTTCTCCAAGCGCTCGATCTCGGCTTTTAGCTCGGTGATACGCGTAGGGTTGCGCAGCACCGAGTCTTTACGCTCTTCGGCATCCAATGCCTCAACCGCGTCCTTAAGCGCTCGTTTAATGGGCGCTCGCATCGCAATACGCCTGGCGTACGCCTCACGCATCGAACGAGTAATGCTGATACGTGAAGGAACCCCGTCGCGCGAAAGCCCCGCCCGCACCATTTTGACCTCTTCCAACGACTTAAGCGGCTTGCGCTGCAGGTGGGGCAATTCAAGGCCATCGAAAACGAACTCTAAAAACTCCTCACGACTAAGGGTAAAAGCAAACTCGTCAACGCCCTCGCCTTGGTTCGATGCTCCCCCTTCACCACTCCCGTTGCCATCCCCCTTGCCCTTTGGTCGGCTAATCTTATCGCCGGCAACATATTCCTTATTTCCGGGCGAAACGATATTGCGCGCGCCCCCCGGGCCATGCTGGAAGACTGGTTCAGAGATATCCTTCGTCGGAATAGAAATTTTCTCACCGCGCTCCATGTCGGTAATTGAGCGGCGGTTAACGGCCTCCTCGACCGAGCGCTTGATATGCTTACGGTAGCGCTCTAAAAAGCGCTGCCGGTTAACCGCGCTTTTATGTTTAGCGTTTGGTCTTCGATCAATAAAGTAGGTCATACGACCTCCTTAAGCGTACAACGTAAGCGCGGCTCTTGTACGCTGCCCCTTACTGAGACTTGCGTACACGCAAATACCATTCGGATAACAGCCGAACCTGTTTCTCGGTGTAGCCACGCTCGACCATCCTGGCCACAAAATCTTCGTGCTTTTTCTGATCCGACCGGGAAGCCTTGGCATTGAACGAGATCACCGGCAGCAGCTCTTCCGTATTGGCGAACATTTTGTGTTCGATAACGCCTTTCAATTTTTCGTAAGACTGCCAGCTTGGATTCATGCCGTTATTTTGCGCTCGCGCCCGCAGCACAAAGTTAACCACCTCATGTCGAAAGTCTTTCGGGTTCGAAATCCCCGCGGGTTTCTCGATTTTCTCTAGCTCTTCGTTCAACGATTGGCGGTTTAGCTGCTCGCCGGTTTCATGGTCACGGTATTCCTGATTCTGAATCCAAAAATCGGCATAGGTGACATAGCGATCGAAGATGTTCTGGCCATATTCGCTGTAGGATTCGAGATAGGCGGTCTGAATTTCTTTACCAATGAACTCCACATAGCGCGGTGCCATAAATTCTTTGATAAAGCCTAAATAACGTTCAAACGCCTCCGACGGCAGCTGTTCGCGCTCTAACGCCTGTTCCAATACGTAGAGCAGGTGCACCGGGTTAGCCGCCACTTCAACACTGTCAAAGTTGAACACTTTAGACAGAATTTTGAACGCAAAGCGGGTAGACAGCCCCTGCATGCCCTCGTCCACACCGGCCGCGTCGCGGTACTCCTGAATCGATTTAGCGCGCGGGTCGGTGTCTTTCAGATTTTCGCCGTCGTAGACGCGCATCTTTGAATAAATATTAGAGTTTTCCGGTGCTTTAAGCCGCGACAGCACAGAGAACTGCGCCAGCATGCGCAGTGTGTCCGGCGCACAGGGGGCGGCGTTAAGCGAAGAGTCTTCAAGCAGCTTTTGATAGATTTTGATTTCTTCCGACACCCGCAGGCAGTACGGCACCTTAACGATATAGACCCTATCGAGGAAAGCCTCATTGTTACGGTTATTACGAAAAGCCTGCCACTCAGATTCGTTAGAGTGAGCTAAAATAACGCCGTCAAACGGGATCGCTCCCATGCCTTCGGTAGGGTTGTAGTTGCCTTCCTGCGTTGCGGTGAGCAAGGGATGAAGCACCTTGATAGGCGCTTTAAACATCTCAACAAACTCCATCAGCCCCTGGTTAGCGCGGCACAGGCCACCGGAAAAACTATAGGCATCGGGGTCATCCTGGGAATAAAGCTCTAGCTGACGAATATCAACCTTGCCCACCAGCGACGAGATATCCTGATTGTTCTCATCGCCGGGTTCGGTTTTAGAAATAGCGATCTGATGGAGTCGCGAAGGATACAAACGCACGACTCTAAACTGAGAGATATCGCCGCCGTACTCTTTTAGCCGCTTTGCCGCCCAAGGCGACATCACGCTGCGTAAATAACGCTGTGGAATTTTGTACTCTTGCTCTAATAGCTCGCCATCTTCTTCCGGGGAAAACAGCCCCAGCGGCGACTCATAAACCGGTGAGCCTTTAATGGCATAAAACGGAATGCGCTCCATGAGCAGCTTAAGACGCTCCGCTAGCGATGACTTACCGCCACCTACCGGGCCGAGGAGATAGAGAATCTGTTTGCGCTCTTCAAGCCCCTGGGCCGCATGCCGAAAGTACGCCACAATTTGCTCAATGGCGTCTTCCATACCGTGAAACTCTGCAAAGGCAGGATAACGGCGGATGACTTTATTGGAAAAAATACGCGATAACCGTGCGTCCTTAGCAGTATCCACTACGCCTGGCTCGCCAATCGCTTCAAGCATGCGCTCGGAAGCGCTGGCATACACTGCTGGCTCACGACGACACAACGCCAAATACTCCTCCAGGCTCATGTCTTCTTGCTGAACGCGGGAAAAACGGTCTTGAACGTGATCAAAGATGCTCATGGCACTCTCCTGTGGCCCATCCCCGGACAGTCACCGCCAAGCCAAGTGTTTCGCAACGGCGTGCCAAACGAGGTGTCGCTTTTTTAGCGTAGTCAGTATTAGCAAAAAGTGATGACTAAAACCTTCAACGCTAGAGGGTCGAAAAGGTTTAAAGTGCCCCGAGGCATCGCGGCCGACATTTGAACGCGATACTGGAACCCTAGGCTTGCATCATGTTCGAATGCAGGTAATCTTTAATCGCTTGTCGGCGACCTCTTTAGGGCAGCCGTTTTTAAGCCCTGTTTTTAAGCCCTGTTTAACCCCCGGAGATATGACTTCATGCAAATTCGTCGCGTGCTGATGACCGCTTTGTTACCGCTGTTCGCCGCCATCGCTACTTCAACGGCCCAGGCCCAGCAGCAAAGCGCCCCGAACTTCGACACCGAACGCTTTCAGGACTGGGAAGTGAGATGCCCCTCCGGGTCCGGTCAGCAGCAGGGCTGCACCATGAACCAGATAGTCAACAACCCTGACAGCAATGAACCCTTGATGAGAGCAATGGTCGGCCGTTCGCCTCAGATAGATAGCCCGGTGATGGCCTTTGTGATGCCGCTGGGGGTGAACCTAGCGTCAGGTATGCAGCTGCAGGTAGATAACAACGAGCCGGTCGGTTTCCCCTACCAGTTCTGCCAAGAGCAAGGCTGCCGAGCCGATCTGCCGCTGGAGTCGAGCATGTTGCAGCAACTGCGCAGCGGCACTACCGCGACCGTAAGTGCCATCTCGCCGGACGGCCAACGCATTGATATGGACATGTCACTGATGGGCTTTACCAGCGCCAGCCGAGAAATATCGCCCTGATCGGCCCGGCGCCCGGCGGTTAAGCCAGCCCAATGAGAGCTAAGCGATCACCTCTCTCACGTCGGCTAACAGCGCGTCTAGCAATTCAACGGTGGTGTTCCAAGCGCACACAAAGCGAGCGCCGCCGGCGCCAATAAAGGTATAGAACGTCCAGCCTTTTGCTTTCAACGCTTCAATCGCCGGGGGCGGCAGTTCGACAAACACGCTGTTGGCTTCGGTTGGAAACATCAGCGACACGCCTGGCAGCGCCTGTAGCCCTTCCGATAGATAGCGGGCCATGGCATTCGCATGCTGGGCATTGGTTAACCAGGCACCGCTTTCCAGCAGCCCTAGCCACGGCGCCGATACGAAGCGCATCTTAGAAGCCAGCTGGCCGGCCTGCTTACAGCGGTAAGAGAAATCTTCGGCAAGCTCACGATTAAAAAACAAAATGGCTTCGCCAAATGCCAAGCCATTTTTAGTTCCAGAGAAACACAGCGCATCCACGCCGACCTGCCACGTTAGCTCTGCCGGCGTGGCATTGAGGCTTGCACAGGCATTGGCAAAGCGTGCCCCGTCCATATGCAGGCGCAGGTCGTGTTTATCGGCAATGGCGCGAATGGCCATGAGCTCTTCGCGGGAGTAAAGCGTTCCCACCTCGGTTGCTTGCGTCAGCGATACGACTTTGGGCTTGGGATAGTGAATATCGCTTCGCTTAGTGACCAGCGCCTCGATACCTTCAGGCGTTAGCTTGCCATTTGCACCTGGAGAGGTCAGCAGCTTCGCACCGTTGGAGAAAAACTCAGGGCCGCCGCATTCATCCGTTTCGATATGGGCCAATTCATGGCAAATAACGCTGTGGTAGCTGCGCCCCATTGCGGAAAGCGCCAGCGAGTTGGCGGCCGTCCCATTGAAAACAAAGAAAACGTCGCAGTCATAGTCAAACATCTCGCGGAAACGGTCTGCGGCGCGGGCCGTCCAAAGATCGTTACCATAGGCCAGATCGTCACTACGGTTGGCTTCAAGCAGATATTCCATCGCCTCTGGGCAAATGCCTGAGGTGTTATCACTGGCTAAAAAACGCGGGCTACACTCCGAGGTCATGACGCTTGTCCTTATATCTGGCGATCTTACGGCGCAGGCTGGGTGCCACCAGCGCCTTTAATGCCTAGTTACGCTTAATAAATAGGCCAAGAAATCCCTTATTAAATGGTCATTTAGTCTATCGCCATTTATAGGCTAACGTCACCCGCGCTTTTTAAGCATTTGCTTATCCATACATTCTGATGCACTTAACGCTATAAAAGCGCGGCCAGACGAGTGCCCTGCTCAATCGCCCGCTTGGCATCCAGCTCGCTGGCTTCATCAGCACCGCCGATAATATGCACCGCCATCCCGGCCTGCTCTAGGGGCGTCAATAAATCACGCACCGACTCCTGCCCGGCGCACACCACCACGCTATCTACCGCAAGCAGCTGATCAACGCCGTCTCGCCGGATATGTAAACCGGCGTCATCGATATTGAGATACTCACAGCCGGTTAGTATCTTCACGCCACGCTGCTTAAGCGAAGCGCGGTGCACCCAGCCGGTTGTTTTACCCAAGGACTTACCCGGCTTAGAGGTTTTACGCTGCAACATCACTATGTCACGGGCAACCTCTGGCGGCGTGGGCGCCTTTAACCCACCTCGCTCACCTACGGCTAAATCAACGCCCCATTCGTCGCACCAGTCATCGATATCCTGCGCGGCATGGCCCTGGTGTGCTAACAGCTCAGCGACATCAAAGCCAATGCCTCCTGCGCCAATCACCGCCACCCTACGCCCTACTCGTTCAGGGGATTCAATCGCCTCAGCGTAGCTAAGCACCGTGGCATGGTCGTGACCTGGCAAGCTTAGCTCGCGAGGCTGAACCCCTGTAGACAGCACCACCTCGTCAAAGCCCGTTAACGCTTGCACCGTGGCTGCCGTGTTCAAACGTACCTCTACGGCATATTTAGCAAGCATGACGCGGTAATAGCGCAGCGTTTCGTTGAACTCCTCTTTACCAGGAATTTTGCGCGCATAGTTAAACTGACCGCCTAGTTCACTACGCCGCTCAAACAGCACCACGTGATGCCCGCGACTGGCCGCCGTCACCGCCGTGGCTAGCCCCGCAGGCCCGCCCCCCACAACGGCGATGTGCTTGGGCGCATGTGTCGGTGCAATGGTTAGCTCGGTTTCATGACAGGCGCGGGGATTAACCAAGCAGGATGTCAGCTTTCCCGCAAAGGTGTGATCCAAACAGGCTTGGTTACAGGCAATGCAGGTATTGATCTCCTCTGCCTGGCCTGCATGCGCCTTACTCACCCAGGCCGCATCGGCCAGAAACGGCCGCGCCATAGACACCATGTCAGCGTGGCCTTGCGCCAGCACCTGCTCAGCAACGTCCGGCATATTGATCCGATTGGTGGTAATCAGCGGGATCGTGAGCGCCGACTTAATACGCCGGGTCACCTCGGTAAAGGCCGCCCGCGGAACGCTCGTCACAATGGTCGGCACCCTGGCTTCGTGCCAGCCGATGCCGGTATTGATCACATCGGCCCCGGCCGCCTCAATCGCCTGCCCCAACGTGACGATCTCCTCCCAGGTGCTGCCGTCTTCAACCAAATCAATCATCGAGAGGCGGAAGATAATCACAAAGCTATTCCCTACCGCCGCGCGTACGCGACGGACAATATCGACGGCAAAGCGCATCCGGTTCTCAAATGGCCCGCCCCATTCGTCGTCGCGCTGATTGGTCCGCTGGCAGATGAATTGATTGATCAAATAGCCTTCCGAGCCCATCACCTCAACGCCATCGTAACCCGCCCGTTGCGCAAGCTGGGCGCAGCGAACGTAATCGGCTATCTGCTGCTCAACGTCTTCGCTGCTCAGCGCCCGGGGCATAAAAGGATTAATCGGCGCCTGAATGGCCGAAGGGGCGACTAAATCCGGCGAATAGGCATAGCGCCCGGCGTGAAGAATCTGCATGCATAAATGGCCGCCTGCGGCATGCACCGCCTCTACTACCTGGCGATGCTCAGGCAGCTGCGCTTCATCAGTCAGCGCGTGCGCACCCTGAAATACCGCACCCTCAGCGTTGGGAGCTATCCCCCCTGTCACAATGAGGCTAACCCCTTCCCGCGCTCGCTCCGCATAAAACGCCGCTAAGCGTGAAAAACCGTTAGGCGCTTCTTCCAAATTGGTATGCATTGAGCCCATTAATACGCGATTGGGCAGCGTTAGGTGGCCAATGGTGAGCGGGTGAAAAAGATGCGGGTAGGCGGGTTCAGGGGTCATCAGGTTTCTCCAGTCATTATTAGACGCCATTATTCAAACAAGCGTATGACATCCTGAGCATCACGTATAGTCCCGCGGGGTTCTGTCAATCGCTTGCCCAGCGTATGAATTCACGGCACATTACCCGGCTAACGATAAGGAAACGTTGCTATGCCCTTGATTTACTTTTTACCGCCGCTCGCTACCGTGCTTATCTGGTCGGGCAACATGACCATTAATCAGCTTAGCGTAGGTGCCATTGCACCGAGCAGCATCGCTTTTTTACGCTGGCTATTAGCACTGGCGGTAATGACCCCCTTTGTACTGCCAGCGGTGCTGCGACACCGCGCGGAGATTCGCCGCCAGTGGCCTAAGCTTGCGCTGCTTGGGCTGCTCGGTATGGGGCTATGGCAAGGGCTTGCCTATGTCGCGGCAGAAACGACGACCGCGACGAATATGGGCATCCTGGCCGCGATGGTACCGCTATTAACAGTGCTGCTAAGCGCGCTGATTCTGCGCGAGCCACCCACTCTCGGCGGTATCATCGGCGGCGTGCTGGCATTTATCGGCGTTACGGTACTGCTGGGGCGCGGCAATCCGCTGTCACTGCTGCATTTACAGGTCGCGCTTGGCGATGCGCTGATGGTTGTGGCGGCCACCTGCTACGCGCTGTATGGCGTTATGCTCAAACGCTGGTCGATGAATTTACCGCCCTGGGTAATGCTCTATGCGCAGGTTTGTTTTGCGGTTTTGTTCTTACTACCGCCGTACTTGATGGGCCCGATGACGCCCATCGATGGACAAAACATTGGATTGATTCTCTATGCAGGCATTCCCGCCTCAGTAATTACCACCTTTCTTTGGATGCGCGCGGTGCGCCAAATCGGCGCCAACCAATCAAGCATTTTCATCAATTTAATGCCGCTGTTTAGCGCCGTGATAGCCATGATTTTTTTAGGCGAACAGGTGGCTAGTTTTCATCTGATGGGAGGGCTGCTAATTCTGGCTGGCGTGATCATGGCGCAAACGCTGACACGGCCGTTCGCACGTGACTTAACCTCCGATAAGTCGAGTCGCGCTCGATAATGCTAGAATGGTCGTTTATTTCTGACGCTGGGAAGCCCTAATATGTCCCTGGAAGAGCTGCATCTTAATCTGCGCAACCTAATGAGCGATGACTACGATCAGCTCAAGACATTGATGGACGCTGTCTATCACGATATTGGCGGTGCTTGGCCAAAGCGCACGATCGACAAGCTCATTCAAGAGTTTCCTGACGGCCAAATCGCCATTGAAGATGATGGCAACCTGGTAGGCGTGGCGCTGACGGTACAGGTGGATTACGACGAGTTTTCTAACCCGCACAAGTATGACGACCTGATCGGCCATCGTGAGATTATCCTCAATAATCAGGAAGGCGATGCGATGTACGGGCTGGATGTGCTGATCCATCCGGACTACCGCGGCTACCGCCTGGGCCGTCGCCTTTATGAAGCGCGTAAGGAGCTGTGCCGCTCGCACAACCTGCGCGCCATATTGGCCGGTGGGCGCATTCCCGAGTATTACCATCATGCCGATGAACTGAGCCCGGCACAGTACATCGACAAAGTCTCCCGCAAGGAGATTTACGACCCCATCCTCTCGTTCCAGCTGGCCAACGATTTCCAGGTCAAGCGCCTGCTGCGCAAATACCTTCCCGAAGACGAGCAGTCCAAGGGGTACGCGACCCTGCTTGAGTGGAACAACATTCTGTTTGAGCCAGCCGAGAACGTGCTGGACACGCGGCCAACCCAGGTGCGGGTAGGCGCCGTACAGTGGCAGATGCGTGAATTTGCCTCGGCAGAAGCCGCGCTACAGCAAATCGAATACTTTGTGGATGCGCTGTCGGACTATCAAAGCGACTTTGCGGTATTTCCTGAACTGTTCACCACGCCGTTAATGGGCCTTCAGGATCGCGCCGCGCAGCAAGATCAAATGGGCGCTATTCGCTTCTTGGCCGGGTTCACCGAACGCTTCAAGACCGAGCTTTCGCGCATGGCGGTCTCATACAATATAAACATTGTCGGCGGCTCGATGATTGAAGCCGGTGAAGATGACCGGCTCTACAATATCGCCTACCTGTTCCATCGCGACGGCAGCATCGAACGCCAGGCCAAGCTCCATATCACGCCACAGGAGCGCCGCGACTGGGTGATTGAGGGTGGCGACGGGCTACAGGTCTTTCAGACCGATGCAGGCCGCGTCGGCATTTTGATCTGCTACGACGTAGAGTTTCCAGAGCTGGGTCGTCTGCTGGCCGATCAAGATATGGACATTCTGTTCGTACCTTTCTGGACCGACACCAAAAATAGCTACCTGCGCGTACGTCACTGTGCCCAGGCGCGGGCCATTGAAAACGAATGTTACGTGGTGCTTTGCGGCAGCGTCGGCAATCTGCCTTCGATTGAAAACCTCGACATTCAATACGCTCAGTCAGCGGTTTTCTCGCCGTCTGATTTCGCCTTTCCTCACGATGCGGTACTGGCGGAAACGACGCCCAATACCGAGATGATTTTCTTCTCGGATCTGGATCTAACACGTCTCACGGTCGTGCGCGCTGAAGGCTCAGTGACGAACCTGAAAGACCGTCGTAAAGATTTGTTCGATTTACGCTGGCGCGACTGGTCGTGGAAATCAGGCGGTAAGCCTGACGAGCTAATGATTGGGCAAAATACCGATTCATAAGCTTAAACAACAACGCCGCCCCATTGGGCGGCGTTGTTGTTAGTAAGCGGCACGGCGCGCTCAATCAGGCCAAACAAGATGGGCAGGCACTCGCCCTTTCGCATCAAACAGCACGCCTTCATCGCTTAATTTGCGATGCTGACGCTCAGCCCCGCCGTGATCAGCCAGTTTCAAAGACGCCGCAATCACGCGATGCCAAGGCAGCTGATGGCCGTCCGGCAAATGCCGCATCGCCGAGCCGACCATGCGCGGCGTCGCGCCTTCCGTCATTTTAGCGATGCGGCCATAGGTGGTCACACGGCCAGGCGGAATCTGATCGACGATCGTGTAAATCTGTTCGAGTAGTTCCGGTCGAGCCATGACGACAACCTCCTTTTTACTTTTTCGGCCAAGCCTTAGGGTCAACCTTATTGGCTAACTTAGGGAACTTGCTGGGATCGAAGGTAGGCTCCTTGCCCGCTTTCAACTGCACTTCATAGTCGCGAAAGAGTGAGAAAGCCACCGGCGACAGCATCAAAATAGCCACCAAGTTAATAATCGCCATCATCCCCATCGATAGATCAGCGAAGTTCCAGATAGCTCCCAGGCTGGCCACCGAGCCCACCATAATCATCGCCAGCACCGCGAAGCGATAAAGCATAACGGCCACGGGGGCACGGCGTCCGGCTAAATACTCAATATTAGACTCACCGTAAGAGTAGTTGGCAATAACCGACGTAAACGCAAACAGCAGAATTGCCACCGCGACAAACATGCCGCCCCAGTCGCCCACGTGGCTGGATAGCGCCATTTGGGTTAGCTGAATGCCATTATTTTCATCACCGGACATGAGCTCTGGCCCGGCCATAATGATGATCGCCGCCGTTGCCGTACAGATGACCAGGGTATCTAAAAACACCCCCAGCATTTGGATAAAACCCTGCGCGGCAGGGTGGTCCGGCCGGGTAGAAGCCGTTGCCGCGGCGTTGGGTGCCGAGCCCATACCCGCCTCGTTAGAGAAGAGCCCGCGCTGAATACCGTTCATTATCGCCTGAGAAACGGCGTAACCAACGGCACCGCCGGCTGCCTGTTCAAGACCAAAAGCACTGCGCACAATCGTCATGATCGCGGCGGGCAATTCACTGATATTCAACCCCACCACGACCAGCGCCAGCACCAGATAAAGCAGCGCCATCAGCGGCACCACCAGCTCAGCTACTTTGGCAATCGACTTTAAACCGCCAAAAATGATCGGTGCGACCACCGCCATCAAGACTAACCCCATGGCCCAGGTGGGAATGGCAAATGCCTGTTCCATCGCCTGGGCGATGGAGTTGGCCTGAACACTGTTAAAGGCCAATCCAAACGCAATAATTAAACAAATTGAAAACAGCATCGCCAGCCAGCGCAAGCCAAGGCCTTTTTCAATATAGCGGGCCGGGCCACCGCGAAAGGTATTATCGCCATGGTCGGTTTTATACGCCTGCGCCAACGTTGACTCTACAAAGCTGGTTGCCATGCCGACCATCGCGGTCATCCACATCCAGAAAATGGCGCCGGGGCCACCAAAATAGATAGCGACGGCCACGCCAGCAAGGTTACCCGTACCGACTCGCGCTGCTAAGCTGGTTGAAAGTGCTTGAAATGAAGAGATACCGCCGTTTGATTGGCGGGAGCTGCGCAGCAGCTTAAACATATGGCCAAAATAACGAACTTGAACACCGCGGGTCATAACGGTGAAGTAGATACCAGCACCAATCAATAAGTAAACCAGCACGCTGCCCCACAGCAGTCCATTGCCTCGATCCACTAGCGCTGCAAGAGAAAATTCCATATATCAGACGCCTTTTTTTAGCATTGAAAACGCATCATTCTTCACGGTTGCACCAAAATGGCAAGAACATTGGAAAAATGATGCCTGTCACCAACGCATCAAACCAGCGATACAAGCGTCTTAACGTGACTCGACTAGCCACGTCCAAACCAAGGCGGCATCCTCATCTGCGTGACGACGATTAGGCCGCACTAACCAAAAGCGCTCATCACTCACTACGCTAAGCGCAAAGGGGGCAACCAGATCCGTACGCCGCTCCATTAAACGTCGATGGGTAAGCGCGATACCCCCGCCCTGGCTGGCTAGTGCCAGCGTCATCACCAGGTTATCGCAGGTTATTGACCAACACCGTGCTTCCATATCCGCTACGTTTGCGGCCTGAAGCCAACCTGACCAGCCAATGCCAAACCCTGCCGCATGCAGCAATGTATGCCCTGCCAAATCGCTTGGCGAAGCCAGTGTTTTAGCCAGAGCGGGCGAACAAACCGGCATCAGCTGATCCTCACCCAGCGACTGCATATCCACACCGGCCCATTCCCCTTTGCCGTAGCGAATTTCAATGTCGGCGCCCTCTGGGCCGAAGTCATCTGGCCAGATCGCACTGACCAAGCGAAGGGCCACCTGTGGATAGGCACGGTGGAAAGCGATTAAGCGCGGTGCCAGCCAGGACTGCTGAATGACAGGGGTCGTGCGCAGCGTAACCGGTTGCTCAGAGGTGCTGCCAAAGACTTCTAGCGTGCCTTCGCTGATACGCGCGAAAGCATCGTGGATACTCGGCAGCCATGCCTGCCCGGCGGGCGTTAACGTCAAACTACGGGCATGGCGCACAAACAGTTTTTGGCCTACGCGGTCCTCCAGCAGCCTAACACGCTGGCTGATGGCAGCCTGGGTGACGCCCAGCTCGTTACCTGCGGCGGTAAAACTCAAAGTGCGCGCCGCTGATTCAAAGGCTTGCAGCCATAGCAACGGCGGTAATTGACTCATGAAAAAGCAACCTATAAGTAAAACGATGTCTTAGGGGCCAGATTAATCGTTTGTCACCGGCGCGGCTACTCCTTCACCCTAGATAGCAACTAAGCACACCTCTTAGGCATCACCCTTTAGGCACTGCTGCCAAGGGAGCTATTCGGAGTTTTAATGAACAGCGCAGTACAAACGATACCCACGACAATAACGAACACTGCTCAAGTACCCAACATGGGCGAATTAACCCCCTACCAAACTGGTCCTGCACTCACCCAGGCAACGCTTGCCCAATATGGCGTCTCACTTGAGTGGCAAGATGGCCAGCAAACCACCCTGCCCCTGCTCTGGTTGCGCGACCACTGCGCCTGCCAAGCCTGCCGTCACCCGCAGACACGCGAAAGGCTCTACCTGCCACTTGAAGCAATTGCTGAGCCGCCAAGCGTTGAACTACTGGATGGCCACCTGCATCTGAACTGGCAAGATGGGCATGTCAGCGCATTTCATAGCGGCTGGCTATATCAACGCCGCCCAGAAGCGAGCCTGAGCTCAGCGGTCCCCAGCGTTAAGCCGTGGAACGATAACTTTGCGCCTGAGCGCATCAGTCACAGCGATTTTTTAACGCCTCACGGTGAGAAAGTCTGGCTCACCGCCATGCTACGCGATGGCTTGGCACTGATGACAGATGGCCCCCTGGTAGAAGAGGAAGTCAGCCGCTTGGCTGAGCGCATAGGGCCGCTGCGTGCCACCAACTTTGGCGCTCGCTTCGATGTGCGCTCAAAACCCAATCCTAACAACGCGGCTTATACGGCGGTAGGATTACCGCTGCATATCGATTTGCCCAACTGGCGCCAGCCGCCGGATATTCAGTTGCTCTACTGCCTGCAAAACGACGCCAGCGGTGGCGAATCGCTGTTTGCAGATGGCGCCCGCGTCGTCGAAGCCTTGCGCCAGCAGGATCCAGCAGCGTTAGCCATTCTCAGCGAGACACCGATTGATTTTCGCTTCCAGGATGAAACCCACGATATCTCTATGCGAGCGCCGGTGATTACGCTGGATAGCGCAGATAACTTGGTTGAGATACGTTTGAATAACTGGATTCGCGACGCACTTCACCTACCGGTGGAACAGATGGATGCTTGGTACAGCGCCTACGCTCTACTGTGGGAGCTATTTCACAGCCAAGCACACGAGATGGAGTTCACCCTTCTCCCTGGGCAGATGGTGGCGTTTGATAATCGCCGCGTGCTTCATGGTCGGCGCGAGTTCGACCCCAACAGCGGCGCACGCCATCTGCAGGGCACCTACCTAGACCGCGACATGCTGGCTTCACGCCTGCGCGTGCTGGCCCGCAACGTCTAGCGGTATTCAATAATCACCGCTTAGCTTGCAACATCTATTCGCCCATAAAGCCTATTTCACGACAAAATCTGTCCCACAATAAAATCTGTTCCACAGTAAACTTTAGCAAGGAGATCGCATGACACGGCTTAAACCTCTCGTATCAGGCATTGCCCTCGTCACCACCACACTATTTGCGTCGACCGTTCAGGCAGACGATCAAACCCTCGACTTTGGTGTACCCGCCTGGCCCGGCATTACGGTCAAAACCGCTATCGCCGAGCAGCTATTGAACCCATTAGGCTACGAGACTAGCACGCAGGAAATCGGCCTACAGGTGGTTTACCAAGGTATTGAAAGCGGTGATATCGATGCCTTTCTAGGCGCTTGGTTGCCCGCCCAGCGAGATATGTTTAACCCTCGTAAAGAATCGGGGGTCCTCATAGACGTCGCCAATAATGTTGATGGTGCGCAAATGACCTTGGCAGTGCCGGAATACCTGTATGAAAGCGGTATTCAAAGCTTTGCAGACCTTGACCAGAATCGCGATCAGTTCGATGGAAAAATACATGGCTTTGGCGCAGGCTCTGCGGCCAGTGAAATTCTCCATCAAGCGATTGATGACGACACCTGGGGATTGGGTGACTGGCAGATAGTTGATACCAGCGAAGTAGGCATGCTGTCCGCCGCACGCGATGCGATATCAAGGGAAGAGCCGATTGTCTGGGTTGGCTGGACGCCTCACTGGATGAACCTTGAACTGCCGATGCGCTACTTGGAAGATCCCGAAAATCTATTCGGTGAGAACAACGGCGAAAGCGACGTGCTGACACTTCTGCGCAACGACTATGCAAAAGCCAATCCCAATATCGTCACGTTTTTCGAGCAATTTACCTTCACCGCCGAAGAGCAAAGCGGGATGATTCAGGCGTTTGGTCAGGAGGAACGTCCGCTATCCGATGTCGCGGAGCAGTGGATTAGCGACCACCCAGAGCGTATTGAAGCGATGCTCGCTGATGTAGCCGCCACCGACGGTGATCCCGCCTGGCCGGTGATTGAAGAGCGCTTTAAGCTATAAGCTAAAAGCTATAAGCCTTCACCAGCATTAAGATTCTTTACCGCCATTCGATGTGGCCAATTGCCGCCGCGTCCCTCCTGGGTCGCGGCGTTCTCGCTGCCCCGAACCTGTGCCCCTGAAAAGTGTTCCTAATGAGGGTTTCTAACAAAGGCTATGCCGTTTGCTGTAAGCGACTTTTTAGTGATCACGTCACGTTAAAAGATGCTGATTCGCAGCGGCATGCTCTATTCTGTCGCTATTATCATCAACAGCCGCTGAACAAATTTACCGGCAAGGAGAGCGCTCAGTGAAAACCCTTATAGGCAGCAGCTTAGCTAGTGTGGCACTACTCACCGGCTGTACCGGCATTCCAGAAGGCACGCAGCCCGTCACCGGTTTCGAACTAGACCGCTACTTGGGCCAGTGGTACGAAATTGCCCGTTTAGATCACTCTTTTGAGCGCGGCCTTGATTGCGTCACCGCCACCTACAGCCTGCGTGACGACGACGGCGTGCGGGTTATTAACCGCGGCTACAATTTGCAGGAGCAAGAGTGGGATGAAGCTGAAGGCCGCGCCTATTTTATAGACGACGAGAGCGTCGGGCGTTTAAAAGTCAGTTTTTTCGGCCCCTTTTACGGCGGCTACAACATCTTAGAATTGGATGATGACTATCAATCCGCGCTAATAGCGGGCCCTAATCGTGACTATCTGTGGATTTTGTCACGCACACCGCAAATGGATAGCGCGACAGAAGCGCGTCTTCGTCAGCGTGCGGCAGAGCTCAACTTCCCGACCGATGAGCTCATCGACGTTACTCAGGGCGAGGCGTGCCCAGGCCGTTAATCGTTTCTTCTGGCAGTGCCGACACTCGCCCCACCATCTCGCGTTGCGCAAAATCAATAAAGGCGCGCAGCCTAGCAGGCACGTGGCGGCGCTGCTCAAATACCGCGTAAAAGTCTGCTCGTACGCCTTGCCAGCTTGGCAGTAACGCCACTAAGGCGCTGTTCGCTAGGTGCTCATTAACATCCCACCAAGAGCGCAACATCACGCCGTGGCCATCTAGCGCTAACCGGGTGATAACCTCCGCATCATTGCTTGCCAACCGGCCGCTGACTTTGACCGACTGCACCTTGGTAGGCTGACCGCATCGCTCAAAGCGCCACACCGGAAAATCGCTGTCGTTCTCGCGGATCACTAAGCAAGCATGCTGCTGCAAATCTGCGGGCGCTTGAAGCGTTGGCGCCTGAGCGATATACGCCGGTGATGCACAGAGCACTCGCCGATTCGCCAAAATTCGCCGGGCAACTAAGCGCGACTCAGGAGGCTCGCCAATGCGGATACCAATATCAAAGCCGTGATCGCTCAAATTAAGCGGAAAGTTAGTGAGCTCGAGCCACCCTTCTACGTCGGGATGCTGGGCACAGAAACGCGACAGCAGCGGAGCAATGTGGCGGCGACCAAAGCCGAAGGTGGCGTTAATACGCAGCCTGCCGCTAAGCGCTTGGTTAATATTCTCGCCTAATGAATTTTCCAGCTCATCAAGCTCATCTAAAATCAGCGCGCCGCGTGCAAAATAGCGCTCGCCCTCGGCCGTCAGGGTTAGTCGCCTTGTGGTGCGGGCAGCCAGCTCGACGCCTAAACGCCCTTCCAGCATTTTTAACCGCTTGCTCACCGCTGACAGCGAAAGGCCAAGCTCGCGCGCCGTCGCCGTTAAACTTCCGGCACGAGCTAAATGCTGAAAAAAAGCCAAATCATCCAAGTGAGCCATCTAATCCCTCGGCTATTCTCTACTTTCAGGCAATAATACCTTGAATAATAGCCTGATTATCTCTTAACAAATAGCCGCTACACTGAGTCCAGGTATTGCTGTGACGTTTCAATACGCATGCATCAGCACTCATCGTTAATAACAAACAATGTAAGGAGTTACCATGGCTCATACGATTGCAGTCATCGCTGGCGACGGCATTGGCACCGAAGTCATGCCCGAGGGCATTCGTGCGCTTGAAGCGGCTGCCAAGCGTTTTAATATTGATCTTGAATTTACCGTCTTTGAATTTGGTAGCTGCGACTACTATCTGGAACACGGCAAAATGCTGCCGGATGACTGGCTCCAGCAGCTAAAGGGTTTCGATGCGCTCTTCTATGGTGCCGTTGGCTGGCCCGAAAAAGTGCCCGACCATATATCCCTGTGGGGCTCATTGCTACAATTCCGCCGTCAGTTCGATCAATACATTAACCTGCGCCCTTGCAAGCTAATGCCCGGCATTAAGAGTCCGCTGGCGGGTCGCGAAGCGGGTGACATCGACTTTTATGTGGTTCGCGAGAACACCGAAGGCGAGTATTCAAGCGTTGGCGGCAAAATGTTTGAAGGCACCGATCGTGAAGTCGTCATTCAAGAAACCATCATGACCCGCATCGGCGTTGACCGTGTGCTGAAATATGCATTTGAGTTGGCTCAAACACGCCCACGCAAAAAGCTCACCTCGGCGACCAAGTCCAACGGCATCTCAATCACTATGCCCTATTGGGATGAGCGCGTAGTCGAAATGTCGAAAGGCTACCCAGAGATCGCCGTGGATAAATTCCATATCGATATTCTGACCGCTAACTTTGTACTTCATCCGGACTGGTTTGACGTAGTAGTGGGCAGCAATTTGTTTGGCGATATACTGTCTGACTTAGGTCCCGCCTGTACCGGCACTATCGGCATTGCGCCTTCGGCTAACATTAACCCGGAAGGCAAATTCCCGAGCCTGTTCGAGCCGGTTCACGGCAGCGCGCCTGATATCGCAGGCAAAGGTATCGCCAATCCTATTGGCCAGATATGGTCAGGTGCCATGATGCTTGAACACTTAGGCTACAAGGAAGCCGCCGATGCAATGGTAACGGCGATTGAAGAAGTACTTAGCGAAGGCGATAGCCAAGTGCTTACCCGCGACGTAGGCGGACAAGGCACTACCGCAAGTCTGGGCCGCGCCATTGCTGACAAACTTGCAGTCTGAGCAGAAAAGCGAGGCGTTCAATAAGTCGCTTATCCTCTTTGCTAGCGATGCACGTTTAAACCTGCGCTTGTAGCAACACAACGCCGCGTGAGCCATTGGCTCACGCGGCGTTTTTAAGGGCGGACCACTAAGTGCTCAGGAGCAAGCTGACCAATATCCGTCACTCCCATTAATGCCAAGTCGCGGACGACCTCTTCGCGCAGTAGATTCAAAGCATGAGTCACGCCCGCCTCCCCTGCATAGGCTGCCGCGTAGTTAATCGGCCTGCCAATGAATACAAAATTTGCACCTAATGCTAGCGCTTTAATAACGTCCGTGCCGCGTCTAAAACCGCTATCGACCATCACCGGGATATGCTCCACAGCCTGGACAATATCAGGCAGCGCATCGAGTGCCGCAACGCCACTATCGAGCTGCCGGCCGCCATGATTGGACACAATAATAGCGTCGCCTCCCAGCGCCTCAACCCGCCGTGCGTCCTCAGGATGCAGGATGCCTTTGACGATCAGCTTGCCTGGCCATAGCGCCCTTACCCGCTCCAGATAGCTCCAGTCGAGATGGGTGCGGCCAGAGAAATCGCGAGTGACATTCTTGGAAATAACCGCAATGCCTCGCTCGGCATAGTTATTCTCAAAATGCGGTATGCCGTGATGATAGAGCGTGCGTAGAAAGGTACCGACGAGCCAGCGTGGGCGAATAATGCCATCCCAGGCCAGCCGCAAACTCGGCCGAAGCGGCGATGAAAAACCGCTGCGGCGATTATTGTCGCCATTAGGCGGCACGGCATAATCCACCGTAATCACTAAGTTGCGGTAGCCAGCCCGCTCGACGCGGGCAAGCAATGCTTCAATCTCAGTAAGCGTGCCGGGCAAATAAGCCTGGAACCAGTCGGTGGGCCCCTCTTTATGAACGGTTTCAAGAGGGATAAGCGAGCTGCCGCTAAGGATCATCGGAAGCTTGGCTTTAGCGGCCGCGCGCGCCTGCACAAGATCACCGCGGTAAGCCGTTAGGGCACTAATCCCCATGGGAGCAATGCCAAAGGGCGCGCTATAGCGCTGGCCTAACAACTCGGTTTCGGTCGAGATTGCTGAAACGTCAACCAGGGCCCTTGGCCGCAAGGCGTAACGATCAAAAGCCTGCCGATTGGCGAGCTGCGTTTTACCTTCTTCTGCACTGTTAGCCACATAGCCAAACAGCGGCCTTGGTAAGTGCTTACGTGCTACGCGCTCAAAGTCCTGCAGGTTGCCAATTTGTTTTAGTTGCTTCACACCATTTCCTATTGGGTCTTCGTCCACGCGTTGGGGTTAAACAATAATAAAACTTATTCAACAGTCAATGTGTGACCTTTAATCGATTATGTTCTACATTTCTCATGAGGTGAATATACCCTCACTTCCACTTTGCCCACACCATGCAATCAAACAATAATCAGGATAACGCTATGAAACTTGGACGCCGTCAGTTCCTTTCGGCAACGGCCGCCCTAGCGGCTGTTAGCACGTCACCTCAGCTGTTTGCTTCTCAGATCTCATTAGGCCCTGTCCCCGACCGCTACCCCATTGATGCTTGGAAAGTCGAGGACTCACGCTTCAGCGATTACATGATTTTCAATAGCCCACTGGAGCGACATTGGAGCGGTGGGCTATGGACAGAAGGACCTGCTTGGAACGCAGTAGGACGTTACGTCGTTTTCAGCGACATCCCTCGCGCCAAACAAATGCGCTGGGATGAATCGACCGGCCAAGTCAGCGTCCTTCGAGACAATGTTGGCTACTCTAACGGTAATGCCTTCGATCACCAGGGTCGATTGATTTCTTGTGAGCACTCTCCCGCCCGCGTCTTGCGCTATGAGTGGGACGGCAGTACAACCGTTCTCGCTGAGCGCTATCAGGGCAAGCCGTTGAATGCGCCCAATGACCTGGTGGCACTTCCTTCAGGTGGTATTATTTTTACCGATCCAGGCTATGGTGCCCACTTCGACTACGAGGGCAAGAAGCGTGACCTGGAGCTTGAGACAGCCATCTATTACGTCGATGACAGTCTTGATGAACCCATAATGCTGACCGATGATATCCGTAAGCCAAACGGTATTGTACTGACACCAGATGGCAACGGATTCTACGCCAGCGACAGTGCCTCCACCCATTTTGAAGAACCTGCTCAGATCATTCACTGGTCGCTTGGCGCAGATGGGCGAAGCGTCAGCGATCGGCAAGTTATCGTGACCAGTGAGGATACAGTCTTTGACGGCATGACCTGCGACATGGATGGCAATATTTGGTCGAGTGCTAACGGCGGTGAAGGGATCGATGGTGTGGTGATGTTTTCACCGCAAGGCGATCTGCTAGGACGTATTTTGCTACCCGAAGTCTGTTCTAACGTGTGTTTCACTGGCAAGGATCGCAACCGGTTGTTTATGACGGCAAGCCAATCCGTGTACACCATTTATACGGCAACTCGCGGGGCATAAAGGGCCATATAAGGCCAATTGATACCGAGAGCTTTCAGTGGTGGGTTAGCGTGCCCACCACGGCCCCCATTAAGGTGAACATATTTGCTACCTTGCACTTTACGCCATCCACCGCTAGCTTTTGTCATGCCACCCCCTGAAACGTTTCCAAGGAGCTAGGAATGACGATTTTTGAAGCCCTGCGCAAGGATCATGATATTCAGCGCGACCTGCTCGCCCAGTTAGTGGAGACTCATGGCGACAGTGAAGAGCGCGATAGTCTTTATCAGCAGGTGCGGGCTGAATTGCACTGCCATGCGGCGGCGGAAGAGCGGGCGCTGTATATCCCCATGATGGCCATTGATCTAACCCAAGAAAAAGCGCGCCATAGCGTGGCTGAGCACCATGAAATTGACGAGCTATTAGAACTGCTCGATGAGACTGAATATAGCGCGACTCACTGGCTGACCCATGCTAAACAGCTGCAGCATTTAGTGACCCATCATCTGGATGAAGAAGAGCAAGAAGTCTTTCAGCTGGCCGGGCGTGGGCTTGAAGACAAACAAAAAACCTCTCTCGCCAGCGAGTATCAGCAAGAGATGAAGCGCCAGCGTTCAGCCTAACCTGATATTTCTTCTGCAAAAACGCGCGCATGCTTAGCATGGGCGCGTTTTTATTGTTTCATGATTAAACTGGGCTTTTTCACGCGAACGACCTATGGGTATGTCACACCCGCTCAACGTGCTAAACCTAGGCTCACGGTTATGCTGACAACCACATGGATGAAGGAACCAACAATGCTAGGCCACTGGCTCGATTGGTCGCTTGACGAGCAGCCCCCCGCCTCTCGCAGCGGCGCTTTTAGAAGCGGAACGTATTCTTTGCACGCGCCAGGCATTATGGAGCTAGCCCCGCATCAGCCAAGTGCCGATGCCCACGCGTGTATCTTTTCAGCAGCGATTCATGGTAACGAAACGGCACCGGTCGAGCTTATCGGTGAGTGGCTAAGCGCCTTGGAAGCAGGCACCGTGACGCTGGGCGCGCCGGTGCTAGTTATTCTGGGCAACTTGCCTGCGCTTAAGGCTCAGCAGCGCTTTCTCAGCACTAATTTAAACCGCCTGTTCAATCGCGAGCTAACGGCTGAAGGCCCAGAGCCTGATCGCGCCCGTGAACTCATGGCCGCGGTCGATCATTTTTATACTCGCCATGCCAATCAACCCAAGTTGCATTACGACCTTCATACCGCCATTCGAGGCAGTCGCTACCCACGTTTTGTCGTGGAACCCTTTGCGCAATCAGCGACTAACCCTGCGCAGTGGGAGTGGTTCGCGGCAGCAGACATGCAGGCAGTGCTGCATCAACACCAGCACAGCTGGACATTCTCTCACTACAGCAAGCATTATCACGCAGCCCAGGCGTTTACGTTTGAGCTGGGGCGTGTAGCGCCTTTCGGCCAAAACGACATGGCATCGCTGATACCCATGGGTGCGCTGCTGACATCACTGAGTGAAGGTCATCAGCCAGCAAGTAAGGCAGCGTCACAGATGGTATTTTTTCAAGTGCACCACGAACTCATGCGTCGCTCTGACAATTTCCAACTCTGTTTTGCCGATGACACGCCCAATTTCAGCCGCTTCGAACCCGGCACGCTTTTGTCGCAAGACGCTACTGCGGGTGATTTTCGAGTAGGCGATAAGCCTCTTTGCGTGGTGTTTCCTAACGCCAACGTTGAAGTTGACGCTCGGGCAGCGTTATTAGTAGCGCCTATTTCAGCGCAATCTTAAGTCAGCAAAATCCTAAGAGCATCACAAAAAAACTGAGAAAAACTGGGCTTTAAAACCGTATAAAAGTAAGCGATGTTGACAATAATAATGGCGAGATGATCACAGGCCCTTAAGCACCACGACGAACGTCGAATGCTTAATCTCATAATTAGGGCGCGCGCAGTGTGCCCGGCCTGATAGAATCGCCCCTTTTTTCGCGCCAGCCGCACCAAACAACCTACTGTTGCTGCGGCAACTCTGTACTGGAGCCAATCTTATGGCCGCTACGCCTACTCCCCTTGAAGTGCGTAATATTAAAAAGCGCTTTGGCGAAACGGAAGTCCTGAAAGGCCTTTCACTGCAAGCCCAAAAGGGCGATGTCATCACGCTGATTGGCGCCTCTGGGTCAGGTAAAAGTACCTTTTTACGCTGCATGAACCTGCTTGAGCAACCCGACGATGGCGAACTCATTGTTCACGGCGAGCCAATCCGCTTTAAAACCACTAAACATGGCCGCGAGCCAGAAGATTGGAAGCAGGTGGTGCAAATGCGCGCCAAGCTTTCGATGGTGTTCCAAAGCTTTAATCTGTGGGCACACATGACGCTGCTGGAAAATATTATTGAAGCGCCGATCAATGTGCTGAAAAAACCCAAAAAAGAAGCTTTAGAGCATGCTCACGCCTTGCTTGATCGCGTGGGTTTAACGGCGCGTGCCAATGCCTACCCCGCCCAAATGTCAGGGGGCCAGCAGCAGCGTGGCGCGATTGCGCGTGCCCTGGCGATGGACCCAGAAGTGATGCTGTTTGACGAACCCACCTCTGCACTTGACCCTGAGCTTGTTGGCGACGTACTCAAGGTCATGCACGGCTTGGCTGAAGAAGGTCGAACGATGGTCGTGGTCACGCACGAGATGAGCTTTGCTCGTGACGTGTCCAGTCAGGTTATTTATCTTCATCAGGGCTTAGTGGAAGAAGCTGGGCCGCCTGATCAGGTGCTTGGTAATCCGCAGTCTCCGCGTCTGAAGCAATTTTTAGCACCTAAATACTGATCTGCGAGGCTTACCATGCTTGATTTACAAGGTTATGGCCCTCGGCTGATCGAAGGGGCTGGCGTCACTATTCAGTTGGCGGTGCTGTCGTTAATACTGGCGATTATTTTAGGGCTGCTAACCGCCACCGCCAAGATGTCGCGTAATTGGTTTTTAAGGCGAACCGCTACGGTTTACACCACGCTGATTCGTGGCGTGCCTGACCTTGTGCTGATGATGCTGCTCTTTTTTGGTGGCCAAATTGGCGTGAACGCTATTAGCGACATGCTTTATTACAGCTACGAGATCGATCTTTATATTAATTTCAATGCCTTCGCAGCTGGCGTGCTGACCATTGGCTTTATCTTTGGCGCCTACATGGGCGAGACCTTTCGCGGTGCCTTTATGGCGGTCGACAACGGTCAGATTGAAGCGGGTAAAGCCTACGGCATGAGTAGCGGCCTGGTATTTAGGCGCATACGTTTTCCGCAGATGATGCGCCATGCGCTGCCAGGGCTATCGAATAACTGGATGGTACTGCTGAAAACCACCGCGCTGGTGTCCGTTATTGGCCTGACCGATATGGTTCGCGTCGCCGCAGAAGCCTCCCGCGCCACTCACGAACCGTTTACCTTTTTAATTCCCGTTGCCGTGGTTTATCTGCTAATTGCCAGCGTATCCGAATGGATTTTTGCGCGGCTGCAAAAACGCTACGACATCGGCTTCGGAGGTCAGTGAGATGCTTGATATTTCCACTTGGTTTAATGACGTGCTCGCTGGCAACACCATTTTTACCGCCGATACGCTCGGGTACTACGCCCAAGGGTTTGTCACCACCACCCAACTGGTCTTTTTATCGCTGATTGCGGGGCTAATTATCGCCGTGCCGCTGGCGATTATGCGCAGCTCAAAGCATAAATGGATTAGTTTGCCGATTTACCTGTTTACCTATGTATTTCGCGGAACGCCGCTGCTGATTCAGCTCTACATCATTTATTACGGCGTGGTGTTTATCGACGGCATTCAAGAGTCTTTTTTATGGCCCATACTGCGCGGTGCTTTTTATCCTGCGCTGATTGCCTTCACGCTTAACACTGCCGCCTATACCACCGAGATTTTTCGCGGTGCGATCAAAGCGACCTCGCAAGGTGAAATTGAAGCCGCCCGCGCCTACGGCATGTCACAAAGCCTAATGATGCGGCGAATCATCTTGCCGAGTGCCTTTCGGCGCGCCCTGCCCGCCTACGGCAACGAAGTTATCTTCATGCTACATGCAAGCGCCATTGCCAGCGTAGTGACATTGATGGATTTAACCGGTGCCGCACGGTTTGTGTATGCGCGTTTTTACGCTCCGTTCGATGCATTTCTGTTTGTCGCTGCTATCTACCTATGCTTAACGTTCGCAATTTTGTACTTTTTCCGTTTCTTGGAAAAACGCCTATTGGCGCACTTGCAGCCACAAACGCCTTAATCAATCCATGCTAGCCCCTGGGCCTGTTAAGTTTGTAGCAGCGAAACATAAATCTGCCACCGTCAAACAAGCGTTGGTTTATAGCAGTAATTGCCTCTTTTCGTCTGCCGTCAGCTGGGGTAGGTTAAGGGGGATGATAATTAGTGAACCTGTTCCCTATGGAGTAGAAAAATGAAAAAACTAGTAACGGTTTCTCTTCTGGGCGTAGCCATCGCCGCAGCCTCCTCCGCCCAAGCGCGCGATTACGATAACGTCCGTATTGGCGTAGACGTTCCCTATGAGCCGATGGAATTTCGCACCGCTGAAGGTGAGCTTACCGGCTTTGATATCGACCTTGGCAACGAGCTGTGCGATCGCATGGGCGTTACCTGCGAATGGGTTGAGCAAGAGTGGGATGGCATTGTTCCCGGCCTGATGTCACGCAACTACGACGCCATCATGTCGTCGATGACCATCAACGATGAGCGTCGCGAGCAGGTGCTGTTTTCTGACCCCTACATCACTATGCCGTCAGCCTGGTTTGCCGCCAGCGACCTGGACATCAGCGAAGCAAATGAAGAAACGCTGGCAGGCATGACTATCGGCGTTCAGCGCGGCACCTTGCAAGATAACTACGTGACGGACAACTTTAGCAGCGTCGCCGAGATCAGCCGCTACTCCACGGCCGACGACATGGTGCTGGACATGGAAGCCCAACGCCTGGACATCGTTTTCCTCGACTTCCCGATTGGCCAGACAACGCTGCTTGAAAGCGACGATGCTGACTATGTAGTGATCGGTGAGCGCATTAGCGAGCCTAAAGAATACTTCGGTGACGGTTTTGGTATCGCCTTCCGTCAACGCGACGAAGCGCTAGCCGAAAAATTCAACGAAGCGCTGGCTGAAGTACAGGAAGACGGCACCTACGACGAAATCTTTACCCGCTATTTCGGTGAAGAGTAATCGCAAAGCCGGGTGAGCAGTCTCCCGCTTAACAAGCAACAAGCGCTATCGTCACCCCGGCCTATGCCGGGGTGACGCGCTTTCAGGCCGTACAATGGCGGCACGGTCGGTACGTTCTCACTCAGCTAGCGCCCATTCTAGCTGCTTTCAAAGGCAGCAAATTCAGTGAACTAGGTAGAACGGCCTGAGTCTGTGTATCATTGCAGTTGATCAACACGGAGGTTTTATGGCTCTTTCACCGGGTACTCACCCAGACACTCGCTCGCGCCCGTCATCCCATTGGACTGGCTGGGGGCAATGGCTAGCACTGTTCACAATGACCGTCGATCATCTCACGCGCTATGTATTGCCGGGTGATTGGGATTTAGGTTGGGCAGGTTCATCCATTGGCCGCATTGCTTTCCCACTCTTCGCTGCGATGGTGGCCTGGCACGGGCTGTTTAATACGCGTAACCCGCTGCGCTATTCACGGCGCATTTTGGTGATTGGCCTGGTTGCTCAGCTGCCCTATATGCTCATGCCCCGTGCATCCGACGCCTTCATCTTAAACGTCTGCTTTACCTTGGCCAGTGGCCTTGTGCTGGGTACGTTAGTACGCCAAGGCTGGCAGCACTACCAGCAGCAAACGCTAGGCTTACCTTGGCTTTTAGCCGGTTCAGCAGTAGGCGTGACAGTTTGGTATTTACTCGGTTTCTGGGTGGAATACGGTCATAACGGGCTGCTGCTGATCCCGCTGCTAATGTTTGCGATGCACGCACTACATCAAGCAGGCAATCATTTCCAAGCGCGCCTATGGGCGGGGCTAGCGGCCTTTCCCGTGCTCTGGATTGCAGGGCAGATGAATGCTTCTGATATGGCCAAATCATTCACCGTCGGCACCTGCGTCATCGTGCTTATTCTCGCCGCCGGTGCGGCCCGCTCTATTCCTACCGTCATCGTGGAGATGCCGCGCCGTTTATGGCTAGCCTGGTATCCCGGCCACTTTGCACTCATTGCGCTGTGGGTAGTGCTGAGTGGCCAGCTGAGCTAAATGCGTCAGTGATCAGCAGTACTCAATCACCAGTACTCAATCACCAGTACTAAAAAAGCCGCCTGCTGTGAACAGGCGGCTTTTTTCTGATACAGCTTGATATCAGAGCTTGCCAGTAAAGCTTAGCGCTGGGGGCGGCGCCTCTGGCAGCAGCGCGCTACAGGCGCGTACTTTTTCAAGCAGTTCGGCGTGATTAGCCGCGAGGATATTGACGTGAGCAAGCTTACGACCGGCGCGCTCAGCCTTGTCGTAGCGGTGCAGGTGCGTGTTGGCAAGCGCCAGCATGGCCGCGTTATCGCCTTCGCGGCCAATGATGTTAATCATGCAGGTAGGCGCAATCGCTTGAGTATCGCCTAGCGGCAGGCCCTGTATCGCACGCAGATGGTTTTCAAACTGGCTGGTGACGGCCCCATCCATGGTCCAATGACCAGAGTTATGCACGCGAGGGGCCATTTCATTGGCTAGCAGGCTGCCGTCACGGGTTTGAAATAACTCCAGCGCCAGCACACCAACGTAATCCAGCTCATCTAACAGCGCACGAATATAGCTATCGGCGGTTTGCTGAACGCTGGCATCCAAGTCCGGCAGCGGCGCAACCGAGTAGCGCAAAATGCCGTCAACGTGCTGGTTTTCCGCCATGGGATAGAACACCACCTCGCCATCGCGACCCCGTACGGCAATCATCGATACTTCGCGAACGAAATCAACGAAGGCCTCAACGACCAGCTGCGAGTGGCCGATAGCCGCCCATGCGTCCTGCGCCTGCTCAGGATGCTTCAACACCGCCTGGCCTTTGCCGTCGTAGCCTTCAGTAACTGATTTAGCCACCACGGGGCAGCCAAGCTCACGGGCAGCCGCCTCAAGCTGCTCGGCACTCTCAACGACCCGGTAGGCGGGCGTGGGGATGCCTAAGCGATCAAACAGCGTCTTTTCTTCGACACGGTTCTGGCACACTTCAATTGCCCGGCTGCTGGGGTATACCGGCTTGTGCTGCTCAATGTCACGGACCAGTTGAACGGGCAAGTGTTCAAACTCGTAGGTCACCACGTCGACGTTAGCCAGGAACTCGGCCAAGCGCTGGTTATCGGGGTCGATGATCACCTCACCGATGCCCGCACTAGGGTAGCCAGTGGTATCCAGAAAGGTGAAGCGATTACCCAGCGGATATCCTGCCAGCGCTAACATACGGCCCAGTTGTCCGGCGCCTAAAATGCCGATACGTTGGGTAATGCCTGAATGTTTGGTCATACCAGACGTCATAACCGAGCTTCCTTATTCAACGTCCGGCTCGGGGCGCGGATCTGGGTTATCGAGTACTTTCTGGGTCTGCTCGGCGCGAAAGGCTTCTACCGCACGGCGCACCGCGGCATCTTGCAGGCCAACGATTTGTGCCGCCAATAGGCCTGCGTTGGTCGCCCCGGCTTTACCAATCGCGAGCGTTCCTACTGCAATACCACCCGGCATCTGCGCAATCGAGAGCAGTGAATCCAAGCCCTTCAAGGCTTTGGACTCCACCGGCACACCCAGCACGGGCAGCGGGGTCTGTGAAGCAACCATACCCGGCAAATGGGCCGCGCCACCCGCGCCAGCCACAATGACCTGCAGGCCGCGCTCAGCCGCGCTCTTGGCATAGTCGAACAGCAGGTCAGGCGTGCGATGAGCCGATACTACGCGCGTCTCATAAGCCACGCCCAACTGTTCCAGCATCGCCACGGCGTGCTCCATGACGGGCCAGTCAGACTTAGACCCCATGATCACGCCCACCTTGGGTGTGCTGTTCGACGACATGCAAAACTCCTCGGCCCAACGGCCTATAAAAGCGAAACGAAATTGAAAAAAACGGCGTGCGCTAAGCCAGGCACACTGAAAAATAGGAAGGCGGATAGTTTACCAGAGCTAGCCCGTTTGCGGGCTTTGCACGCGTCGTGAAATTTTCATCAAAATAGGCATTGAAATGCGCACGCGTTGGCGGCATTGTGTGTTTGTCATTTCAGACTAATGGAGCCACATGAGCACGGCACGCGCAACTGCCACTGCGGAACAGGTTGATCCCCCGCGAAGCAGCCCTGACCTCGATGTCAGGGAACTAGAAAAACGTACGCGCTTAATGCGTATTATCACGCGTCTGATCGCAGTATCAGACCTAGGAAGTCGAGAAATTGCCCGCCGGGCAGGACTTCCCGTCCAGAAAATTAGCGACTTGCTCGCCGGAAGGCTTGAGCATCTGTGCGTGGATGAACTCCTCGCCCTGCGTCGCACCTTAGAACTGGAGGCGCCTTAGCAGTATTCTTCTGCTTTCTCATCGCGCTTTCTTCCACAGGCCGCCTCCCGGCGGTCTGATAAAACTCTCTTTATGTTTAGACCTCACACTCCAATCATTTGCTTAGGGTGCGATCACTGCTCCCCCCACCGCGACGACGGCGACCACTAGCCAAGCGGGCAGCTTCCATACGCTTAATAGTAAGAAACCGGCCAGCGCCAAAACGAACTCCCCCATTCCCACAATCGCACTGGTCCATACCGGCTGATAAAGCGCGGCCGCTAAAATACCCACTACGGCGGCATTGGCCCCTCGCATCAGTGCTTGAGCATTGCTCCACCGGCGAAAGTGATTCCAAAAAGGCAGCACGCCGACCAGCAGTAAAAAACCCGGCATAAAAATCGCCAGCAGTGCTAGCACCGCTCCCGCGAAAGGATGAATGCCGGGCAACAGTGCCCCCAGGTAAGCGGCAAAGGTGAATAGTGGCCCAGGCACCGCCTGAGCTGCGCCGTAGCCGGTAAGAAAGTCATTCGGCGTCACCCAGCCAGACTGCACCACTTCGGCCTCTAACAAAGGCAGCACCACGTGCCCGCCACCAAACACCAGGGCGCCTGCGCGGTAAAACGCATCAGCGATATTTAGCCATTCAGCGCTGACGGCGAACAGCGGCAGCAGCACAAGCAGCCCGCCAAAAATCATCAGCGACACGGTACCCGCAAGGCGTGAGACCGGAAAATGCAGCGCCTCACCCACGGTTGTTATCGCTGTATCACGGCATAGCATCAGCCCGGCTAAGCCGCCCGCAGCAATAGCGGCAACCTGGCCAAGCGGGCCATTCACCATGGCCACCGTAAACACAGCAGCCAGCGCGATCCCTGCGCGTGTTTTATCCGGGCACAGGCTGCGCGCCATTCCCCACACCGCATGGGCCACAATCGCCACCGCCACCACTTTCAATCCGTGAATAAGGCCGCTGGCAATCGGACCACCCATTACCGTCGCACCAAGTGCAAACAGCATTAGGATAATTGCCGACGGCAGTGTAAATGCCAGCCACGCCATGGCAGCGCCCCAAGGGCCTGCACGCAGCAGCCCCAGCGCAAAGCCCACCTGGCTACTAGCGGGCCCTGGCAAGAACTGGCATAGCGCGACTAGATCGGCGTAGGCCTGCTCAGAAAGCCATTGGCGACGCTCTACAAACGCCGTGCGAAAGTAGCTCAGATGCGCGACCGGGCCACCAAAGGAGGTTAAGCCCAGTGCTAAAAAGGCCCAAAACACCTCACCTATTCGTCCGCGCGTCTGCGTTTGCTCTACCATCGACCCCACCGTTTAGCCACTGACGTTTGACTACAAAAAAAGCGCAAGGCTCATATGCTAAGCCTTGCGCTTGACGTTTTAATGACACTCGCCGATAAACCGTTACTCTTGGTCGGTTACCGCACCGGTACTGGCAGAGCTAACGAGACGCGCATATTTAGCGAGAACGCCGCGCGTATAGCGGGGTTCTGGCTGCTGCCACGCCGCGCGACGGCGAGCCAGCTCTTCATCCGACAAATCAACCTCAATCGTGTCCGCTTCAGCATCAATGGTGATGGTATCGCCATTTTCCACCAGCGCCAGCGGGCCACCGTCGAAGGCTTCCGGCGAAACATGGCCGACCACAAAGCCGTGGCTGCCGCCCGAGAAACGTCCGTCGGTAATCAGCGCCACGTCGTTACCCAGGCCGCGACCCATAATGGCTGAGGTAGGTGTTAGCATTTCGCGCATACCCGGGCCACCTTTCGGGCCTTCATAGCGAATAACCACAACGTCGCCCGCCACAACGGTGCCGTCATTAATGCGTGCCTGCGCTTCTTCCTCAGAGCCAAATACCCGCGCGGAGCCAGAAAAACGCGTGCCTTCCTTGCCGGTAATCTTCGCAACGGCCCCTTCTGGCGCCAAGTTGCCGTAAAGCATACGCAAATGGCTTTCTGTTTTAACGGGCTTATCCAGCGGCGCGATGATCGGCGGCTCAGCGGGATAAGGCGCCACATTTGCCAGGTTTTCTGCCAGGGTTTTGCCGGTGACGGTCATGCAGTTACCGTGCAGCAAGCCTGCGTCCAGCAGTATTTTCATCATTGGCTGAATGCCACCAATCGCCACCAGCTCGCTCATCATGTAATGGCCGCTAGGACGCAGGTCAGCCAGTACCGGCACGCGCTTACCAATCTCGGTAAAATCAGAAAGCGTCAGCTCAACACCAATGGTGCGCGCCATACCAATCAAGTGCAGCACCGCATTGGTAGAACCACCCAACGCGATAGTGACCGTAATGGCGTTTTCAAACGCTTCGCGGGTCATGATATCGGAAGGCTTAATATCGGCTTCTAGCAGCGCCAGCACCGCTTCACCCGCCGCTTTGCAGTCATCGCGCTTCTCTTGAGAGATAGCGTTCTGCGCTGAGCTGCCCGGCAGGCTCATGCCCAGCGCTTCAATCGCGGAGGCCATGGTGTTAGCGGTGTACATGCCGCCACAGGAGCCCGGGCCAGGAATAGCGGTTTCTTCGATATTCTTTAATTCGATCAGATCGATATCGCCACGGGAGTGCGCACCCATGGCCTCAAAAACCGAAACAATATCGGTGTGCCCTTTACCCGGCATGATAGTGCCGCCGTAAACAAATACGCTGGGGCGATTCAACCGCGCCAAGCCCATCATGCAGCCCGGCATGTTTTTATCGCAGCCGCCAATCGCCACCAGGCCATCAAAGCCTTCACATCCGGCCACCGTTTCGATGGAATCCGCAATCACTTCACGGGAAACCAGCGAGTACTTCATACCTTCGGTGCCATTCGCAATGCCATCAGAGATAGTGATGGTATTGAAAATCACGCCTTTACCACCGCCTGCATCAGCGCCATCGCGGGCGAAATCAGCCAACTCACCAATATGGCTGTTACACGGGGTCACCATGCTCCAGGTGGAGGCAATACCTACTTGGGGTTTCTTAAAATCATCATCATTAAAGCCCACCGCCCGCAGCATGGCGCGGCTAGCAGCTTTACCTGGACCATCGACCACTAGAGAAGAGTGGCGACGGGAATGTTGGGATGACTCAGTCATTGTTGATCTCTCTTAGCTTTGCTCACGGTATCCGTATAGCTTGGCGATATATTTCGTATCCCGCAAGATGATTAACATATGGCACCATAGCGCTATGCCCATCGCCACTGCCGTCAAGGAATCATTCATTAAGGACTATCGTGCATGCCTGTAAACCCTCTGCTCTCACAAACGCCGTTAGCGCCAGGCTTTATGGTGGTGCATGCCAATCGTCTTGAAGACCTGCGCGGTTTGGCGGTGGAGTGGATGCGCAGGCACCCGCTAGCGCCGCTGGAAAATGAAACCATCTTGGTACAGAGCAACGGTATCGGGCAATGGCTAAAACTGGCGCTCGCTGAAGACCCCGCGCAAGGCGGCGCAGGCATTGCCGCAGCGCTGAATGTCACCCTGCCCGCGCGCTTTCTATGGCAAGCCTACCGCACGGTGTTAACGCACGTTGCGCATGACGACACAGCATTCGAAGATACAGCCTTCGACGACAACGCCCATAGCGAACAAGCGGTGCCCGAAACCTCACCCTTTGATAAATCGCGATTAGTATGGCGCTTACTGCGCCTGCTGCCCAGCCTTGCCGAGCAGGACATCTTTGCCCCGCTGGCACGTTTTTTAGAGGTCGATCGCGACCAGCGCAAGCACTACCAGCTGGCCGAGCGGCTGGCCGATCTATTTGATCAGTATCAAGTTTACCGCGCGGACTGGCTCGACGCCTGGGCGAAGGGCAGCGATGTGCTGATTACCGCTCGCGGTGAAGCGCGCCCGCTGGAAACGCACCAGCAGTGGCAGCCGGCACTATGGCGAGCACTGCGCGACGACGTGGCCCACACGCAAGGTGCAGCGGGCCTTAACAGCAGCCGCGCCCAGGTGCACAGCCGTTTTTTAACCGCGGCTGAGCAGCTCGAAGGCCAGTCATGCCCGCCCGGCCTGCCTCGGCGACTCATCATTTTTGGCATTTCATCGCTGCCGCAACAGACCCTGGAAGCGCTGGCCGCACTGTCGCGCTGCTGCCAAATTGTGCTCTGCGTGCACAATCCCTGCCAGTACTACTGGGCGGATATCATCGAACACAAAGACCTGCTGCGCGCCAGCCGCTATCGCCAGCAGCGTAAGGCAGGCATGCCCGACGCGCTGGACGTACTGGGTACCGGCGATGCCACTGACGCTCTGCATCTTCACGCCCAGCCGCTGCTGGCCGCCTGGGGCAAACAGGGCCGCGACTACTTACGCCTGCTTGATGAGCACGACGATTCAGGCAACTACCAAACGCTGTTTGAGCAGCAGGCGCTGCGAATCGATATGTTTGAGCCGTTTAGCGGCGAAGAACGCAACTGCCTGCTCAGCCAGCTGCAGGACGACATCCGCGAGCTGCGCCCGGTCGCTGAAACTCAAACCCACTGGCCCGCATTAGACGCTGCCAGCGACGATTCCATCGTGTTTCATATCGCCCACGGCCCCCAGCGTGAAGTGGAAATCCTCCACGACCAGCTGCTCGCCGCGTTCAGCGCCGACCCGGATCTTCGACCACGCGACATCATCGTGATGGTGCCAGACATCGACCGCTACGCGCCGCACATTGCAGCCGTGTTTGGTCAGTTGCAAAGTGACGACCCGCGCTACATTCCCTACACGCTGTCGGATCAGGCCAGCCGCCACCGGCTACCGCTGATGATCGCGCTGGAAAAGCTGCTGCGCCTGCCCGAGCTACGCCTCTCGGTAAGCGATCTTTTAGATCTTTTAGAAGTCCCCGCGCTGCGCACCCGCTTTGGCATTGAAGAACACGACCTGCCCACGCTGAGCCGCTGGATTGAAGGCGCGGGCATTCGCTGGGGGCTCAATGCCGAGCAGCGCACTCGGCTGGATTTACCTGAAGGGCTGACCCAGAACACCTGGGCATTTGGCCTGCGCCGCCTGCTGCTGGGCTACGCCATTGGTGACGCCGACGCCTGGCAAGGCATTGAGCCGTTTGACGACATTGGCGGGCTGGAAGCGTCGTTAGCGGGCCCGCTAGCCACCTTGCTAGAGCGCCTGGAAAACACCTGGGAAACGTTCTGCCAGCCCACCGATGCCGCCACCTGGGTGGCACGGCTGCGTGAGCTGTTGGAAACCTACTTTGTAACCGACGACGCCCAAGAGAGCGTGATGCTCACCAAGCTGGAAACCGCGCTGCAGCAGCTTCTGGACAGTACCGAAGAGGCCCAGCTTTTTGACCCTCTGCCGCTTTCCATGGTGCACGAACACTGGCTGGGGCAAATCGACGAACATAGCCTCTCACAGCGCTTTTTAGCCGGGGCGGTCAACTTCGCCACGCTAATGCCGATGCGCGCGATCCCGTTCAAGCACGTCTGTTTACTGGGCATGAACGACGGCGAGTACCCACGCTCGCAGCCACCGCTAGATTTTGACCTGATGGGCAGCGACTACCGCCCCGGCGACCGCTCACGCCGGGAAGACGACCGCTACCTGTTCTTAGAAGCGCTGCTCTCTGCCCGCCAGCAGCTCTACATTAGCTGGGTGGGCCGCAGCCTGATCGATAACAACCCGATGCCACCGTCGGTGCTGGTCGGCCAACTGCGCGACCACCTTAAAGCAGGCTGGCACACGCAAAGCGGTGAACCGCTGCTAGACGCCTTAACCACCGAGCACCCGCTTCAGCCGTTCAGCCGTCGCTATTTCACCGCACAAACCAACGACTCACCCGCTCAGGCGCGGCTCTTCACATACGTTCATGAGTGGCACGCGTTACACGCTCCACGGAAGATCGAATCAAGCGCAAAACCATCACGGCTTGAGGCCTATAGCGAACAACCGGCCTCCATAAATCTAGTTCAGCTGGGCAGCTTTTTACGTGAACCGGCGAAAGCGTTTTTCAATACCCGCCTAGGTGTTTATTTTGAGCAGGAAGAGCTTGCCCAGCTCGATGTGGAACCCTTCACCCTAGACGGGCTACAAAACTGGCAGCTACAGGATCAGCTAATCGCCGCCCAGCGCCATGCCATCGATAACGGCCTGCCACGCATCGAAGCACTGCACGCGGCGCTTGAACGCTTTAAAGGCCAAGGCGTGCTCGCCGTGGGCGCTTTTGGCGAGCGCATGCGCGAAGCGCTGGCAGAGCCGATGGAGGCACTGTTTGGCGCCTACGAAGAAGCGTTACAAGAGTGGCCCCACATAGTGACGGCGCCACAGGCAGTGCATGTTGTTGAAGAACGAGTTGTCGAAGAAAGAGTTGTTGAAAGAGTTGAAGGACGAGTAACGCTGGAAGACTGGCTGGGCGAGTTACGAGAAGATAGCGAGGGCAACCGCTGCCGCCTATTACTGCTGAGCAGCAGCCTGGTAAGCCAAGGCCGCGGGCGCGCTCAGTACCGCTGGCAGCACCTGCTACGGCCCTGGGTCGCCCACCTAGCGGGTAATGCCGAGCGCCCGATGACCACGCAGCTGCTCTCAAAAGCAGGCCATGTGCGCTTGGAGCCTTTAGAGGCCGAGAATGCCCGCTACCAACTACACAACATGCTCAACGCCTGGAGCGATGGCATGCAGGCTCCGCTACCGCTCGCCCCGCAGGCCGCGTTCGCCTGGTTAGCCAAACAGGGCACGCCAGAATCTGACCCAGCAAGCGATGCCTACGCCGCCGCTGAAACGGCCTATGAAGGCGGCCGTTTTCAGGCCGGTGAAGTTGCCCAAAGCGCCTACCTCGCCCATCAATGGCCACACTTCGAAAGCCTGTTTAGCGAGAACAATAGCGGCCACTGCTTTGCGACACTGACGGAGATGCTTTATGCGCCACTGCATCAGTCGGTAAAAGGCTGATGGACATCAGCATGACATTTCATCGTTAGGGTGAAGCGAGGCCGCCGGTAGCGTAAACTGGTTATCTCAATAGTGGCTTAGCGGCAAGGCTATTAATGGCGGGCCTCTCATATCATTTAGAAGCTAAGTTATTAGGAGCTATGTTACTAGGAGCTACGTTACTAGGAGCTACGTCGATGCGACTTACGCAAACACAGCGCGCCATTATCCATTCGAGCGTGCGCGAGTTTATTGGCATTTCTGCCCGTGTTCACGTGTTTGGCTCGCGGCTGGATGATACCAAGCGAGGCGGCGATGTTGACCTGCTGCTAACCTCACAAACTGCGATACCGCTGCTTGCCTGTGCTGAGCTCAAAATGGCACTTGAAGAACGTCTCCAGCTGCCGGTCGATATAGTGACCTATGTTTCGACAACGCAACCCACGCCCTTCCAAGCAATCGCCTTGTCACAAGCCTGCCCAATTACTAGTGAGGAAGCGGCATGAGTCAGGATGTTCTTAGCGACCAGCAACGCTATTTAGCTCAGCTGTTAGAAGCAATCCAGCGTTGCGCCTGGTTTCTGCAACAATCACGCAACAAGATCAACTGGCCGATTGAGGGTGAGTGGCTGGTCGAACATAAAAAAGATGTGACGCTGTTCGAAACACTGGCCGCCATCAACGAGCGGTTTGCCAAGCTGCAAGACTCTATCGCCTCGGCGATGCGGCATAGCGCCCTGCTTGCAGGAGAATCCACCGACAGCTTTCTCAAGGTACTGGCGCTGTTTGAAAAGCAAGGTGTGGTGAATGCGACCAGTGACTGGCAGCGCTGCCGTGCCATTCGCAATATTGCCACCCATGACTATTCGACTGATTATGCCCAGATAGCAGAACACTTCAATCTGCTGAATGAGCTAGCCGATATACTCTTAGTGACGTCGCAGCGCCTTTTAGCCTGGAGTGCTGAGCAGCTGCAGATTTTCCCCGCCAGCCAAGATTTCGCCACTGAGTTTGACACCATTTTCTTATGAGCCAGCCCGCCCCACTCAATCCATTACGTCTCCCGCTTCACGGCAGTCGTTTAATTGAAGCAAGCGCAGGCACCGGTAAAACGTTCACCATCGCGCTGCTTTACGTGCGCCTAGTACTCGGCGGCCACAGCGTTGACGACGACACCGCGTTTATCCGCCCGCTCACGCCGCCGGAAATCTTAGTCGTTACCTTTACCAACGCCGCCACCCAAGAGCTACGCGAACGCATCCGCAACAGGCTGGTAGAAGCGGCGGAAGTGTTTCGTGAGACTCCAGATGCTAAGGAAGCAGGTCACGAAGAGGGTCTTTTGCCATGGCCGGAAAATGTTCCCGACGATTCCGGCATTCCCGCCGTCCATGGCGGTCAGATGGCAAAAGTAGCGCCCAAGGACGGGTTCACAGCGCCCTCGCAGTGGCCTGCTTCCGTGCCACCTGCTCATGATCCGCTGCTCGTCCAACTCCGCGACCAATACGACCCGGCCACCTGGCCCGCCTGCTCGCGTCGCTTAGCGCTAGCCGCCGAATGGATGGACGAAGCCGCGGTTTCCACCATCCACAGCTGGTGCTACCGCATGCTGCGCGAGCACGCCTTCGACAGCGGCAGTTTGTTCTCGCTCAATCTAGAGAACGACCAGCGCGAACTGGAGCAGGAAGTGGTGCGCGACTACTGGCGCAGCTTCTATTACCCGCTGGACAGCGACGCGCTGGGCATTGTCACCCGCTACTGGAAATCGCCCGACGATCTGCATGCGTTACTGCAGCGGCTATTGCCTGAAAGCGAAGCGCTGGGCGGCGCAAAGCCACAGCCCCGCGAGACACTGGCCGCTACCCAAGCCGAACGCAGCGCCCAGCTCAGCGAGCTCAAAGCGCCCTGGCCCGCTTGGCTAAACGAGCTAGTGCCCGCCCTGGAAGACGCCGCCACGCGCAAAGCCTTCAAGGGCCAAAGCTTCAACGCCAAAAGCCGCGCCAACTGGCTAGGCGCACTGCGCGAGTGGAGCGAAAGCGATGCCGACCGCCCAGCGCTCACCGACGCCGCCTGGAAACGCATGACGCCCGACGGCATGGCCGATATCTGGAAAGACGGCGCGCCGCCCTGCCCGCAGGTTTGGGAAGCACTGGCGCAGCTACCGGCAGCGTTAGACGCCCTGCCCGAGCCACGCAACGACCTGCTGATTCACGCCGTGCAATGGTGCCGCGCCCGACTGGAGCGCGAGCAGGAACGCCGTGCCGAGATGGGCCCCAACGACCTGCTAACCCATCTCGACCGCGCCCTGCAAGGCCCCAATAAAGAAGCCCTGGCAGCACAAATCCAGCGCCAGTTCCCCGTCGCGCTGATTGATGAGTTCCAGGACACCGACCCGGTTCAGTACCGCATCTTCAACGCCGTATATGACGTCGCAACGCCCCGCCGCGACATCGCCATCCTGCTGATTGGTGACCCCAAGCAGGCCATCTACGCCTTTCGCGGCGCGGATATCTTCACCTACCTGCAGGCCCGCCACGACACCGATGGCCGCCATGTAACGTTGGGCACCAACTTTCGCTCCAGCCGCGCCATGGTGGCGGCGGTCAACCACTGCTTCAGTTACGCTGATCAGCACGACGCCGGCGCCTTTTTGTTCCGCTTGGATGACGGCGGCAACCCGCTGCCGTTTCAGCCGGTTGATGCCAAAGGCACGTCCAACACGCTGGTGCTCAACGGCCAGCCGCTACCCGCAATGACCCTGTGGCCCTTGGAAAGCGACGAGCCGCTCTCCAAAACTGCCTACCAAACCGAGATGGCAGAGCGCTGCGCCTCGCACATGGCCGCGCTGTTGGAAGCAGGCCGCAAGCAACTGGCAGGCTTTGCGAAAGCGGTAGACAACAGTGCGACGGGCGATAGCAGTGTGAGAAGCGAAGAGCAATCACTCACACCGCTTGCCCCTTCGGACATGGCGGTGCTGGTCAACGGGCTGCAGGAAGCCCGAGCGATTCGCCTGGCGCTGGCCAGCCGGGGCATCAAGAGCGTGTATCTTTCCGATCACGACAAGGTGTTTAGCTCCCCCGTTGCGCCGCAGCTGGCCATTTGGCTGCGCGCCTGCGCCGAGCCCCAGGCCAACTCCCGCCAAGCGGAAGCAAAACTGCGCGCCGCCCTGGCAACGCCGGTGATCGGGCTAAGCTTGGCGGCGCTTGACCACCTCAACCAAAGCGAGCTGGCCTGGGAAGCACGGGTCGAGCAGTTCAGCGGCTACCATCGCCTATGGCAGCGCCAGGGCGTGCTGCCGCTGGTGCGCCGACTGATGGTTGATTTTGATATCGCTGCACGGCTGTTGAGCGAGTTTGCCGAGGGTGAGCGCTTGCTAACCGACCTGCTCCATCTGGGGGAAATGCTGCAGCACGCCAGCCAAGAGTTGGATGGCGAACACGCGCTGATTCGCTTTCTTTTTGATGCCATTGCCGACCCGGATAGCCACGGCGACAGCCACAAGCTGCGCCTGGAAAGCGATGCCGATCTGGTCAAAGTAGTCACCATTCACAAATCTAAAGGACTGGAGTACCCGCTGGTGTTCCTGCCGTTTATCGCCAATCACCGGCCGGTCAGCGATACCGATCTACCGCTGCGCTGGCACGACAGCGAAGGCAGGCTGCAGCTCAGCCTAAGCGCCGATGAAGCCACGCTGGCCACCGCCGACCGCGAACGACTGGGCGAAGACCTGCGCAAGCTTTACGTTGCCCTCACCCGCGCCCGCCACGCTACCTGGCTAGGGCTGGCTCCGCTTAAAGGCAGTGAGAACAGCGCCATCGGCCATCTCATCAACGGCGGTAAAACCATCGCCCCCAGCGCGTTTACTCAAGCGCTAGGCGAGCTAGTGGCAGGCAGCAATATCGAACTGAGCGCCGCGCCGGAGCCCACTGCATTACGCTTTACCCCCGCGCCGGAACAGCAAGCGCTGGGCCACGCCTGCGCCCCGCTGCGCCCAGCCCGCGAACAGTGGTGGATCGCCAGCTACTCGGCCCTGCGCACCTCAGGGGCCATAACGCCATTGATGCCGACGCCCGAACCCACCACGCCCCAGGAAGCCACCACCCTGGAAGTGCTGGATGAACCCCACGACAACGCCATCAACACCGAGGCGTTTCACTTGCACCGTTTTCCCCGCGGCCCCGGCCCCGGCACCTTCCTGCATGGTTTGCTGGAATGGGCAGGCCAACTCGGCTTTCAACACGCCTTGGACGACCCCGCCGCACGGGAAGACATGCTGCGACGGCGCGTGCAGCTGCGTGGCTGGCAGACATGGCACGACACCCTGTCGGGCTGGTTTGAAGAACTGCTCGCCATACCGCTGCCTCTGCCAACGTCACGGCCCGGCCATGGCGGCCACGTGGCGCTGAGCGAGCTTAAAAGCTATCAGGTGGAACTGGAGTTCTGGTTTGCCGCGCACCACGTGGGAACGCGTAAGTTGGATGAGCTGGTAAGTGACCACTTACTGCCTGGGGTGTCGCGCCCCGCGTTGGATGCCGACACCCTCAACGGCATGCTCAAAGGCTTTATCGACCTTGCCTTTGAGCATGAAGGCCGCTTCTATGTGCTCGACTGGAAATCCAACTACCTGGGTAGCGATGACAGCGCCTACACCGCCGATGCCCTGCGCAACGCCATGCTCGAAAAGCGCTACGACCTGCAAGCGGCGCTGTATCTGCTCGCGCTGCATCGGCTGCTCAAAGCGCGCCTGCCCGACTACGACCCGCACCAGCATTTGGGCGGCTCAATGACCGTATTTCTACGCGGCAGCCGCACCACCGCCCGCGGCGTACACGCCGTGCCTGCGCCGGTGGTGCTGATTGAAGCGCTGGATCACTTATTTGCAGGCACCGCGGCAGATACCGCAGCCACCCATCAGGAGGCGGTCGTATGAGTAAGCGCGAGACGGGCTCTATGAATTTCGACCTATTTGCCGATGACGCACCGCCCGTTCCGGCTGACTCAACGGCACCGGCAGCAGCATCGACAGAATCAGCCACCAGTGCCGAGTTGCCACATCCCGCGCTAAGCGATACCGCCGCGCTGTTACAGCTGTGTGAGCGCTGGGTTTCACGTGGCTGGCTGCGGGATTTAGATCTGGCACTGGTGCGCTTTTTTGAGCGCGAAAGCCAACACGCCCCGCCGCTGTTACTGCTGGGTGCAGCGCTAGCCAGCCACCAGTTAGGCCGTGGCCATGTGTGCCTGGATTTAGCCGCCACCCTGGAAGCGCCGGATTTTGCGCTTTCACTGCCACCGGAAGGCGACGATCTCAACGACCCGCCGCCGCTGCCCAGCCACGTGCTAGCCACGCTAACGCTAAGCGAGTGGCAGGCCGCGCTTCACCACCCCACGTTAATTAGCGATGGCCCCGGCAATACGCCACTGGTGGTGAGCGACAACGGCAACACCAGCAAACTCTACCTGCGCCGCTACTGGCAGTTTGAGCAAACTCTGCACCAGGAAATCGCCAACCGTGTTAGCACGAGCAACGAAGCGAATAGCCCGCTACTCAAAAGCGCGTTAGATACGCTATTCCCCGCCTGCGAAAACCTGGATTGGCAAAAAAACGCCTGCGCCCTGGCCGCCCGCAGCCCGTTCGCGATCATCACCGGCGGCCCCGGCACCGGCAAAACTACTACCGTGGTGCGCCTTCTGGCCCTGCTGCAAACCCTGCAGCTAGCAGAACCCAACGCACACCCGCTGCGCATTCGCCTAGCCGCCCCCACCGGCAAAGCCGCCGCACGGCTAAATGAATCCATCGCCGGGCAGGTCAATAGCTTACCCATTAGCGCGTTAGAGTCGCTGCTGAGTGAGCACTCACCTGCCTCAACATCTAGCGTAATAGCAATTCCCACCGAGGTGACAACGCTTCATCGCTTGTTAGGCGCTAGGGCCGACACCCGCCACTTCCGCCACAACGCCGCCAACCCTCTAGCGCTGGATGTGCTGGTGGTCGATGAAGCCTCGATGGTGGATATCGAAATGATGACGGCGCTACTCAGCGCCCTACCCGCCAGCGCCAAGCTGGTGCTGCTGGGGGATAAAGACCAGCTGGCCTCTGTAGAAGCAGGCGCCGTGCTGGGCGACCTATGCCGCCGCGCCGACGCCGCCCACTACACCTCCGCCACGGCGCAGTGGCTGGCCGAACTCACCGGCCACCCGCTGCCGGAAGCATTAATCGACCCCAACGGCCAGCCGCTGGATCAAGCCATTACCATGCTGCGGGTCAGCCACCGCTTTACTGCGCAAAGCGGCATCGGCCAGCTCGCACAGGCGATTAACCAGCCGCTAAGTGAGGCATTGCGGGAACGGGATAAACACAAAGCCGTGCATGGCGTACTGAATAACGGCTACGCCGACCTGCACCATCTGGTGTTGAAGCCAGATGCACAAAACGAAGACAGCGCCCTAGAGCGCCTGGTGATCACCGGCAGCCCGCAGCGCTTTCCCAACGCAGGCGAAAACCGCACCAATTTTAAGGGCGAGCCAATTGCACCACCCACCGGCTACCAGCACTACCTGAATACCCTAGCGAGTGAACGGCCTGATACGGTTCTAGCGTTTGAAGAGAACGGCGAGAATTACGATGCCTGGGCGAAGCAAGTACTCAACGCCTACAGCAGCTTTCAGCTGCTGTGCGCACTACGCAAAGGGCCGTGGGGGGTAGAAAGCTTAAACCTGCGCATCGCCAAAACATTGCGCCGCGAAAAGCTGCTGTTCGGCAACGACCACACGTTAGAGAAAGGCTGGTTCGAAGGCCGCCCGGTACTGGTCACCCAAAACGACTACGGCCTAAAACTGATGAATGGCGATATAGGTATCACACTCGTCGTACCTGATCCCCGCACTCCCGGCAGGACACTTTTACGCGTCGCCTTTCCAACCAGTGACGCAGAAAACACAATTCACTGGGTGCTGCCTTCCCGCCTGCATGCAGTAGAAACCGTGTTCGCGATGACGGTACACAAGTCACAAGGCTCAGAATTTCAGCACACCGCCCTGCTGCTACCGCAAACGCCCAACCCCATCCTCACCCGCGAGCTGGTCTACACCGGCATCACCCGCGCCCGCGATTGGCTCACGCTAATCGAAGCTAAGCGCGGGATATTGAATGATGCGGTGACTAGGGAAGTTATGAGGGTTAGTGGAATGGGGAGGTTGTAATCAAAACCGATATTACCGTTGATGGTGTCGTTTTTCGGTCAGGAGCGGTCTTTTCGGCGACACTTATATATAATGTGGAAACTCAGCTGACAGAAAAACGCGCAGCTTTTTGATGGTTGGAGTGCACCGCATTGTTAAGCGTTATAGCTGCTCAGTGCATGCGATTCTGTAAGCAGCAGCAAGCCTTGCGGCACCATCTCGGATTCCGGCGAGTTCGGTGTTTGCATCAAACTCGCCTTCGCGGGGCGGAGCACGTTGCTCGAGAGGAACTTCGCTAGTCCGTAGGCTCGTAACAACATAATGATGAAGCGTAGTGCGGCTTAGAGTCTCAGCCTCTGATTCTGCCAAGAAAGGAATTAACTCAGAGGCTCTTTTTTCAAACCCGAGTTGTTCAGCATTTATCTGAGCCGTTGGGACTGAAAGCTCTCCTAGACTCTTATTCCCAAATGCAAAGTCGCTGAGCTGAATGGCGTTGAGGTACCCTCTATCGGCACTGAAATTTATCTCTGCGGCAAGAGTTGCGCTGGCCTGGAGCTTATCGCAGGCGAGCTGTGCCCCCTTTGCTCTACGTTCAACGGCAGCCCTCTCGGTCTCTTCTCTCATCTTTGCTCCTAAAAGCAGATAGGAAGAGGCAGACGTACCAATCGTGGTTGCGATGCTCATAACGATGGTGAGTGCAACGGCGACGTGCCAGGGTCGTTTTTCAATTTCCAATACAACGCCTCATGCAATGTAATAAATTTACGCTTCCCAACGCCCTGGACTCGTGCCGGTTTGGAGCCGCAAAGCGACGGAAAAGCGGTCACAGTGAGAGCACTTTGAAAATAATATTGGTTTCGCAGCTCCACTGCACTTCGCGGCTGGAGGTGATGACTTTTAAGTAAGCAAACACGATGAATCGCCCCGAGTATTCTAGACACCCGTTAGGCTCTTAAAGTAACGCCTTTCATACTCAACCGGTGACAAGTTATCACTTGTGCCGTGTCGGCGCCTTGGGTTGTAAAACATTTCAATGTAATTGAACACGTCACATCTAGCCGCTTCGCGTGTTGAATAAATCTGTCGCTTGATTCGCTCTCGCTTGAGAAGTTGAAAGAAGCTTTCAGCAACGGCGTTGTCATGACAGTTACCACGTCGGCTCATGCTGCCTACCAAGTGATTCGCTTTCAGAAAGCTTTGCCAGTCTCCACTGCTAAACTGGCTTCCTTGATCCGAATGCACCATCACCGTTCCTTGTGGCTTGCGTCGCCAGACTGCTGATAACAAAGCATCCAGTACCAACTCCGTGGTCATGCGAGACTTCATCGACCAGCCAACCACTTGACGAGAAAACAGGTCGATAACTACCGCTAAGTAAAGCCAGCCTTCGTAAGTGCGGATGTACGTGATGTCCGTCACCCAAGCAACATTTGGCGCTGTTACTTCAAACTGACGGTCTAAATGGTTAGGGGATACAACAGCCGGTTTTCCACCGCCATATCCGCCAGGACGTCGTCGATAGCCCGTCTGAGAGCGTAAACCTTCCCTACTCATAGACGCGCCACACTGTGCTTCCCGCAAGCTTCGCCAGCTTCACGCAAGTCCTGGTAGACCTTGCGATAGCCATATACACCGCCGCTTTCAAGCCAGGAGTGCTTGATCAATCCCAGCAGGCGCTCATCTTCCCGAGCTCGATTAGAGAGCGCTTTTTTACACCATGCGTAGTAACCGCTGGGATGCACTGCCATCATCTGACACAAGCGACGTACCGAATATTGGCTCGCATAATGTTGAATAAACGCGTACCTCAGTCGGACTCCCTGGCGAAGTACGCGGTGGCCTTTTTTAATATGTCTCGCTCTTCTGATACGCGTTTGAGTTCGGCCTTCAAACAACGGTTTTCAGCTTGGAGATTATCATCTTCTTGCCGTTGTTCTACCGGCTTATCGTAGCGCTTGATCCAGTTGTACAGGCTGTGACCTGACACCCCTAGCCGCTCAGCGACCTCGGCCACGCGATGGCCGCGCTCTACCACCTGTTTGACGGCTTCGATTTTGAATTCTTCAGTGTAGCGGGGATGGCTCATGGTTCCTCCTAGATACCTTTAGTATAAGGCCTGGAGGTGTCTACGAAACCTGGGGCGATTCATATTTCTCATGGAAGAGAGGTTGGCATACTCACTTTATGTCTAGATAACAAAGAAACTAGCTTATTTTCCATAATAAAGAAAAATGAAGCAGAAATTCAATTCTGTTTAATAAAATATCATGAACAACATAAGCAGCTTTACACTCACTGTTCAGGCACCAATGAACATGATCGGATCAAGAAGCTATCGTGCCGGGAAATAGAGGTATTACGCTGGGTGTCGAGTGGTAAAACATATTCAGAAGCTGCCGTTATTTTAGGCATTACCGAGCGCACCATTAAATTTCACGTAGCCAACATAAAGCAAAAACTCGATGTATATAGCTCACGGCAGTTGGCTTCTATTGCCACCAAGTACGGCCTGATTCACTTATAAACTAAACACTTTAAAACCCTGCATGACAGCGAAGCTTTTTAAGCCTGCTGCATTTTAACTGACCCTAGGTACAGTTGTTTCAGGTTAGCAACATCTTAAAATCACTCCTCCATTTTAAATACTGATAGCTACGGACACGGCAGCCTTCTATTGGCCTTGCTTAATCCTGCTTGGTAGTGGCCAAGCACGAATACGTGCTTATTAAAACTTGGAGATAAACGTGAAATATCAAAGTATGGGGACGGTTTACCTGATAGCTCTGGGTGCTTTTGCACTGGGAATGGCTTCTTACGTTATTGCAGGGCTGGTGCCAATGATTGTCAGCGATTTTAGTGTGTCGGTTGCCAGGGCTGGTCAGTTGGTTACCGCCTTTACACTGGCCTATGGCATCGGATCACCGGTATTTGTTGCTCTGCTACCAGCCAATAAGCAGCGTTTAGGTCTATTGATCGCGCTGGCTATTTTCACCGTAGCCAACCTGGTTAGTGCACTGGTAACGACCTATACAGCTCTGGTCGTTAGTAGAATTTTTGCTGGCGTAGGCGCCGGTGTATATCTAGCCATGGGGATTGCTGCATCGGCTGCCGTTGTACCAAAGGATAAACGTGGCCAAGCACTGGCGATCATTATGGGTGGAATGGCCAGCGGCACCGTATTAGGCGTGCCTGCCGGACTAATGATCGCTGAGCAATTGGGATGGGCCTCAACGATGTGGCTTATTGCTATTCTTGGGCTCGTCTCAATGGTGAGTCTGGCAATAAAACTTCCTGCACTTCCCGCCTCAGAAGCCTCCACCCTTCGGGAAAAATTTACCATCCTTAAAGATATGAAAGTCACTTTGATTCTGACAGTTTCCCTATTAGCTGCAGTATCTAGCCTTGGGCTTTACACCTATATCGCGCCCATAATGGCTAATGAAAGCTTCGGTGGTATTTCAAATATCACTCCTTGGCTGTGGGTATGGGGTATTGGCGGTGTAGTGGGCAGTTTCCTTATTGGCCCTATAGCAGATCGCGTTAGCGGACCAAAGCTCGTGGCCATTATCATGCTTATGCTGACCGTATCCCTAGCTGCCCTACCCTTCACCGCGGGTGTTAATGCCTGGCTAGCAATGGTGCCGATTGCCATATGGGGAGCTGTGGGTTGGGCGCTACAAGTACCCCAGAACAATCAGTTGATATCCGCACGTGAAGGAATTGGCGGTGGCAACGTAGCCGTAGCGCTCAATGAATCAGCACTTTACCTGGGTAGCGCGATTGGTGCCGCTGCTGGCGGGCTAATATTTGCCTTCCAGTTGGGAGGGTGGGCACTGCCTTTTACTGCCGCATCCATTGCGGGGCTTGGATTACTGTTGCAATTAATAGCACTGAAATCAAATGGCATATTTAGCGCAAACAAGCCTGCCAGCTGTAGCTCTTCCTGACTGTCATATCGATATATCGAGGCCTCGCTGCTCACTGGTTAAATAAAGGCACGAGGCCTTACTACTTCTACCACAAATGCCCAAGCCGATTCTCACCCGTGAGCAGGTCTGCACCAGCATCATCCTTTTACCCGGTTGGCTCACGGTGGTGGAAGCCAAACGCGGGGTGTTGAATGAGGCGGTGACGAGGGACGTTATGAGGGTTAGTGGAATCGAGGGTCAAAGCCTTTAACACATATGGCTTTGTAGTTAATGTGTAGCATCACTACAAAGCCGTAGCTATTATTTTGATTATTAAAAATTAAACTATGCATGAGCTTCGCCACCAAGTTCCTTTAAAAGCCAGTTCAACTGATTCCTAGCATTTGAAATAATCTCGTCAAAAATAACAACCTCAGTATTAGGCTCTCGATTATAGTGAGGCGGGAGGTCTTGACCTCTTTTTCCTCCCACTAGTAAAATCTTCATTTCTGCACTCGTATAGGGTACAAAATCATTTCTATAAGCAGTAGCTTGTTGATAGTCTTTGTATCTTAAGCTATGGCTTGGTCGTTTGAATTCTATCAAAAGATATTCATTTGCAAAATTAGAGCTCATCAAAAGATCAGGACGCTTACTTTCTCTTTGTCCCGAATATTTTTTATTTAAATAACTTTCAACCTGGCGCTTAAGCGTTTTATTACTACTAAATATCGAATACTTAACACCAAAAACCCATAAGCACTTTTCAAGTGCTGAGTGAACCACATTTTCCTCCGTATCATCTTTATTACAAAGCTCCTCAAACCGATCAAGGAACTCCAATCTAGTCTTTGCCTGCTCAGCTACGATAGCAAGCTCTGCCAATCCAAATTCGGACAATGCTTCGGCTAGCTTAGCTATATCAGAATGTTCAGCTTCATGGATATAGTCTAATATAGCGCGATAATCTGTTCGTTCAAGAGCATCTAACAAGACCTCGACCATTGGCTCTACTTTTGCTTCTGGCTCTCCGTAGTACCTTCCCAAGATTGACTTTATAGCCTTATCCGCGTATTGCCTCTTATACTCTGGTAGATGTGCAAGTCTTTCATTAATTCTCTTCTTCAATCTTGCTTGTGCAAGCCCCATTTCGCGGCCATATTCCTCTTTGACTTTGGCTTTAATTATCGGTCGCACATACTCTGCAACCTCATGATAAAGTTCGCTATTTTCGACCAGCGCTCCCCAATCAGAAGTAACGTGATCAAACAATCCATCAACTTCTACTTCTCCATATATTTTTTCTAATAATTTTGGAGGAAAATCTTCTTCTTTGTCTAACCCGAAAAAGTCAGGTCTACCTACTACTTTACCGCCAACTCTTATAGATATTCCCGGTTGTTTCAGTTTCCCTTTTTGATTAGAAACCGTGAATTGCAGGGTCACTGCACCAACAGACGGGAGCTTTTCATGATATTCATTATATATCCCTTGTATGTCATCAATACCCAATATTTTGCCGTTAACGTTAATAACAAACCCTTCCTCTCGACCATACTCTTGAAGCAATAATTGTCGAATTTTTTCTGGACTCGGAAATACCAGCCCATGAATCAAGTCTGATAGTGTAATTTTGGTACCCTGCATCTCTGAGTCACAGTCTTTAACAAAAAGATTTATTGGCAACTCTTCTATATCAGTTGCATTTTCAAAATCTTTAATTGATATTGAAAACTCACATATTCTTCCTCTCGACCATGTCTCTAACTGCATTGAATTTGCAATCATTAACCCCGCGAATTTACCTATACCTTTCTTGCCTTTTACTTTTCGCCTCTTTAACGCTGTAATATTGCCTCGTCTTTTTCTGCGATCACTAGCAATAATTAGATATTCTTTTAAGAGTTCTGTTTCTGTCATTCCAGAACCATTGTCATATATAATAATAGGACTATCTGTCATAGGTTCCGGTAAAAAAATATTAACTGATGACGCATCCGCATCCCAAGCATTATCGACTAATTCTTTAAGAGCCCTCTCAGTCGAACGATAATTTTCTGAGAGGAGCTTGGCTAGCCTTGTATCAACTTGAAATGCTATTTCTTTCATAATTAACTCCATTATTTTAAATCATATTACGCATACTACTTATTATGGAATATTTGCTACAGAGCCAAAGTCTTTACGGTTAATTTCCCAATAGTCGAGCAAGCAGCCAATTACCCCGCGAAGTTCAATTGAAGACTCATAATGGCTTCTAAAACTTCGACTCATTGCGACATTTTCTAGCTCTTTTGCCACTGAAAAAATCACCTTCCCAACTTCACTTTTCGAAAAATATTCGCCGATAACATTTGTTGGCAAAGATTCAAAATCAGCAATTACCTTTGCACGTACCAGTGAAGATACAGCTTTACCTTCTGGAGCAAACTGTTCTACAAGAGATAGCGACGTAGACAACATTTTTGTAACGCCATTTCTACCCATAGAACCATATGTAAACCCTTCGACCAGCTTATTCATCCTTTCATCATGATCCAAAAATGAAAGTTCTTTTAGAATAAAATCCACACCTACAGAAAACAATGATAAAGAATAGTAGAAGCACCTTAATGCGACTTCTCGCTGGCTAGGCTTAGTCAATACCTGTTCAGCAAAAAATCTTGAAACTTCCATCCATTGATTACATGCATCAAAACCAATACCTTTAGCTAATAAGCCTTTTGATTTAATAATTTGGCCTTTCCAATCACCATCCAATTTACCTAAACTATAACCATCAATTAGCTCCAAAAATTCTTCATCAGCAAGCCTGGTTTTTAAGAACCGATCTGACTTTGATAATTTGGAAACAAAAACCCCATCCAATACTAAAACATCTAAATCATGACCAAATTCTTTAACTTCGCTTCGCTTATCTGTCGTTGCCACTACAACATTGTTCGCATTTACGGCTTTCGCCAAACCTTTAGCCCAGAAAATCCTTTCAATGGCTTGTGGAGTTTTTTTATTTTTCACATCAACTATGGTAATGTTTCTTGCTAGAGAAGATTCACGGCTATATAGCCATAAATCTATATCGGTAACATCAAAACCTTTATATTCAAAGGGAACACCTCGAGCAACATAGTAACCTGATTGCAGAAAATAACTTCTTAGTTGCTCTTCCATTTCAAAACCTTTGGGATTTTTTTTGACCGTCAAAATCCACCTCCTGTTCTCAAGGAATTTATCATGTCATTAGTTTCAAATGGACTTCTTTGTATTTGTTCTCGCCTAATTATCTCCCTATTAACTTCTGGCCCTCTGAACTTGGTAATTGCAGCTCCAGGAAGAGAAGCAATTGACTGCTCACTTACGTCACCTTGTCTTATTGCCTGCAAAGCTAACTCTCCCACCGACGTCCCCCCCTGATTGAGTAGCGCTACACTTTAGAGTCCGATCCTATGCGTAAGGAGATTGGACATGAAGAAGCGTTTCAGCGAAGAACAGATCATTGGTTTCCTGGGCGAAGCCGAAGCGGGACTGCCCATCAAGGAGCTGTGCCGTCGGCACGGTTTCTCAGAAGCCAGCTATTATCTTTGGCGCAGCAAGTTCGGCGGAATGAGCGTACCGGACGCCAAGCGACTCAAAGAACTCGAAACCGAAAATACGCGATTAAAGAAGCTACTCGCCGAATCGCTACTGGAGATGGAGGTCACTCGCGAGGCGCTGAGAAAAAAGTGGTGAGCGCGCCTGCACGCCGCGAGATGGTGCGCTTCATGGTCTCGCGTGGCCTGAGTGAGCGCCGTGCGCTCTGTGTCATCTGTATGAGTGCCAGCGCGTTGCGCTATCAAGCGGCCCCTGATCGCAATGAGGCACTGCGTGAACGCATTGTTAGCTTGGCCCATCGGCATCGTCGTTATGGCGCTGGCATGATCTATCTGAAGCTGCGTCAAGCCGGTGAACGGGTCAATCATAAGCGCGTCGAGCGCCTCTATGCCGCGGCTCGATTGCAGATAAAACGGCGCAAGCGCAAGAAGGTTCCCATGTCTGAGCGTAAGCCACTGAGCCGCCCTAATGCTGCCAATCAGGTCTGGTCAATGGATTTTGTGTTTGACCGTACAGCGGAAGGCCGCGTCATTAAGAACCTCACCGTTGTCGACGACGCTACGCATGAAGCCGTGGCTATCGTGCCTGAACGTGCCATTGGTGGTCTGTTTTTAACACGGATGCTGGATCATCTGGCTTTACAACGCGGCCTACCTAGCGCCATTCGTACGGACAATGGAAAGGAATTCTGTGGGCGGGCCATGCTGTTATGGGCGCATCTACGTGGCGTTGCACTGTTTTTAATCGAACCTGGACAACCCAATCAAAACGCCTACATCGAATCGTTTAACGGGCGTTTTCGGGATGAATGTCTCAACGAGCACTGGTTCACCAGCCTACATCACGCCAGGGTCGTCATCGAGGCGTGGCGACGGGAATACAACGAGGAGCGGCCGAAGAAAGGACTTGGAGGGTTAACGCCTTCCGCCTATGCAGAGCAACTGGCGTTAAAAAACGATAAAGTAACTTCAGACTCTAAACCCGGATGCTACTGAGAATGGGGTGACGTCGCCACTTCTTTCTTTAAAAGTCTCATCAGTGGGCCACTACGACCACCTTTTGAACCATTCCTTATCGAGACTACACCTTTCAATTCTAATATCTTGTAATCTTGCCCAATAGCGCTCACGGGCCCGACCTCTCTTCCTTCAATTAGAGCCCCTAACAGTCTATCTATCATACTTATCTGACCTCTCACATACGTACTTTTGGTCATACCATAAGTTAATGAGGCTACAAATGCTTTAGCCAAATCAAATGCATCATCAACCATAGAACTACTATATTTTGAGAATGCTGATGGTAAAGTAAGATAACCGACTTCCTCTTGATTATTACTTACGATATTAATATCAAAAAAACCGATTGAGTTTACTTTTTTAAAAAGTGGCTCACCTAAAATTTTAACTGCATCTACATATGAAACACATGCTTTTTGTTTGAGTAGTAAAGTTAATTCTTGAAGGGATACTTGTTCGCTTGGACGTAGAGAGTCTAAAACAAGCTTAGTTTTAACTGCTGAGTCTCTTCTAAAAAGATTACCATTAAAAAGTAATTTTTCATTTTTTCCAATAGCCTCGGCATCAACAAATCCAATAGATTCAGAGTCATAAAACAACTGCAGAATTTCATTTTTAGCAAGTTTGTAATCATCTGACAACTGTTTTTCCAGCTCTGAACTTTTCACAGGTTTTACAGACGCAAACTCTGCTAATTCCAAAGCAGAAATTTCAATACTTTTGGGAACAAGAGATTCGAATATATTAGACGTATGCTGTAATGCTGATGAGGTTGTTATACCAAGAACACCAATACCTGATGGAGCAATATCAACCAATTCTTGCTCTTTTAAAACCTCAAGTAGTCTTGGAAGCTCAAATCCTATATTAATGTTAGAAGCGCTAGCTAAAACCTCTAACTTTTCATTTGACAATGTACTTTGATTAGTCTCAGAAATAGCTGATAGCAGAATTCCTGCTTTCCCTGCAACAAAAGTGTTCTGATACTGACCCTGGTTCGTAACATTCTGTAACTTATTCGTATGGTGAATTAACCAAGCACCTTGTACTTTTTTATCCAAACAACACCTCCTTATCAAAAATTCTTTATAACGTTGCTATGTGTAAGGGCAAAAAAGTAGTGGTTTCTGAAACGGTGACTAAATCAACCCATACATCTTCACAGTAGATATAGTGTCTTGGCTGGTAGGCGAGTACGCGATACGCAAGTGCTTGTTTAGAGTTAGCGGACAGCTCGCCATCAATATGTACTTGCTGGCTAATGGGGTAAAGCTCAATGCGTGAGGCATTTTGCATGTAGATTGTCCCTGCGGCGTTTTTTTCGCTCTAATTATTTCAGATTAGCAGCTAAGTTCGTTGAAACCCATATTTGATTCATTAAACTTTAGGCTACGAGAATGACTTGAATCATGCTCATACCCCATTACCGCCCTGCTACTCCCCCTACGCTACTGCGGGACAGCACGGCTATGATCTGTACTTTTTGTAAATCACGATGGGCGAGATGCCATCATGAAATCACCCCGCAATAGCGAGGCGTAAAGGCTGCGAAGGAGTTGTCATGGGCTCTTCTAAACGAATGCAGTCTCCTGAAAACTAGCACGTGCAGTCACAGCAAGGTGCCATTCCTGTAACTGTGGATTCTCTTCTTTCCAGCTCACCTCAGGCAGCCTGAACGCTAGATAATCCAACGCCACCGCAATAGCAATTTCACCCAAATTGATAGTTGAGGGCTGCGGTGTTTCTCCAAGCTCACCTTTCAACTGATTCAACAACCTCTGAATGGCTCGCGAACGCCTCTGGCCCAGCTCGCTCTCGTCAATAGCGTTGCCATAATGCTTTCTGGCGATCACGGTCGTGAACGCGGCATCCATCAGGTTTTGGCCCAGCCCCGCCAGGTGCATCACTTCTGCCATATTGGCTGCTGGCAGCATTGGCGGGTTGGGGCTTACGCTATCCAGGTAAACGGCAATCAGCATGGATTCGCTAAGCGTGGCGCCCTCCTCCGTTACCAGCGCGGGAATACGCCCGGCGGGGTTGGCCTTTAAGAGTTCGGCATCGTCTGCCCAGGGGTCGCACCATTTGAGAGTGACGGTTTCTGCTAAGCCTTTTTCGAGTAACACGATGCGCGTCAGGCGCGCATAGGGTGATGTGGCGTTTAGGTAGAGTTCCATTATTGCCTACCTTGGTGTGTAAAGTGCTTTGTAGAATGCTGATCAGGTAAGTGGGCTTGGCGCTGCTGTACGCTACGGCTGAGTAGCACCAGCAAAAAACCTGCCGCTAGCATAACGCCGCTGATGGCAAACAGTGGCGCGTAGCTGCCCCAGGCGTCATAAAGCGCTGACATGCTATAACCCGCCACGGCTTGGGCCGCAGCAAAAGCAGCGGTTGCCTGCCCCCAGAGCTTCTTATGTGCAGCCGGGCCGACTAATTCGGCAAGGCGGCCAGAGGTGAGTGCGACAATGCCGGGGATCATCGCCCCCACCATGAAGGAGGAAACGGATTGGCTGAGCAGTGCGAGCGAAAATACTGGCAGCGAGACGGCGGCTGCTTTGACCACAAAGGCAGTCGCCAAGCCACGATGCCAGCCCACTCGCTGCGCTAAGGCCCCGGCCATTAGCGGACCACAGACGGCGCCCAAGCCGAAAATACCCCACTGCAAGGAAGCGGCGTGATTACCCAGTGCGTTTTCCCTGGCGAGATAATCCACCCAGAACACGGTATGGGGCACAAAGCCAATCGCATCCAGGGCGTATGCGCCAATAACCAGCAACACCACTAGCTTTATTCCTGCATAGCCCTTCTGGCTATTGGCCGTTGGGCTAGCCCTCAAAGGGGTGGCTAAGGGCGTCACGCCTTGTCGTAAAAAAGCGTCGCTTACCAGGCCCGCTGCGATACACAGTAGCCCCAGCGTGGCCCAAGTAGCCGTTAGGCTTAACTCAAGAAGTACGGGTACGATGGAGGCCGAAAGCAGTGCACCTAGGCCAATGCCGGTAAACACCATGGCCCCCACACTGGCTCGCCTCTCAGGCGGTGTCGCCGCCAGCGCCAGCGAAGGGCCAACTACCATCAAGATGGCCCCGGCAATACCGGAGACTAATCGCCATAAGAAGAACCAGAAGAAACTACCCGCCCCAGCGCAGAGTATAAAGCTGAGCGCGATAGCTGCGAAGCTTGCGCCGATGACTAAGCGGGAAGAAAAACGCTCGCTCAGAGCGTGGGCGCAGAGCGCGCCGATAAAGTAACCCAGCAGGTTAGCGGCCCCGAGGTAGGCGCCTTGGCTGGCGGTGAACCAGCCTTCCTGAATAATCGCCGGCAATAAAGGTGTGTAGGCAAAACGCGCAATGCCAATTCCCGCCAAGGTTGCCATTACCCCTATCATCAGGGGGGGCCAGTCTTTTCTGTTGATCATGTCGTGTCCTTAGCGTGCCGCCATTTGGGCAAAGTCGTCAGCTCGTTTGTGTAGGTACAGACTACCCGCGCAAGCGCATTTTCTAAAAACGATTATAATTGATCGCCACTATCTTATTTTGAGATAGTCATAGCGTGACGATTATCGACCGGGAGGTAGGCCATGCAACTTAAATCGCTGCGGCTGTTTATGGCAGTGGCCGAAACAGGCAGCTTCGTCGCGGCGGCTAATCAGCTGCACACGGTGCAATCTAACGTGACCGCCCACATCAAAAAACTTGAGGAGGAGTTAGGCGTACAGCTTATTCAGCGTGCGGGGCGAGTGCGGCCTACGAATGCGGGCTTGGCGCTAGTGGAGTACGCCGAGCGCATACTAGCGGCCCACGATGAAGCGGTGTCGCTATTCAAAGGCCAGGAGAAGGCCTGTGGCCGGCTGCGGATAGGCGCCATGGAGACCACGACCGCCCTGCGCCTGCCGCCGATACTGGCGGCTTACCACGCCGCGCAGCCTGACGTTGATATCCAGCTAAAGACCGGGCCAACGGCAGAATTGGTCGAGCTGTTGCTAAACGGGCAGGTGGACTGTGTGTTTGTGGCCGGGCGGCTTGAGCATAGTCGCTATCACTTGCTCAAAGCGTTCAGCGAGCAGCTTGTGCTGGTCGGCTCAACGCCGATGTCGACGATGCCCTCTTCACAACAGCTGCTGACCTCTGCCTTTATGGCATTTCGTCAGGGGTGTAGCTACCGCCAGCGTATCGAGCTATTGCTGGCCTCCCATGGCGTTAATGCGGGGCGGATATTTGAGTTCGGGTCATTGGACGCGATGCTTGGCTGTGTCGCGGCGGGAATGGGTTATACGGTGCTGCCCCGTGGGACAGTTGAAGCCCACCAACACCGGTTCGCAATTCACACCCTGAAGCTGCCCGCGTCCATCGCTAATGTCGATACCTATTTTGTCGCCCCCGAACCGGAGACCTGGACACCCGCCCTGGCAAGCTTCGCTGAAACGGTACGTGACGCGGTGGTAGATGAGCCTCAGCTTACTGCGTCTTGAGAGGGGTGCTGTCCATGTCATGCCTCCTGTCGTCGCGAAGGTACTATGGTGGCTCAACTCAGGGGGGTGAATTCTATACCCAACGACGAAGAGCCAATAAAAAAGCTAACTCAATAAGCCATATAAAAAATCTCGCAGCAGCTTCTTCTTTTTGTTTTTGAAGCTTGTTAGCGCAATTTTAGAATTTGATCAGTACTTTGCCGATGTGTTTGGCGGCAGCTTGGAAGCGGTAGGCTTCTGGGGCGTCGTCAAAGTCAAAGGTTTTGCTGATTAGGGCGGTGCTGTCGTTTGCTGCCAGTGCGTTGATGTAGTCGACGAACATGGCGCGGCTGCCGTTGGCGATGCCTTTGATGGTGATGTTTTTGAGGATAAAGGCGATGTAGTTAGGAATCGGCGAGTTCTGCCCTGGGGAGACGCCGATGATAACGATGCGACCATTAACCGCCGCTGCTTCAACAGAGTGGCCTAGGGTGTCTTGCCCGCCGGTTTCGACGATGATGTCGGCGCCGTGGTTGTTGGTTTGCTTCATTAGTTCGGCAGGCCAATCTGGGTATTGCTTGTAGTTGATGGTGATGTCAGCACCCAGTTCACGGACAACGCTGAGTTTCTCGTCACTTGATGAGGTAATCGCCACGCGCGCACCGTGCATTTTCGCCACTTTTAGTGCGGCTAAAGACACGCCGCCCGTACCAAGGCAAAGCACGAGATCGCCCGCTTTTATTTTAGAGATTTCTACCAGTGCGTTCCAAGCGGTTAATCCGGCGGAGGCAAGCACGGCGGCATCTTGATCTGGAAGGCTTTCTGGAAGGCGAATCAATGAGGCGGCAGGGAGCAGAACTTTTTCTGCTAACCATCCATCGTGGGTGATGCCAATGTCGTGGGAGAAAATATTGGCACTGAACGGGCCTTCGCGCCAGTTAGCAAAGTGACCACACACCACGCGGTCGCCAACGCTGATCTCTGTTACGCCTTCGCCAACGGCAATCACATCGCCTACGCCTTCGCTGCCAGGCACGCGCTTTGGGTCTTGTAATGGGCCGTATGTGCCGACGAGTATTTGTATATCTCGACTGATCAGGCTGACTAACCGTGGCGCAATGATGGCTTCTCCAGGACCTGCGATCGGTTCTGGTCGTGTGGTGGCACTTAAGGTGTTGGTGCTGTGTTGTTCGCCAATTTGAAATGCTTTCATCGAGTAGGTAATCCTTTTTTTGCCTGTATAAGAAAGATGCTATCGCGTTGGGCTAACAGTTCAGGCCTTTTTCACAAAATGGGCGGTTACCATCATGTCACCCACACCATCGACCTTGCAGTCCAGCTGGTGATCCTTGCCCTCTTTGAGCCGCTTGATAACGGCTTTGGTACCTACCTTGAGTACCAGCGAGCTGCCTTTAACTTTGAGGTCTTTGATCATCGTTACCTTATCGCCTTCCGCTAACAGCGTACCGTTGGCATCTTTTACCGTTACGGCATCTTCCGCTTCAGCTTCAGAGGGGTTCCATTCGTGGGCACACTCAGGGCAGATGAACAGGCGTTGATCTTGATAGACAAATTGAGATTGGCAGTTTGGGCAAGGTGGGCATGACATAAATAAAGGCTGCTGTGGTTTGGTTGGCTGCTTATGGTACCGAGCCTGTGTGACCTTGGCGAATGCTCCGGGGCAGGGCCAAGGGTAACTAAAGCCAGCCCTTTGAGGAAGCTGACCGGGAGAATGTTCTGGCTTTTCACCTTCTCTTTATAGAGCGAGGGCCAACGCTCTCACGGCCGCACGTTGACACAGTAAACGGCTCGCAGTTTCCCAAGATGAGCTAGCGCTAGCCCACCTCCCACCACTCAAGCACCTGCGGCTCAATGTGGCCGGTAGCCGAAAGCTGGCCGGTACGCGCGAAGTCAGCCCATAGGGCGCGCAGGCGTTGGCCGTGTTCCAACAAGGTGGCCTCATCCACGCCTTTTACCAAATCGGCATGTTTCCAGCTGGATGGCTCGCCCAGTAGCAGCGGCAGGTCGATCGTGTGGGCGGCGCCAAACGGGTAGCGGCCCTTGCACCAGTCCAGCCGATACAGGTAAGCGTGCCCACCCGCCTGCGTATGGCGGCGGGCAAATTTGTGCGCATCGCGTATGTAGACGCTGCGTGTGGTGACAGCCACCATCGCTTTGCAGAGTGCCTCCCCCACCAAGGGCGTGTTACGCAGGCGTGTAAGGCTCGGCGACATGACTAAAAACAGCGCGCTCTCTTCCGCGGTGTAGCCAATAAACAGGTCAATCTTTGTGGCCGCACGACGCCAGGCCGCATCTGCATCGGCCTCAATCGGCAGCGGGTAGTGGCCGTACTGGGTGCCAAACGGCATGGCCGCTTTCAGGCCAAAGCCACGAGCGGATTCCGCCACTTGGGTTTGCACGCGCAAAAGCTCCTCAAGCGGTGCATCGTCTTTTAAGGTGGCCGCCTTTTGGCCCATCTTGGCATTCATTTTTGCTCGGCCACGGCTAATGCCCAGCGGCGCGCTCTGAATAATAGCGCGCTGAAAAAGCCCCTCGGTGCCTTCGGCAATCATCAGATGCGCCGCCGCGTCGCCCCCGGCGGACTGGCCAAACAGAGTGACATTGGCGGGGTCGCCTCCCATGGCCGCAATATTGGTGTTTACCCAGCGCAGGGCTGAGATCATATCGAGCAGGCCCAGATTCGCAGGGCGGTTGGCGTAGCCACCCAGAAAGCCTAACAGGCCAAGCCGGTACGTCACCGCCACTACAATTACGTCCTGCTCAAGCGCCAATGGGCGTACGTCGAACACCGAGAGATCCCCGGCACCAAACACGTAAGAACCACCGTGAATCCAGACCATCACGGGGCGCGGCGTTGACGAGGGGTTTTCCGGCAGGGTGACCGACAAATGCAGCTCGCCTTCGCAGGAGGAGAACGCCTGGGCGCTAATCCCCAGCGCAGCGTTTAGCTCGGGAATGATGTTTTGCGGCGAGCAAGGCGACCAATCGGTGGCCTGGATGGGCGCGGTTGAGGGCAGCTCATCTTTTGGGGCGCAAAAGCGCTGGGTGCGGGCATAGCAAATGCCCGTGGCGCGGATAACGCCGCGGCCCCGCCAGCCGACAATCTCTCCGGCTGGGGTGGTAAAGCGTGGCGCATCGTGGTCTTTTAGCTCAGCGTGGCGCATACCGCTCCTTGGTTTTCTTCATTAAATAAGCTAGCGCAACCGCCGCCACTGGGCCAGCGCTTGAATATCGCGGGGTGCTGTTCGACAGCACCCGCCAATGCCTGATGCGCCTGCGGCTAGCCAGTGCTCAACCCCCTGAGCCAAACCAGAAGGCCCGCTGGCAGTATGCGCGCAATCGGCGGCGTGCCAGGTTTTAGTCACCGCGTCGTAGACTTCTCCCGAGTTGGGGTAGACCAGTATTGGCAGGTCACACTCACGGCGGATTTCCTGAATCAATGATTCGATGTGGGCCAGCGCGGTGCAGTTCACGCCGATGGCCGCGACGCCTGGGCAGCCAGCCAGGGCGGCCGCACACTCGGCGATTGGCGTGCCGTCGCTGATGTGTTGGCCATCCTTCGCGGAGAACGTGATCCAGGCCTGTGCGCCGGGGTGTTCGGCCAGCAAATCGGTGATTGCCAGCGCTTCATCCAAGGAAGGCAGGGTTTCAGCGGCGAGTAGGTCCGCGCCCGCCTCTAACAACAGCTTAAAACGCTCGCGGTGAAATGCCACCAGCCCGGCGCGATCCAGGTCATAGCCGCCTCGGTATTCACTGCCGTCGGCTAGGTACGCGCCATACGGGCCGACGGAGGCCGCCACCAGTGGTTTGGGCCGGTCTGTTTGACCCGGTTGCCAGACCGAATCCCGTGCCTGCTGCGCCAGCGTGACCGAAAGCTGAATTAGCTCCCGCGCCTCTTCTGCCGTCATCCCTGCCTGCATAAACCCAGGCACCGTGGCCTGATAGCTGGCGGTGATGGCACAGTCGGCCCCGGCTTCAAAATACGCCTGATGCACTTGGCGAATCTTCTCTGGAGCCTGCGCTAACAAACGTGCCGACCACAGGGCATCGTTAAGATCGCAGCCGAGCGCTTCTAGCTCCGTGGCCATGGCGCCGTCAATGACCATGAAGGGCACTTCTGCCAACAGGGCGGTGATCGGATTCGACTCACTCATGGGGACGTTTCCTTAATAGTGTGGCTTAACGAAGGCGATGGGCGTTGCGCGGCCCCGCGATGGCGTACGAAGTGCACCAGATAGCACAGCGCAATAAACGGTACGCCGAAATACAGCGCCACGCGCTGCTGCGGGTCAAACGCGATGCCAATGCACGCCGCCAGACAGGCCGCAAACGCGATTAACGGCACCCAGGGGTAAAACGGCGTGCGATACACCAGGTCCTTCAATTGCCCGCCTTCGCGCAGGTAGTGGCGGCGGAAATTGAACTGGCTGAGCGCTATCGCCATCCAAACCACCACCACGGCCAAACCGGAAATCGAAACCAGCACCAGGTAGACGGTTTCAGCGGCATACACGCTGGAAAACAGCGCCCCCAGGCCACCCACCATGCTGAGTAATACAGCATTCATCGGAATGCCGCGCTTGTTAATTCGACCTAGCGATTTGGGTAAGGTGCCCTGATCTGAGAGGGTCCATAGCATGCGTGAGGAAGCATAAAGCCCGGAATTGGCCGCCGAAAGCAACGCAGTAATGATGACAAAATTCATGATATCGGCTGCGCCCGGCACCCCAAGCCGCTGAAAAACCGCTACGAAGGGACTCTCGCTAAGACTTGCTTGGCTTTGTGGTAACAGCGCCGCAATCACGATGATGGTGCCCACGAAAAACAGGATCAAGCGCCACAGCGTCGCGCGGATAGCCTTGGGTACATTGCGGGCGGGGTCGACGGTTTCCCCAGCGGCAACCCCAATCAGCTCAGTGCCTGAAAACGCAAACATTACCGCCAGCAAGGTGGTGCCAATAGCCAGCAGGCTGGGCGGCATGGCGCCTTCTCCCCATAGCGCCGACAACCCCGGCGAGGCAACCTCAACACCCGCCTCATTATGCAGCGGTACCCAGCCAATAATCGCTATCGCACCCACCAACACAAATACGACCACCGCGATCACTTTGATCAATGAGAGCCAAAACTCAGACTCGGCAAAGAAGCGCGAGGTAAACGCGTTCACGCCAAAGACAATCGCAGCGAACAAGCCACTCCAGTACCAGCCGGGGATATCGGGAAACCAGCGGCCCATAAACACCGCCGCGGCGGTAAACTCTGACCCCAACGCCACCGTCCAGGTGAGCCAGTACATCCAAGCCACCATATAGCCGGTGCCCGGGCCGATATAACGGCTGGCATGAGCGCTGAAGGCGCCTGAATCTGGCATATGCACCGCCAGTTCGCCCAGGCACATCATCACTAGCCAAGCGATAATGCCACCGACCAAGTAAGCGAGCACCGCGCCGATAGGCCCTGCCTGCTGTACGGTATAACCGGAACTCAGAAATAATCCGGTGCCAATCACCCCACCCAGCGAGAGCATCACCAAATGGCGCGTCTGCATGCTGCGTTTGAAGTATGCGCTGCCTTCTTGCTCGCTCTGTACTAGCTGATTCTCTTCTTGCTGACTCGCCTGCTCAGGCATAGTGGCATCCCCATTATTGTCCTATCGAGGCACAGCAGCACTGCGGCCTGCCTTAAAAAGGCACCATATTAGTGCATTAAAATATCTCAAAAAAGCATAAATATCGTATTTTATATTCTTATTTTGAATATGCGGAGCTGATGAGGCGATACGCGTTACCGCTGCGCTCCAGCCCAGCTATAAAAAAAGCGCCCCGGCTGGGGCGCTTCTGAATTTAAGCTACTTTTTAAGCAGCCTGCATTAGGTGCGCGCCTCTGACCAAACCGCAAACTCGTTGCCACTGGGCTCCTGAAAGTGAAAACGGCGGCCACCGGGAAAATCGAAAACAGGCCGTGTGATTTCACCGCCGCTCTTCTCAACATTGCTGAGCGTTGCGTCAATATCCGCACTATAGAAAACCAGCAGCGCACCGCCGTTTGAGCTTTGGTTACAGGCCTGCGCTTGGTAGAAACCGCCATCCAGCCCCTGATTGGAAAACGCGGTGTATTCAGGGCCGTAATCGACAAATTCCCAACCAAATGCCGCAGAGAAAAATGCTTTTGTCGCGGCCAAGTCTTTCGCGGCGAACTCGACGTAGTTGAGCTTTTCATGCTGATTCATCGCCTGCTCCTTTGTTTGTTGTTTTTTCATTCGTCAGACTACGGTGCGTTGTCTATTGGCTGAACCACCACGGGAACTTGCTCACTTGAAACCGTAGCTACGTTACCCGCACGAATGTCGTCTAGCCGGCTACGAGCAACATCGACCCATTCCAGCAGCAAAAACAGCGTTAATCGATGAGGGACGAAGCCTGCCTCTTTATCAGCCAATTAGCGGTTCACTCACCTCTCGGCATGACCTGACGCTTTCCGCCAGCTCACTGACTAAGCCATGTACCCGCTCAATAGCTTCATCAGGCGTGTTGGCATGCTCGATACAGTCGACCAGCGCGGAGCCAACGACAACCGCATCGCTGTAGCGGCCAATGGCGGCCGCTTGCGCTGGCGTGCGAATGCCGAAGCCAACGGCAATAGGAAGATTCGTGTGCTCGCGCAGATCGGCAACGGCGCACTCCAAACGCTCCGGCGTCGGTGCGCTGCCGCCGGTCACGCCCGCCACTGAGACGTAGTAAATAAATCCTGACGCGTTAGCCAGCACCGTGGGCAGCCGCTTGGCATCGGTGGTCGGCGTAGCGAGGCGGATAAAATCAATGCCGTGCTTCGCCGCTGGCTGGCAGAGTTCGTCGTCATGCTCGGGGGGCAGGTCGACCACAATCAAGCCATCCACCCCGGCGCGCGCTGCGTCCGTAAGAAAGCGCTCAACGCCATAGCAATAAATAGGGTTGTAGTAGCCCATCAGCACAATCGGCGTGGTGCTGTTTTCTTCCCGGAAACGGCGCACCATTTCCAGCGTTTTGGTTTGCGTTTGGCCGTTTTCTAAGGCGCGCAGCGCCGCTTTTTGAATCGCGGGACCATCGGCCATGGGGTCGCTGAACGGCATCCCCAGTTCGATAATATCCACCCCGGCAGCTGGCAAGCCGTGTAGCAGGCGGCGCGATGTGTCGGCGTCCGGGTCACCGGCCGTAAGATAACTCACCAGCGCGGGGCGATTGGCTTGCTTGAGCTCAGCAAAGCAGCCTTTAAGACGTGAAACCTTGTGCGTGGCGTCGCTCATCGCGTTGTCATGTGCTGTACTCATTTGAACTTATCTCCTAAATAGTGGGCCACGCTCATCATGTCTTTATCGCCACGGCCGCTTAAATTCACCACCATTAAGTGGTCACGGGGCAGCGTGGGCGCGCGCTTGGCTACTTCTGCTAAGGCGTGGGCGGTTTCCAACGCGGGAATAATGCCCTCCTGGCGGCAGCACACTTGAAAGGCTTCCAGCGCTTCGTCGTCGGTGGCAGAAACGTACTCGACCCGCCCCTGCTCGTGCAGCCATGCGTGCTCTGGCCCAATACCGGGGTAATCTAAACCGGCGGAAATCGAGTGGGCGTCGCTAATCTGGCCATCTTCGTTTTGTAGCAGATAGGTACGATTGCCGTGCAACACGCCGGGGGTACCGCCGTTGAGGCTAGCCGCGTGCAGGCCGCTCTTAACCCCTTTACCTCCCGCCTCTACACCGATCATTTTCACGCTAGGCTCGTCGAGGAACGGATGAAACAGTCCCATCGCGTTTGAGCCACCGCCAATACAGGCCACCAGCGAATCAGGTAGACGGCCCCGCTTTTCAAGCATTTGCGCGCGAGTTTCGTGGCCAATAACCGCTTGGAAGTCGCGCACCATGGCGGGGTAAGGATGCGGCCCGGCGACGGTGCCAATAATGTAGAAGGTGTCATCCACATTGGTGACCCAGTCACGCAGCGCTTCGTTCATGGCGTCTTTTAACGTGCCGGTGCCGGAAGTTACCGGGATGACTTCGGCCCCCAATAGTTTCATGCGGAACACGTTGGGCTGCTGGCGCTCGATGTCGGTGGTGCCCATGTAAATCACGCATGACAGGCCAAAGCGCGCCGCGACGGTGGCCGTGGCCACGCCATGCATGCCCGCGCCGGTTTCAGCGATAATGCGTTTTTTGCCCATCTGCTTGGCAAGCAGCACCTGGCCAATGCAGTTGTTGATCTTGTGCGCACCGGTATGGTTGAGCTCTTCACGCTTCAGATAAATGCTGGCGCCGCCGAAATGATCGGTCAGCCGTTCGGCGAAATAGAGCGGGCTTGGCCGCCCCACATAGTCACTCTGAAAATAGGCCAGCTGACGCTTGAATTTAGGGTCATTTTTAGCGGTGGCGTATTCGTCTTGTAGCTCTAGAATTAGCGGCATTAGCGTTTCGGCGACGAAACGGCCACCGAAGCTGCCAAACAGGCCGTTGGCATCGGGCAGGCTCTTGGATACGTCTACAGGTTGATTCATCACGACCTCTGAATGCGTTATCAAACAGTTCAGTGAAAACCGTTTAGTGAAAACAATGCAGTGAAAGTAACGCAAGCGGGTGGGGATAAAAATCGATAAGATGTCAGCAATATGTGAGCTTAAGTCAACAGTCAGCAGGACATACCATGCAACATAGCATGCCACCGCTTAGCGCCCTGCGCGCCTTTGAAGCCACTGCCCGGCTGGGTAGTGTGACTGCCGCTGCTGGGGAGCTGAGCGTTACTCACGGCGCAGTTAGCCGCCAGCTAAAGAGCCTAGATGATCATTTTGGCGTAGCGCTTTTTACCAAAGCGGGCCGGGGCATTGCATTGACCCAACACGGGGAACGGTTACAAACCGGTGTTGGTGAGGCATTCACACGACTGAAAGATAGTTGCGCAGCGCTCAAGCATGATGTGGAAGAAGCGCCCTTCACTCTCGCCTGCCCGGGCAGCCTGCTGGCGCGCTGGCTGATCCCCCGCCTGGATCGCCTGCACCGCGAGCTGCCCCAACTAAAGCTCAAAGTTGTGGTAAGTGAAAGCGAGCAGCCAGGTATAAAGAGTGACGCCAGCGCTACTTTGGCTTTTGCAGAGCCCCCTTGGCCTGCAGACGTTGAGGTATTCGAGCTAATGCCGGAACAGATTTGCGCGGTAGCAAGCCCTCAACTAATGTCACACATTGACTCCACCAAGCCAGAAACACTCTTTGCAAACAAACTACTGTACACCGCCTCCCGTCCTCAGGCCTGGCCACAATGGGCCACGGCACAAGGTCTTGAAATGTCACAGCTGGAGCAGGCGCTAAACGAAGGCCAAGGCTTCGATCATCTCTATTACTTGATGGAAGCAGCAGTGGCTGGACTGGGTATCGCTATTGCGCCGCGGCTATTGGTGGAAGACGATCTGAGGAGTAACAGGCTGGTGGCCCCCTGGGGAGGTATCGAAACCCCTGCGCGCCTCTGCCTGTGGTTACCCCGCCAAGCCCACCCTCGCCAAAGCGAGCCGCTGGCAAAGTGGCTTAAGCGAGAGTTGGATTACGAGCACTGCTGATATCTCATTAGCCAATAATTTCTTCAATAGAGCGCTTACCATCCAGCAGCACGTACTCTTGATTAATCAGGCTAGCCGTTTGCACCACGTGCAGCAATGCTTGGACCACATTGGCACGCGAGATTTGGTTATCGCCTGCTTCCTCCAATGAGCTAGCAAACTGCTGACTGGCGGCTTCGTCAGTCAAACGTCCAGGCTTAAGAATGACGTAGGGAAGACCGCTATTGCGCAAGTGGGCATCTGCGGCGAATTTCGCGACCATGTAGGGACGCATTTTAGCAGGCGCTTCAAGCGGTTGCTCGGCGCGTATAGCGCTAATCATAATGTAACGGGAAAGACCCTTTTGCTTGGCAATATCGGCCGTACGAATCGCGCCGAACAGGTCTATCATCAGGGTTTTGTCTGGTCCCGTGTGCGGCCCTGAACCAGCGGTGAACGCAACTTGGTCACACCCTTCAAAAGCGTGCTCGAAATCACCTTCAAGGTCGGCAATCACGGTGTCAATGCCGCGCTCGCTAAACCAGGCTGCCTGCTCTTCGCTGCGGATCATTGCCTTGATAGGCGTTCCTGCCTGCTGTGACAGCTCGCAAAACTGTTTGCCAATCTGTCCGTTCGCACCAATCACTAACGTCGTCATATTAAGTCCTCGTGAATCAGTTACTTTTTAGTAAATGCAGGCATCTGGGCACAATTCAACCCTGTAAAACAGATCACCTTGCATATCACTCGTCGGCATCTAAAATGACAGCGCGCAGCCAACCTGTACGGTGAAATCGAGGATGCCCTGCATGAATCATGAGATTATCCTCATCGTGATAAACGTTAACTGCCTGATAAAGACGGCATCACTCGCAGAATCCTACCCTCCGGACTGTCGGTCAGTAGATAGATCGCGCCTTCTGGGCCGACGCGCACATCTCTAATGCGCTCCTCCAGTTCGCCAAACAGGCCTTCTATATCCTCCGCGCTTGAGCCATCATCTGATAGGCGCACTCGACGCACTTCTTGATTAACAAGAGCACCTACTAACAGATCACCTTGCCATTCGGGAAACAGCTCGCCGGTGTATAGCGCCATACCGGATGGGGCAATTGAAGGCGTCCACTCCAGCACCGGTGGCACGGTGCCTGGGTAGGCCGCGAACGGTGTGATCCTTGCGCCGGTGTAGTCCAACCCGCCCGTTGCAATCGGCCAGCCGTAATTGTCACCCGCTTCGATGATATTAATTTCATCACCGCCTCGCGGGCCGTGTTCATGGGCTATCAGCCGCTGATATTGCTCATCAACGACCAACCCTTGCACGTTACGATGCCCGTAGCTGTAAATTTCTGGATGGGCATCGTCGCGATTCACAAAAGGATTATCTTGCGGGACGCTGCCATCGGGGTTCAGGCGCACAATGCTCCCGATAGGGTTATGCAGATTTTGGGCTTGCTCACGATAATCAAAGCCATCGCCCAGCGTTAGAATCAAGGTGCCGTCTGGCAGCCAGGCCATACGACCACCAAAATGGGCGTTGCCCTGTTTGGCGGGCTGGACACGAAATACCTCGCTAACGTCGTTTAGTCCGGTTTCTGTCAATGTGCCGGTGGCAAGACAGGCGTGATTGGCTTCTTGGCTGCCACAGGCATAGCTGAGATATACCCGCTGATCCTTTTCAAACTGGGGCGATACCAGCACGTCAAATAGCCCAGACTGCCCAGAGGCATAAACGTCCGGCACGCCGTTAAGCGATTCTACAAGAGTGCTACCTTCGGCACTTAATAATCGCAGGCGGCCGGGGCGCTCTGTTACCAGCATGCGCCCATCAGGCAGGAAAGCGAGTGACCAGGGGTGCTCTAGAGCATCGGCTATTGTATCAATCTGGTAAGGCTTGCCCTGTTCTTGCTGCGCCACGGCCTGCTCGGATGTTAAGCCTGCGACTCCGAGCATAACGACTAAACTGGCGACGTTATATGAGGCATTAAAGCGACTCGAACGCCCTTTCATCACGGCGAATAATCCGCCTGCCAACGCGGCCGTTATTAGCATAATTCCTAGTCCAAAAGTGCTGCGCGTTGCCGCAATAAAGGTCGGCATGGGAGCAAAGGTATCCACGAGGTTTAACGTTATCAGCAGCGCTACCGCTGCGGCACCCGCACTGAGCAGCATCAGAAACCGCCCCCCCAACCAGCGTGATAGCCACACGGCGGCGGCCTGGGCTAACAAAAATCCGATAGAAAAAAGCAGCGCATAAATGGGAGCAAAGGTGATTAGATCGCTAAGCGTGATTTCTAAGCGAAGCAACGTTGGGATTTCCACGCCCATGTTTTGAAGCGCTGCCAAATTTAGCTGGGTTTGAGCGATACTTCCGAGCAACACCCCCACCAGCAGCGCAATAAGGAAATTAATACTGGTCGATAACCATCCTGCTCGTGCGGGCATTGTAAAATCTCATTGTAAGTAGCGTTTAATGTCTAAAAGCGATCCTCAAGATTAGCAGCTGTTCAGCGTCAATAGGAGAAGGTCAACACAGCAGCGGAACGGCGCACGTTCCGCCACTTAATTGCATCAGGGTTTCAGCGCGACAAAGTTCAGCCCGGTCGTCTTCGTGGCTTTTTCGATGGCAGACTTCGGATCTTCGATGCCTACCTCAACCATTCCTACTTTATCAAGATCGATCAAGCCGGCCTCAACCATTCTCCAGATTGCTAGAACCGTCGAAGAGCGATACATGCGCGATCCTCGGATCGTCAGCCTGCGGCGCAGAATCTCACCATAGGGAATCGGAACATCACGGCGCACTCCGCCCATCAAAACAATGGTTCCGCTATCTCGCAAGGCTTCAAAGCCTGCCAATATTGCATTGGCGCTGTCGGCATCGCCCATCGTATCGATAATGACATGAGGAGCCCCCGCACAGGACATCGCCGCTGCGTCTACGGTGATATTGCCTGTCAGTCGAACGGGCACGACACGAGCATCCAGCGTCGCTAGTTTCTCTAAAGCGGCTTCGTTACGACCCAGCGCGATGACGCGCGAAGCGCCTCTGGCAAGTGCCACAAGAACAGCTGCACCACCCATTTGCCCAGTGGCACCTAGGATGGCGACAACATCGCCCGGCTGCTGACCGGATTGCACAACGCCCTCCCCGGCTATTCCCAGCCACGTGAGAAACGCGAGCCGACCGGGATCGTTATACTGCTCGGCCCCTGGAAGCCGGGTGACTGCCTCCTTGGGAAACAAAACTTGCTGTGCCATCGTGCCGTTGCGCCACTGCGTGCGCATGGCATCCACAACCTCGGTTTCCTCACCCCGTCCACCGACTTCGCCAAGGCCCATCAGTACGTCTTCGGGATGATCGATATCGCCGGACTCGACCAGGGAATCAAGCGCCACAACGTCACCAACAGACACGTTAAAGACATCGTCCGCTTTTTTACGAACCACGCCAACGCCCCCTGCGCCGAGTACCAGAGGAACGGGCAGCGGAATGTCCGTGCTGTCGACCATCGCCATCAGGTAAGCCGGCACGTGAACTGCCATGACATCCACGATGACGGTACCGGGCTGGATGTCGGGATCAGGGCGTTCGACGCAGCGCAGAGGAGTGTCCAACGCTTCCTTGTACCAAGCTTTCATCAGTAATCACTCTTTAAAATCTGATAGATAAAATGTCCAATATGGCGATTAGAGCCACTGCCATAGGCTATTACCTCAACTATAGTTTAGGTCAATAGCCTTTTTTTTTGTTCAAGTAACTGTATTTCGATCACTGAAAAGAAAATCAATGAACCATTGTCGAGGTGTGTAAATATCATGGCTATCGATCTATCGGTGGGGGATGTTGCCAAGCGCAGCGGCGTGCGGGTGTCGACCCTTCACTTTTACGAGTCCAAGGGCTTGATCCAGTCATGGCGAACGAGCGGCAATCAGCGCCGCTATCCGCGTAGCGTTTTGCGGCGCATTGCGGTGATTCGGATCGCACAGCGTGCCGGTATCCCGCTTGCAATGACCAAGGAGCATCTGGACTCAATTCCCACCGACCGACAGCTGAATGCGTCAGATTGGCAGGCGATTACGGCCACCTGGCGAGCGGAAATCGACCGGCGCATAGAAAGCCTGATGCAATTACGCAACCAGATGGATCGATGCATCGGCTGCGGCTGTCTCTCCCTGGCCGACTGCCCGCTGCGTAATCCCGATGATCATCTGGCTGAGGAAGGCCCCGGCGCTCGTTTACTGGTCTCGCCTAACCGTTAGAGCGTGTTTGAGCATGACCCAAGTAAATTACCGGCTTGACGGAGGGCTCATTAATTCGCCGGGTTTGGAATGCCGCGATAAAAGCGGTAGGGTCATTGATCAAACATTCAACAAAAGGAGTTGTCATGCAACGTCACGCAATCGTCTCTCTGCCCCTGGGTCTTTTAGCAGGTGCTCTTGCTTCGGGTAGCGCCCTGGCCGATATCACGCCACTGGAGCAGCAGCTAAAGGATCTTGAGTCTTTTCAAGTAATTGCTCACCGTGGCGCCAGCGGGCATGCGCCGGAGAGCAGCATGGCGGCGCTGGAACTCGCCCGCGAATGGGGGGCTGATTACTTAGAACTTGATGTTCAAATTACGTCCGATGGCGAGCTGGTGGCCTTTCACGATGATGATATCAGCCGTACCAGTAACGGCGAAGGCAGCATTAACGAGCACACGCTGGCAGAACTTAAGGCATTAGACACCGGCGCATGGTTTAACGACGCCTATCCCGATCAAGCCGACGAAGCATTTGAAGGCACTCAAATACTGAAACTCGATGAGGTATTTGAACGCTTTGGTCACGATGCACGCTACTACCTGGAAACCAAGTCGCCGCAGCTGAATCCGGGATTGGAAGAAGCCTTAGTAGCCATGCTTGAAAAGTACGACATGATTGAAAGTGGTCATGTGTTGATACAGTCTTTCGAGCAGGATAGTTTGCTGAAAGTACACGCATTAAACGAGAACGTGCCGCTCATTCAACTGGTGTGGTACTACCCCAGCGACGACGACACTTCACGCCTTGTAGAATGGACCGGCGTAACGCCGGGGCCAGAAGAAATCACGGATAAAGATTTCCAGAAAGTCGCGGATTACGCAGCGGGCATTGGCACTAACTTCATTTACGAAGGTGAGCAAGTCATTGACGATGACTTTATTCGTCAAGCCAATGAAAACGATCTACGGGTGCACGTCTATACCATCAATGAAACCGATGAGATGGGGCGCTTAATGGAAATGGGCGTGAACGGCCTGTTCACTAACTATCCTGACCGCCTGCTTGAACTCACTAAATAAGCGTGATGTGAATGCCCGTAATGCCCGGCCCGACTGAGCCGGGCGTTATTCGTATAGCGTCTTAATCGAAGCCCAGCTGCTTTAGCACCTGCTCCACTCTTTTTCGGCTGTCGCCTTGCAGCGTTTTAAGCGGCTGCGGCAAGCAAGGCTGGCTCACCTTGCCGGTTAGCTCGGCAATGGTCCCCGCCACTCGCAAGCTGCCCCCATAGTCGCGATAAAGTGCCCATAGCGGTTCAAGGGCATCTGAAAGCGTTTGGAAAAGCAGCATATCGCCTTTTTGCGCGGCGCGTGTAATGGCCAATGCCTGCTTGGGAAACAGTCCGCCGAAAACGGAGTACCAGGCATCGCAGCCTGCGCTTAGCCCTACCCCAGCTACTGGATCGCCGCTAATACCGATGGTGACACCGGCAGGAATCAGCTTACGCAGTCGATCAACGCGGGCACGAGCGACCTCTACTTCACTCGCCACGGGCGGAATCTTGATGGAATGTACCTGCGATAGCTGAGCAATACGGCCATGCAGTTCATCGCTAAATTCAAAATGCGTGGTGCCGGGGTTGTCGTACACGCAAAGCGGCACACTCAGCGAACGACAAACCGTTTCATAAAGGTCAAAAACCTCATTATCGGTAAGCTTTTGGTACGAAACAGGGGCTAACAGAACGCCGCTGGCACCTGCTTTCTGGGCACTTTCTGCATTGGCTAACACATCGCGGGTGCGTAGCGCGCCAATACCCACCACAACCGGCACGCTGGCGGCGCTTTCCACGCTAAGCTGAGCCACACGGGCGCGCTCTACTTGGCTTAAATAGGCATAGCTGCCGGTCGATCCCAGCACGCCAATGGAGTCCACCCCAGCGTTGGCTAAGTGCTCCACTAAATACCTCAGCTCGCGCTCTTGGATGCCCTGCTCGTTCATAGGGGTTAGCGGGAACGCACTTAGGCCGGTGAACATGGTGGATCGTCCTATTTAGAGAGTCTTTATCACAGTGTCGCACAGGGGCTTAGCGACTAACTAAAAGCATTTGATATAGAAACGGCCGTAGGCAACGTATAATAATTGGCCAGGCCAGAGCCTACATTAGTAATTCCACCCAGTTTCAATCGGTTATGTGCGTGACCGAGCGGTGGATATCCATTGAGTCAATCCAACAGTCTCCATCAAGCCTGATCGTCAATCATTAACATAACTGCCTGTTATTTTTCTTGAATTGATGTAGTGTCTGCGTATATTCCTTAGCACAGACGCAGTGATGATTTTCTGAGGCTTATCATTTCTTTATATCCTAAGCACTCGACATAAAAAACGATATTTAAAAAAGGCTGAAAGGGGAGAAATCGCCATAAAATCATACGCGTATCAAGTGCAGCTAGAATCTGTATGGTGCATGATCCTGGCATTCCTTAAGCAGCAAGTATACCAATGCCATCATCCTTCCTGATTAGTTTCATCGCGCGGATAGCTTTATTAGCGGTGATCACCACTATTGTATTGGTGTGCATTTCATTTATGAGCACCAGTGCCATGGCGCGGGAAGCACCTATTGTTCTGGTTGCACACCCTGATGTTGCTACTAATGGGCTTAATACTGATACCACCCGCGCTATTTTCGCCATGCGTCAACGCACATGGCCAAGCGGGCAAGCGGTCCAAGTCTTTGTGTTGAACAACAACGACCCTGTGCATGCCCGCTTTGCTAAAGAACATTTGGCCGTTTACCCACATCAACTCCAGCTGGCCTGGGACCGAATGGTGTTTTCAGGTACCGGGCAAGCGCCCAACCTAGTAAGCGATCAGGAGGAGATGCGCGAGCGCGTTGCGACAACGCCCGGCGCCATTGGCTATCTTGAAAGGGAGTATCTGGATGATAGTGTCCAAGTCATTTCGATGGAATGAGTGCCGTTCAACCGCGGCATTAGTCGGCGCGCTGGCCTTGATGCTTTCCGCTCAAAGCCAGAGCAATGAGGACATTCTGGATACTTTTCAGATGCATGGCTTTCTTAGCCAGGCGCTGATCGTTACTGATAACAATAACTTTTTTGGCCCCAGTAGCGAAAATGAAGGCAGCCTGGAATTTACTGAAGTAGGCCTAAATGCATCATTACGCCCGCATCAAAATGTCCTGATTGCTGCCCAGGTACTAAGCCGCCGAGCAGGTGGCGACATTAGCGATGCAAACCCTGTGCTCGACTACGGCCTCATTGATTATCAACTGATATCCAATCAACAACGTACACTGGGTGTTCAAGTAGGACGCTTTAAAAACCCGCTAGGGTTTTATAATCAGACACGCGACGTAGCCTTTACTCGCCCAAGCATATTATTGCCGCAATCCATTTATTTTGATCGTACGCGGTCGTTAGCGCTTTCAGGTGATGGCATAAGCCTTTATCACGAGGCACGATTATCTGCTGGCGTGGTACGCACTCAAGTAGGAATTGGCCAGGCGCAAGCGGGTGACGATTTACAAAGCGCCCTGCGACTAGAAAATGTGCCAGGAAGTTTGGATGCTAAACAATCTGCCATTGGTCAGATTCGCTATGAGCATGACGGAGGCCGTATTATTGCAGCGCTGAGTGCTGCACAAGCAAAAGCGCGCTTTGACTCAGGCACGCCGCAGCAGCCTGACATTGCCTTTCGCTTCCGCCCCGCTGTTTTGTCCTTGCAATACAACGAAGAGCTTTGGAGCTTGACCGGCGAGTTCGCGCTTAGGTCAACTAAACTTGGCGGGGTAGAAAATCCTTGGGTTAATGATGTCACCGGAGAAAGCTGGTATATCCAATACACGCGTCGATTTGCAAATACCTGGCAATGGTTAGCTCGGTATGACAGCTTGACCAATAATCGCGATGATCGTAGCGGGCGGGCGTTTGAAGAAAGCACCGGTGGCGCCATCCCAGCCCACACCCAGTTTGCAGATGACCTGACGTTTGGTCTTCAGTGGACCCCGCATCCAAGAATCATGCTGGCAGGCGAGTACCATCATGTGGATGGCACTGGTTGGTTACCTATCCGAGATAACCCTGATTCATCACAGACTAGCCGTCGTTGGAATATGCTCCTATTCCAACTATCGCTTCGCTTCTAACGTCATGCTCACTAGGTTAGGAAGCTGAATGTGATAAAAACCACCGTTCCTATTCACAAATCTCATCGACTCAGCCTTACTTGGCGCGTCATTACGCTAAGCAGCTTACTGCTTCTGGCATTAGTGACACTGTTTACCATGCTAGGCCACGACAATTTAACTCGCCAATTTCAGGAAAGCCGAGATCAACACCTTGAACGCCAGCAGCGTGAAATTCGCTTGGCCCTGCAGCACTCGTCGGAAAATCTTCGTCAATTAGCGGGATTAACTGCAGCGTCTTCAAGCCTGGGGCCTCCGCTGCAAGCTGGCGACTCAGCAACGGTTAGCCAAGCATTAAATTCGCAATGGCCTGCGCTACAGCTTGAGGCGGGCATTGATGAAGTTCTGGTTATGGACACCAGTGGTCAAGTGTTAGGCAGCTGGGGAATGGGGGCTAGCGAACGCAAACTGCCCATATCGAACTGGGTTAGGCGTGTGATCAATACCGAGATACCGCTCACCACGCTGCGGTGCTCAATCAGTTGCCAGCAGTTTGCTGCCGTGCCCGTATTGGTCGAAGGTGAAAGCGTCGGTATGCTCGTATTAACCCGGTCATTAGCCGATGTGACCAGGGAGGCCAATGAGGTTTCAGGTAGTGAAGTGGCATTGGTCGTCACAGGGGCGGATGAACAGTTCGATACTGCCGATGATCGCTACTTAGAACGCTGGAATGGTCGTATCGCAGCGCTAACGCATCAAGAACATAGTTTGGCACTCTTACAACAGGCCGCTGAGACTGTTTCGCTGCCTAGCCTTTTAAAAGCGCCGGCTATCTTTCAAAATGAGAGTAGGAGTTTAGAATTAAGTGCCGTCGATATTGAAGAAGATGCAGACCTTATTCATAGCAGCTACTTCTTATTGATATCCGATATTACCGAACAAATTGATACTATTAATCAAGACACGCGCACGCTGCTGTTTGTCGGCGTGATTGGTTGGATCTTAGCGGAGTTGCTGCTGCTATTCATACTCCTTGGACCCATGGCTCGGCTACGCCGGGTGGCGGTGCTGCTGCCAACACTGGCGAGTGGAAGGTTTAATGATATACGTGCCGCCATTCCCGACAGACGCCGACGTTTTCCTGACGAAATTGACGTGCTTGAAAGCACCACACTGGCACTTTCCCATCAGCTCGAAATGCTAGAGACGCAAGTCCAGGAACGCGGTGAACAATTAGCCGAACGTATTGAAGAGCTAGCTAAGGAACGTGACTTTGTTAACAGCCTGTTAAATACGGCCCAAGTGTTTATTGTTGCTCAGGACAGCACCGGGCGTATCAGCCTGGTTAATGAATATTCTCAAGAGATGCTAGGGCTCAATGAATCCTCCCTACTTGGGCGCGATTTTGGCGACATCTTTGAGGCTGGCAGTTCAACATTGATCCATACACCAAACGTTTGCCAGCAAGAGGAAAAAATGCTGCTAACGTCAGACCAAAACCTGCATACCATCGCGTGGTACCACGCCCCATTGCAGGCTGGCAGCGACGGGCCGTCGCCAAGAATATCGGTGGGACTTGATATAACGGAGCGTAAAGCTGCCGAGGCGCGTTTAACTTGGCTGGCCGAACGAGACCCTCTCACCGAGCTTTATAACCGGCGCTATTTCCAAAACGCGCTGCACGCTGCTATTGAACGCACTGCGTATGCTAGCGGCGCCGTACTCCTGCTGGATCTAGATCAATTTAAAGAGATTAACGAGCTTAGCGGGCATCATGTGGGTGACCAGCTGCTATGCGAAGTGGCCAAGACACTCTTTCACAACCTTGGTCGGCATGGCGTTGTTGCCCGCTTAGGCGGCGATGAGTTTGCGCTACTGTTAGAAGATACCAGCGCAGAACAAGGCGTTAAGATCGCGCAATACATCGTGCAATTGCTTGAGGATATCGGCTTCATCGCAGGAGAGCGGCGCCACCGTGTTACTGCCAGCATCGGCATTGCCCTCTTCCCCACCCATGGTCATACACCTGCGGACATGATGGCGAGTGCTGACGTCGCCATGTATAAAGCCAAGGAAAGTGGCCTCCAGCATTGGCATTTACTATCCAAAGCGGAGAATGCTAAAGACGAGCTGAAGGAGCGGGTCTACTGGGTTGAGCGCATACGCAACGCGCTTGAAGAAAGCAGCTTCGAGCTGATGGTACAGCCGATTGTGCGCTTAGAAGACAACGACGTAAAACACCATGAGGTGTTACTACGCATGCGTGATACGGACGGTAGTCTAATTTCACCTGCGCACTTCATTCCCGTTGCCGAACAAAGCGGTCAAATTATCCTCATTGACCGCTGGGTATTACGTCAAAGCTTGAAGGCGCTTAGTCAACTTCAGAAACAAGGTATTACCCTGGCGGTTAACCTTTCTGGCCAGTCACTGCACGATGAGGAACTAAATCAGTATCTTTCCGACGAACTGGCCACTAGCGGTGCTGACCCACATCATCTTATATTAGAAGTGACTGAAACCGCGGCGGTGACCGACTTCTCCACTGCGCGGGGTGTTTTGCAAGCCGTGCGTGATTTGGGATGCCGCACCGCGCTGGATGACTTTGGTGTCGGCTTCAGCAGCTTCCATTATTTGGGACAGCTGCCCATTGATTACATCAAGATTGACGGCTCATTTATTAGTAGCTTGCTGACCAACCCCGATAGCCGCGTCATTGTCCAAGCTATTGCTGACATAGCCAAAGGTTTCGGAAAGCAAACTATCGCTGAATTCGTCGATCAAGAAGCGTTGCTACCGTTATTAAAATCCTATGGCATCACCTATGGTCAGGGGTTCTATCTTGGTAAGCCCGTCGCCATTGGCAGTGCTTTCTCTGACTAACCGTCAGCAGGTAGATATTTAAACTAGCGATAACACCTGACTCAATTTATTTTAATAATCTTTTAGCCAAGGAAAATCATTGATGGAAGTAACTCAAAAAAAGGAGAGTAATAGCACTACGGCTTCTGATCTTTTTGCCTTTTTTAAAAATGATTTTAATTTCAAAATAGCCATTACTGATATTGAAAAGCTTCGAATATATAAACTTCGCCATGAAGTTTATTGTCAGGAAATTGGCTATCAAACACCTGAAATGTTAAGCAACAACATTGAGCTCGACATTCACGACGCTCACTCCATTCACTGTTTGATAGAACATCGCCGCTCGGGCTTAGCGGCAGGCTGCCTTCGTTTAGTGCTCCCTGCACCCTGTACTGACCACAATATAAAAAGGCTGCCTCTGCAAGACTTTGGCGAACAACACTTATCGCATAAAACGTTGCATCCAGACATGCTGCCCTACAACAGCATTTGTGAAATATCACGCTTTGCTATTGCCAGAGCGTTTCGCCATAAAGCCATCAAATATGAGACGCTTGACCTCAATGATATTGGCTACCAGTTTACTGATGCTGAAAGAAAAACGTTCCCTTTAATCGTCATTGCATTATTTCTTTCAACCTACTCGCTTGTAGGTCTAATGAACAAGCGCCATGTCTTTGCCATGATGGAGCCACGGCTTCCACGGCTTCTCTCCATGTCTGGCTTCAAGTTTATAAAAGTGGGAGAAACTATCGAAATGCATGGCAAGCGCAACGCTTTCTACATTGATCACGCTAAAGCCGAAGAAGAAATGCACAAAGATCTAATACCATTTTATTCGTACATTAGGAAAGCCTTAGACCCACAGCTTAAGGAACTGCTAGCCGTAAGGCCCAACAGCTCCATTCAAGCTAGCTAATGCGGCTAACAATATGCTTACAGCCCCTGGGCGCCTCGACGCAGCCATTCATGGACGAAGGCAAGCTTGTGTCGGGCGGTTTCTGACAGCACAAAGGGGTAAAGATCGGGTAAGCCCATAGAGCGATTTATATGATTGACGCCCACAGTGAGCCCCGCTGCCACGTAAATCAAACGCTCGGCGTCCGGCTCTGCATAAGGCTCCCACTGATGGCTAGGGAGGTCCGGGGAAGAAAGGTTGGATGCTGCAAAGCTATCGGCTATATCGGTTAAATGCAGAAGATGAGCAGCCGTTTCAGCCCAGTCTTCATGAGGGTGCGCAGAAGCGTAGGTGGTCAGAAAGCTCTCCTTCCAGTTCAAGGGAGGGCCTTCCTTGTAGTGGCGCTGAAGCGCAGCCGTATAGTCTTGACGCTCGTCACCGAACGTTTCGCGGAAAGCGTCAAGAAAATCCTCTCGCAGACTAAGCCGCCACCAGAGCATGTGCGATATCTCATGGCGCATATGACCAATCATCGTTCGATACGGCTCTTCTAATGCCTCACGACGCGTTGTGACCAACACGGGATCTACCTCTGCCACGCTGATGGTCACTACCCCTTCTATGTGCCCCATGGGCACCGGTGTCTTACCTTCTGCCAGCAGATGAAAAATCGGCGGTGCGCCTGCATCTTCAGGACGAAACCAGTGCCAGCGACCTAAGTTATCCAGCACCCAGCGCTTAGCTGCCTCCGTTTTCGCCCAGTTAGCTATCGCATCGGGAAGCTTGGGATCCGGTGCCAGTGCCGTCATCGCACAAGAGCGGCAAAAAGCGCCTTCTTTAGGTGCAATCCAATTACAGCCGATAATATTTCGATTGAGACAGAATGGCGGCATGGGTACAAAGGCCCTTGCCTGGGGATCATAAGCAACGGGGGTACCGTCAGCCGTCGCGAGGTTGTCAAACCAAAGAGAGCCAGCACCGACGGGGTTGGAAAATACACGCATACGGTAGAGCTCCTAAAACAAGAAAAGAGAGCGCCTCTAAGTAGTTGATCGCTCTCTTTTCCGAACAGCTTATCCAGCAAAATGCCACGCCCCACAGGCCCTCACAGCTTACTTCATCTCAAAGCCGCGCTTGACCAAAAAATCACGCATATGGGGACGCAGCTTGTTATCGAACAGTGGCTTAAGATTATGCGACCAGTCAGTGTCTTTATTGCCGCCGCTACGCGCTTGATAGTAAGCCTGCATAGTCGCGTCAAAAGCGTGAACCTGCTCGCTGTCTTCAGTGTAGTAGTCTTCCTTCAAAATAGCCTCCACTGATAGGCGAGGCTTAACGTCAGGTGCGTGATCAGGATAGCCAAGGCACATCCCAAACACTGGATAAACGTGCTCAGGCAGCCGGAGCAGATCACTAATCGCCTGGGGGTTATTGCGGATGCCACCAATATAGCAAATGCCCAGCCCTTCAGACTCAGCCGCTACTGCCACGTTTTGAGCCATCAGCGCCGTATCTACCGTCGCCACCAACAGCTGCTCGGTCATGCCTCGGATGACGTTGGCACCGGTGTGTTCAGACGCCTCAGTGGGCCGCTTCATATCAGCACAAAACACTAGAAAATCTGCGCAGGTAGCCACATAACTTTGCCCACCGGCCAGCTCCGCAATCTGTTCGCGGTTCGCGGCATTTTTCACATGAATAACGGTATAGGCTTGAACATGGCTGGAGGTCGCCGCGCCCTGCCCCGCTTGAATCAGCTCTAAAAGCAGCTCTCGCGGAATCGGTTGATCGCTAAATTTACGGATCGAACGGTGGGATTTTAACAGTTCAATAACGTCGTTCATGGAACCTCGCTTATCTGAATAGCACTTTTCTGATTAACGCTTACCGGTATAACCACTGTATCTAGGCTAACAGTATCTCACAGCCTGGCAGGACTAGCGTATGCTGCATACTGACTGACGCTTGATGAAATAATCGCGAGGCTTAAAAGAAGACATGACTCATACACCTCAAAACGCCCCTGGCCAAAAGTGGAATGCCAGTGGCTATGCCGAGAATGCTGACTTTGTACCGAAGCTAGGTAGCGACGTTCTTAAGCTTTTGTCGCCTCAAGCTGGTGAAAGAATTTTGGATCTTGGCTGTGGTGATGGTGCTTTAACAGAGCGTCTCGTTCAGCTTGGCGCCAATGTACTAGGAATCGATGCGTCAGAAGAAATGGTAAATGCAACACGTCAGCGCGGCATGACCGCGCAAATCGTTGACGCCCACCAGCTAGATTTTGCCCATGAATTTGACGCCGTGTTCAGCAATGCGGCTCTGCACTGGATGCTTGATCCGCAGCCGGTCTTAGTGGGCGTCAAGCGGGCATTAAAGCCCGGAGGCCGATTTGTAGCCGAATTTGGCGGCCACGGTAATGTAGCGGCGATCTGTACGGCGCTGATCGCTGCGCTGCACCTGCGCGGCATTAGCATTGAAGGCCGTCACCCATGGTATTTCCCCACCCCTGCTGAGTATGCAAAGCGGTTAGAAAGTGCCGGTTTTAAGGTTGAAAGTATCGCGCTGATTCCACGCCCAACGCCACTACCGACCGGCATGGCAGGATGGTTAAAAACGTTTGCCAGCCCGTTTATGCATGGTTTGGATGAGAACGTACGTAAAGCCGTATTAGAGAATACCTTGATGCTGCTGGAGCACAGCCTTCGTGATGGGCAAGGAAACTGGACGGCAGATTATGTTCGTCTGCGCGTTTCAGCCCGCGCGTAACGTAGCCCAACGGCTGCCCCTTACCGAAGCGATGCACATACCGGGCAGGCAGGGTCTCTTGGAACCTGAAAGTGGCGCCATTGGCCGTTCAAGCCATCAAACGTAGAAAGCCCTTGATGGGGTATGCCGGCGCCGCTGAGTAGCTTGAAAGCTTCAATCGCTTGGAAGCAGCCAATTAAACCAACCAAAGGCGCCATAACGCCGCTTTCAGAACAGCTGAGCGCTTCGTCGCCGCTATCATCGGGCGGGTAAAGGCAGGCGTAGCAGGGGCAATCGGCTCGGCGCGGATCAAACACCGCCAGCTGGCCAGAAAATCGTATGGCGGCGCCAGAAACTAACGGCACACCGGCCTTTTGTGACGCCGCATTGATGGCATAGCGGCTTGAGAAACGATCGGTGCAGTCCAGCACGACGTCCACCGAAGCGATCAGGTGTTCCAGCGCGTCACCTTCTACATGCTGGTCTAACGCGATGACGTGACAGTGTGGATTAAGCGACTGCATGCTGGCCTGAGCCGAGCGCGCTTTATTGTCACCGATACTCGCCTGCTGGTGAGCGATTTGGCGCTGAAGATTGGAAAGTTCAACATGGTCAGCGTCGGCAATGGTGATGCTCCCCACGCCCGCTGCGGCTAAATAAAGCGCAACCGGTGAGCCAAGGCCGCCGGCGCCAACAATCAGGGCATGGGCCGACTGCAGACGCTCTTGGCCCTCAATATCCACCTCGGGCAACATAATCTGGCGGCTATAGCGCAGCAGCGCCTGGTCATCCATCATGGGCTTACTTATCCTCAAATTCCTCATAGGCGGGAATGTGTAAATTAAAGCTTTCTTTTACCTCTTCCATCACCACGTAGCTTTTGGATTCTTTCACGCCCGGCAGCGTTAACACGACATCTCCCAATAGCTGGCGGTAGGCGGACATTTCGGGGATACGGCATTTTAAGATGTAGTCGAACTGGCCTGAAACAAGATGACACTCTTGGATTTGGGGGAGTTTTTCGACAGCGCGACGAAACTCATCAAAAACAGCAGGCGACTGTGTTTCTAAGCTGATCTCAACAAAGACTAATAAGTTGGCTTTTAAAGCCCGGGGATCAAGAATCGCTTGGTAGCCACGAATAATGCCGGCCTTCTCAAGCCGCTTAACGCGCTCAAGACAAGGCGTTGTGGATAACCCCACTTCCGAGGCTAAATCAACGTAGGAGATACGCGCATTCTCTTGCAGGCAGCGCAAAATTTTAAGGTCGATACGGTCCAGCGTTCTATTTTTAGGTTTCATGCCAGAATCCATTGCTAATAATCGGGCCGTTATTTTAAGCGCCCAAGAGTAACGCGTTCATGCCCGCCTAGGTCACAAACACTTTCAACGTTTTGATAGCCCGCGCTGCTGAGCGCCGCGCGCACCTTAGCCGCCTGGGTGTAGCCGTGCTCAAGCAGTAGCCAGCCAGATGGCGCTAAATAACGCTGAGCAGTATTCACCAGATGCAGTAGATCGGCCATGCCCTCAGCCCCCGCCACCAGCGCAGAGCGAGGCTCAAAGCGCACATCGCCCTGCGCTAAATGTGAATCATCGGCAGCGATATAAGGAGGGTTGCTCACAATCATATCGAACGACGCCACGCTCTTCTCATCGGTGCTTAAAGCACTAAACCAGTCGCTTTGGCAAAACACGGTATTGGTAATCGCAAGCGCCTGTGCATTACGGGCTGCCAATGCTACCGCTTCGGCGCGCACATCCATGCCGAGCACTTCCCAATCGGGCCGTTCACTGGCAAACGCTAGCGCGATAGCGCCAGTGCCCGTACCAAGATCAAGCAGGCGGCCTGCCGATGCTGTCGACCGGCTGAGCGCCAGCGCTACTAAGGTTTCGGTATCGGGCCGGGGAATTAACGTATCGGGCGAGGTGGCTAAGCGCAGCCCCCAGAACTCACGCTCGCCAATTAAGTAAGCGACGGGCGTCCCTTGAGCACGTGCCGCCACGAGGGCATCAAAACGCGCATGCTCCCACGCCGGGCAGCGCTGGTCTCCCCAGGTATAAAGCCAGGTTCTATCACGTTTAATAACGTGGCTTAACAGCACTTCTGCATCGACGCGCGGTGAAAGTGAGCCCGCCGCCTGTAAGCGCTGTGCTGCCTGTTTAAGCAGCGCATCAAACAGCATTAGGCGTCCTGAAGAGCAGAAAGCTGTTCCGCCTGATACTCATGAATCAGCGGGCTGATGACATCGTCAAGCTGCTCGCCGCTCACCACTTCGTTGAGCTTATAAAGCGTCAGATTAATCCGGTGATCCGTAATACGCCCTTGCGGAAAATTATAGGTGCGAATCCGCTCACTGCGATCCCCAGAGCCTACCAGCGAACGACGCGCATCCGACTGCGTTTGATGCTGAGCATCGACGGCATTGCGCTTCAATTTAGCCGCCAGCAGCGACATCGCTTTGGCGCGGTTTTTATGTTGGCTACGCTCTTCCTGACACTCCACCACAACGCCGGTAGGTAAATGGGTAATGCGAATTGCAGAGTCGGTGGTGTTAACGTGCTGACCGCCAGCGCCACTGGAGCGGTAGGTATCCACCCTCAAATCGGCGGGATTAATCGTGATATCACCGATCTCATCGACTTCAGGCATCACCGCAACCGTGCAGGCAGAGGTATGAATACGCCCCTGCGATTCGGTGGCGGGTACGCGCTGCACCCGGTGGGCACCGGATTCAAACTTCAGCTGTGCGTATACGCCATCGCCTTTAACGCGGGAGATAATCTCTTTGTAACCGCCCTGCTCGCCGTGACTAGCGCTGACAACTTCTACTCGCCAGCCGCGCTTTTCGGCATAGCGGGAGTACATGCGAAATAGGTCGCCAGCGAAAATAGCCGCTTCATCGCCGCCGGTTCCCGCTCGCACTTCCAAAAACACCCCGCGCCCATCATCAGGGTCTTTAGGCACGAGCAAACGCTTTAACTCAATGTCCAGCTCAGCTAGCCGATCGCGTCCTTCGCTTAGCTCCATCTCCGCCAGTTCGCGCATATCAGCGTCACTGTCGCCGCTAAGCTGCTCGGCATCCTGCATATTGGCTTCAACGTCACGATACTGCTGCCAGGCAGCGACCAGCTCTTCTAGCTCGGAATACTCACGCGAGTAGTCGCGAAAACGCTGCTGGTTATTGATCACTTCTGGATCAGACAGCAGCATCGCCAGCTCTTCAAAGCGTTCCGAAAAGCTGTCTAAGCGTTGGCGCAAAGTCTCTTTCATGCGGGCGTATCATCCTTCTGACGGTTAGGCACAGGCGTGGTTTCAAAAGCGGGCTTGGCGGGCAAAAGTAGCCGCGTCGCCGCATTCAGCAGCTCGTGGTGCTCTTCAGACGCAGCATCGCGTATTGCCTGTGTCGGCTGATGAAGCAGACGGTTGGTCAATTGGTGCGCTAAGCGCTCAATGACTTTAGCGGGATCTTCACCACTTGCCAGCCGCGCTAACGCCTGGTCGCGGGCAACATCGCGCAGCGCTTCGCCCTGTTGGCGATAGTCACGGATCAGCTCGCCGCCGTTACGAATGCGCCGCTCGTGCTGCCAACTCCCGACGCCGTGCTCAATTAATGATTCGGCTTGGGCCGCGGCAACCTGGCGGTGACGACGATTCTCTTGGATCACTTCTTCCAAGTCATCCACGGTGTAGAGAAATACATCCGCCAGATCGCCGACTTCGGGTTCAATATCCCGGGGGACGGCAATATCCACCATAAAAACAGGCCGATGGCGGCGCTTTTTAAGCGCTCGCTCAACCATGCCTTTACCAAGAATAGGCAATGGCGAGGCGGTAGAGGAGATCACAATATCGGCATGTTCAAGCGCTTCAGGAATTTCTTGCAGCGTAATCGCCGACGCGCCCAAGGGCCCTGCCACTCGCTCGGCGCGCTCACGAGTACGATTCGCCACGGTCAGTTGACGAACGCCCGCCTCATGTAAATGCCGAGCCACCAGCTCGATGGTTTCACCTGCGCCAATCAATAGCGCCCGTGAACGGCTGAAATCATCAAAAATACGGCTGGCCATGCTGACAGCGGCATAGGCCACCGACACGGGGTTTTTACCAATACCGGTCTCGGTGCGCACCTGCTTAGCGACGGCAAAGGTATGCTGAAACAGTCGCTCAAGCTCGCCGCCCAAGCCTTTAGACTCACGCGACTGCTGATAGGCATCTTTCAGTTGGCCCAGGATCTGTGGCTCGCCCAGCACCATAGAATCCAGGCCAACGGCCACGCGCATTAAATGGCGCGCCGCATCGTTGTCTAAATAATGGTAGGCACAGCGAGTTAGCTCATCGACGCGAAGATTATGAAAGCGCCCAAGCCAATTCAATACTGCCTGTTCGCCAGCCGCATCCGTGACACAGTAAAGCTCCGTGCGATTGCAGGTTGACAGCACGACCGCTTCACTAATTTGTGGCAGGGCACGCAATTCAGCCAACGCGGCATCGAGCTGCGTTGGTGTAAAAGCGACCTGCTCACGCACGGCCACGGTGGCGGTACGATGATTTATTCCCAGGGCAAGAAGCGTCATGCGTTATGCGTCTTCGCTAGTGTGTCGGACTTTTCGTCAGCCGCCGGCCTAAGCAGGCAGCTGTAACGTCAATTGTGGCTTGCTAAAACAAGTCTTAGGTATGGTCTAAGTGAGGCATATTCAGTAGGCATAAAGATTGCCAATCACTTTTTCAAGGAGGAACATTCTATCACAGCAGGCTATCATCTGGCTCACACCACTTTGCCGCAGGCAGGCAAGCCGCTATGCTGAGCATTCGGCCACTTAATTGAGAGACGCATGCGACTTCGCTCTACATTACTGGGCACCACATCGATGGGCTCTATTTTAAGGGGTTCGACCCTATTATCCATGACCGCTGCTGCGCTGATGCTAAGCGCCTGCCAGTCTGCACCCAGCTCGCAGGATGGGCCGCTAGGCCCGTGGACAGACGACCCAATGCGCAACGCTCCGCCCATTACGCGCGGGCTTGATGCGGCAGGGCTCAGCGCACTGTTAGGGGCTGAGCTTGCTGGTCAGCGCGGCGACTATCGCTATGCCAGCCAAGGCTATCTTGATGCCGCGCAGCGCTACCAAGAGCCGGCGCTCGCTGAGCGGGCAACGTTCGCCGCCCGCTTTGGCAATGAAGCCGCCTTAATAGAAGCCTCGGCTCTGCGCTGGCGCGAGCTGGCGCCTCAAGCAGAAACGCCTAATCGCCTACTGGCGGCTTTTTCACTGCAGCGCGGTGATTGGCTCGATAGCCTAACCCAGCGTCTTTCAATTGTGGAAGCAGGCGGCCACGGCGATTTAACCGCATTTGCAGAGATTGCCGTCGCTGAAAATGCGCCATTAACGTTAATCGCCCAGCAGCTGCGCGACCACTTAGCCCAACCCAATGCCGCGCAGCTAGAGCATCATAGCGATGTAGTGCTGGCCACCGCATTGATTGAGGCGGCGCTTGGCGACACCGCCAGCGCTCAGCAGCGGCTTGATCAAGTTGAGGCGCTCGAACCTGAGTTAGCCGCGCTATGGCTGGCGAAAGCGCAGCTAGCCTTTGAGACAGGCAATCTCAAAGCGGCTCAGCAGGCTGCCGAGCAGGGTCTTAGCTTGGCACCTGACGACGTCCGCTTTATTTTGCTATTAGCGCAGGCGGAAATTCGGCTTAGCAATATTAGCGCTGCCGAAGTTCAAACGGACGCGCTGCTAGAAAGCCATGGCGGCAATCAAGAGCTGCGTTTAGCGCTGGCCCAGCTGTATCTTGAAGAGGGCCACCCCGCCCCCGCCCAACGTTTACTCCAGCCACTGATCGGCCAACCCGACGTACCTAACGTAGCCTATTACCTGCTGGGCGCCATCACCCAAGCGCAGGGCGATATCGACAACGCCCTGCTTTATTATCGCCAGGTCAGCGAGGGCGATGAATTCATGCCCGCGCGTGCGACAGCGGCACAAATGCTGCTTGAAGAAGACCGCCTGCTGGATGCCCGCGCCTTTTTACGCATTGAGCGCATGCGCTCCGAGCGTTATTTCACTGAGCTAGTGATGCTCGAAGTGCAGCTATTGGATGAAGCGAATCAGCGAGAGGATGCCGCTGCGCTGTTAGATCGAGAAATAACGCGAACGCCTGACGACGAAGCGCTGCTTTATATGCGAGCGATGCGACGCTGGGAGGCGGGCGATATCACCGGCATGGAAAACGACTTACGCCAGGTACTGGTCACCGAACCAAAAAACGCCGAAGCGCTTAATGCGCTGGGTTACACCCTGGTTGATTTGAATCTTCCCGATCGCTTAGAAGAAGCCTTTGCACTTATTGAGCGTGCCTATGAAGCGGACCCCAGCAATCCTGCCGTACTCGACAGCATGGGTTGGGCCTACTACCGCCTTGGCAATCTGGAAGAAGCGTTATCCTGGCTAGAAAGTGCCTACGCGCAATTGCCGGATCAAGAAGTTGCGGCACATTTAGCCGAAGTACTCCAGGCGCTAGGGCGTGATGAAGAAGCGCGCCGAGTTCTCCAACACATCATGCAACGAACCGACCGGCATCCGCTAATTGACCAGCTGCTGGAGCGTCACCCGGCGCTAACGCCTTAACAAAAATCATCAATGGCACGTTAAAATCAACGTGCTCACTGAGAAGGGTAGTGATCAATAATGGTACTCTACCCCTTACGCTAAAATTTTCATCTTGCGCTTACCCTTATTTAACATGGAGCCTGTTTATGCCGACAATGACGTCCCTTTCATCCCGCTTCCCTCTCTCTATTCCTTCCTCACGCCTCTGGCTGGCGGGCATGGCGCTGCTGTTACTCGCTGGGTGTGCCTCCCAAGGCCCAATCGATGAAAGTGGCCGCCAATCCGGCCAGTGGGAGCGCCAACAGGCCGACGTAGAAGCGTTTGACACTTGGACACTAGTAGGCAAGACGGGTCTGCGCACGTCGGAAGAGAACATAAGCGCCAACCTCGACTGGAACCAGCACCCCCACTACTTTCGCATGCTGATCAGCGGCCCTTTTGGCGGAGGGCGCAACGTGCTTGAAGGCCGTGAAGGACGTTTTTCACTTTCCAACAGCGACGGACGCTTTGAAGCTGAAACCCCCGAAGCGCTCATGGAAGAACAGCTTGGCTGGGCACTACCGGTCAGCGCCATGCCCGACTGGGTGCGCGGCCTACCCGGCGAAAATGGCAGCTATCAAATAGAAACCGACGAATTCGGCTTTCCCAGCCACTTGGCGCAAGACGGCTGGGAAATCGATTATCGCGACTGGGAGAAAGTCGATTCACTATGGCTGCCTCGTCGCCTAGTCATGCACTATGACGACGTTCGCATCACCCTGGTGGTAAATCAGTGGCAAGCCACCGGCGAGTAATTAAGCGCACTTAAAAGAGCCGAAATGATCGCACCACTAACGCTGCCAGCACCGGCAAAGCTTAATCGCATGCTGCATATTGTGGGCCGTCGTGAAGACGGCTATCACAGCCTGCAAACGCTATTCCAAATTATTGACCTCTGCGACCATATTACCTTTACGCCTCGGCGTGATGGTGAAATCCACCTCACCAGTGCAGTTAGCGGCGTTGATCACGATGACAATTTGATCGTGCGCGCCGCGCGACTACTGCAGCAATATAGCGGCTCGCATCAGGGCATTACTCTTGACGTTGAAAAGCGCCTGCCGATGGGCGGTGGGCTGGGCGGCGGCAGCTCCAACGCAGCGACTGTTTTGGTGGGGCTCAATCATATTTGGCAATTAGGCTTTTCTCTTAACACGCTAGCAGCGCTCGGGCTACAACTGGGAGCCGACGTGCCGGTTTTTGTGCATGGGCACACCGCCTGGGCAGAAGGCGTTGGTGAACAGCTTACGCCGGTCACGCTTGATACTCCGTGGTTCGTGATTATTCATCCTGGCATTAGCGTCTCTACCCCTAGCGTCTTCCAAGACCCGCAATTGACACGTGACAGCCGCCCCATTACTATGGCGCGCGCACTGCAGGGGGGAGCGCCGGAGTGGCGTAACGACTGTGAAGCCGTCGTAAAGAAACGCTATCCGCCGATTGCGGAAGCGCTCGACTGGCTCGAACAGTATGCGCCTAGTCGCCTAACCGGCACGGGTGCCTGTTTGTTTGCTGCGTTTAAGACGCAACAGGCCGCACAGGCAATCGCTCATTTGTCAGCTGAACGCTGGCCTACATGGGTAGCGCACGGACTCAACACCTCCCCCCTACATGATGACCTGGGCTATTTCACGAAAGCCCTGGGTCGCTGAAAGCGCCCGGTCATCGCAATCGTTTATTGTTGGGGTATCAGCATTCCCAGGTTTGAATCCTGGTACTCCAGCCAACCTAGGGTTGGTCAGCGTTTTCTCCCCCGATCCCCAATACTGCAAAGGTGGCTGCGCGTGTCAAAATTGATGGTTTTCACTGGGAACGCCAATCCCGAGCTCGCTCAAAAGATTGCCGAGAGCTTGGACAGCCGGATGGGTAACGCCACGGTGGGTCAATTTAGCGACGGCGAAATCGCAGTCGAGATCAATGAGAACGTACGTGGCAAGGACGTCTTCATTCTGCAGTCCACCTGTGCACCGACAAACGATAATTTAATGGAGCTGATTCTGATGGTCGACGCTCTTCGTCGTGCCTCAGCAGCCCGCATCACTGCGGTACTCCCCTACTTTGGCTATGCACGTCAGGATCGTCGCGTACGCTCCGCTCGCGTGCCTATTTCTGCCAAAGTCGTTGCCGACATGATGGTTAAAGCAGGCGTTGACCGCGTGATGACCATGGACCTGCACGCAGACCAGATCCAAGGCTTCTTCGACGTACCGGTCGACAACGTATATGGCTCACCCATTCTGCTGGATGACATAGAGCGTCAGAATTACAGCGACTTAGTCGTAGTCTCTCCTGACGTAGGTGGCGTTGTTCGCGCTCGCGCCATCGCCAAACAGCTAAATGCCGATCTTGCCATTATTGACAAGCGTCGCCCTCAGGCTAACCAAGCTCAGGTGATGCATATCATCGGTGAGATTGAAGGCCGCACCTGCGTGGTCGTCGACGATATGATCGACACCGCGGGCACGCTATGCAAAGCCGGTGAAGCGCTTAAAGCGCACGGCGCCAAGCGCGTTGTGGCTTATGCGACGCATCCGATTTTGTCTGGCCCGGCGGTCGACAACATTACCAACTCCGTACTGGATGAAGTGGTGGTGACCGACACCATCCCGCTTTCTGACGTTGCACGTCGTAGCGGAAAAATTCGCCAGTTGAGCGTTGCCGGCCTGATCGCAGAAGCGATTCGTCGCGTCAGCAACGAAGAATCCGTCAGCGCGATGTTCCACTAATCGCCTGACGATATAGCCCCCTTTTGGGGCCACGGAAACGCTGTCATCTGGTCGCGGTCGACAGCGCCTTCCTTACTTAAACTAAGAGGCAATTCCATGTCTGATTTCATCCTAAAAGCCAGCGTTCGTAACGACCTGGGGAAAGGTGCGAGCCGCCGCCTGCGTCGTGCGAACCAGCAAGTGCCGGCCGTTGTATACGGTGGCGAGAAAGGCGCGCAGTCTATCTCTGTAGAAAAAACAGCTTTCTACAAAGCGATCGAAGACGAGACGTTCTTCTCTTCAGTCATCAAACTGATGATCGACGGCAAAGAAGAGCAGGTTGTTGTTCGTGATCTACAGCGCCACCCTTTCAAGCCGTTGTTGACCCACGCTGACTTCCTGCGCGTTGATGCTACTCACGAAATCACCATGAACGTGCCGCTGCACGTCACGGGCGAAGAGAAGTGTGTCGGTATCAAAGATCAAGGCGGCGAACTCCACGTACTGTCCAACGACATTGCGATCAGCTGCTTGCCGAAAGATCTGCCTGACTTCATCGAAGTCGACATCGCGGCTGTTGAGCTGGGTACGACGCTACACTTGTCAGATCTTACCCTGCCGGCCGGCGTCACCTCTGTTGACCTGTCTCACGGTGAAGAGCACGACAATGCCGTGCTAAGCATCTCTAAAGTGAAAGAGCGTGCTGAAGAAGAAGACGAAGCCGGTGAAAGCGAAGGCGAAGCAGGTTCTAGCGCCGAGTAAGTACCCCGTTAAGCACTCTATTAGGGCCATGCCTGCATGGCCCTAATGATGCTGACATGATGTTAAGATCAAGCGCCTCGGCGCTTGATTTTTTTTGCGGCAAGCCACCACTGGTAGCCGCCCTTCGGGCCGCCGCTTACGCGACGTCGAAAATTTCTTCTGGAAATTTTTTGGAGGTGGGAAGATGAGCCAGGTAAAGGCCATTATTGGACTCGGCAACCCAGGTGCTGAATATGACGCCACGCGACATAACGCCGGCTTCTGGTTAGTCGATGCGATTGCGCAAAGCGCCCACGGTGAACTGCGCCCGGAAAAGAAGTTTTTCGGCCACTATGCAAAAGTGCGGATGGACGAGCATGAACTCCATTTACTTAATCCCGCGACCTTTATGAATCGCAGTGGCGCCGCCGTGGCTGCACTGTGCCAGTTTTTTAAACTCACTCCCGAAAATTTACTGGTCGCCCACGACGATCTCGACCTGCCTCCCGGTCAGGCGCGCTATAAAACGGGTGGTGGGCACGGCGGCCATAACGGGCTGCGCGACATTATCAGCGCACTAGGCGATCAGAAGCAGTTTCATCGCGTACGGATTGGCATCGGCCATCCTGGTGAAGCACGCCAGGTGACCAATTATGTTCTGGGGCGCCCCGGCAAGGCCGAACAAGAAGCTATCGTCCGCGCCACGGATGAGTGTATTGCCACCCTGCCATTAGCACTAGCAG